>CAYYHY010000105.1:0-8944 GCA_964471855.1 uncultured Oscillospiraceae bacterium | reverse complement strand
TTGCGAACCATCCGGGCCGTGTAGCGGGGGCACAGGTCCGCAGCCGGGGTCTCCACGTCCAGCAGATCGATGAGGCTGCCGGGACCGCCGCCCTTCACCACGGGGTCGTGGAGCTTCAGGGGAACATTGAAGGTGGCGGAGACCTCCCGGGCCAGACCGATGACGGAGAGGCAGTCGGGGCGGTTGGGTGTGATCTCGAACTCCACCACGTGGTCATCTGCCCCGATCACGGGCTTTATGTCGTCCCCGGGGCTGACCCCCTCCTCCTGGAGGACAAAGATGCCGTCGGTGATGCAGTTGGGGAACTCCCGCTGCTCCGCCCGCAGGTCGCTGAGGGTGCAGATGGTCCGGGTCTTTGTATTGAAAGCCACCAGATCCCCGGCGTGGATGTTCTGGCAGGGGGTGACGACGTCGGTGCCCCCGTCCTTCCAGTTCAGGGAGACGGTCCACTTCCCGCCTCCGGCGTACTCCACCGCCCCGGCGCCGGCGCAGATGACAGGACCGAACACTTTGTCGCCGGGCTGAATGTCGGCGGGGATGGAGGGCTTCTCCGGATTGATGGGATGGTAGTCGTTCAGCAGGGCAGCCGCTGTGATCACCCCGTAGGGGAAGTCCCGCTCGTCCACGTTCAGCTCCTTCATGGAGCAGAGCATGCCCTTGGACTTGACGCCCCGCAGGTTGCCCCGGGTGATGTGCTTCCCCCCGGGGAGCCAGGAGTTGTCCTTTGCCACGGGGACCAGGTCCCCGGCGTGCACGTTCCAGGCCCCTGTGACGATCTGGACCGGGGCCTCCCCGCCGATGTCCACCTGGCAGACCCACATGTGGTCGGAGTTGGGGTGCTTCTCCATGGAGAGGATGCGGCCGGCCACCACATTGGAGATCCCCTCCCCCAGATCATGGGTCAGCTCCACCTTGGAGCCGGAGAGGGTCATGGCGTCGGAGAAGGCCCTGTCGTCCGCGTCCACTTCAACGAATTCATTCAGCCACTTGCGTGATAAGTTCATGTATGAGACTCCTTTATTAAGCACCGAACAGTCAGAACTGTTCCAGGAAGCGGACGTCGTTTTCGAAGATGAGCCGCAGGTCTGCAATCTTGAAGCGGCGCATGGCGGTGCGCTCCAGGCCGATGCCGAAGGCCCAGCCGGTGTACTCCTCGCTGTCGATGCCGGACATCTCCAGCACCCTGGGGTGGATCATGCCGGCCCCCAGCAGCTCAATCCAGCCCTCGCCCTTGCAGGTGGGGCAGCCGGCGCCGCCGCACTTGTGGCACTGCACGTCCATCTCGCAGGAGGGTTCCGTAAAGGGGAAGTGGTGGGGGCGGAAGCGGGTCTTTGTGCCTGCCCCGTAGAGCTGCTCCACCACGGTGTTCAGGGTCCCCTTCAGGTCCGCCATGGTAACGCCTCTGTCAATCACCATGCCCTCCACCTGGTGGAACATGGGGGAGTGGGTGGCGTCCACCTCGTCCTTCCGGTACACCCGGCCGGGGGCGATGATGCGGATGGGAAGGGGCATGGTTTCCATGGCCCGGACCTGCATGGGGGAGGTCTGGGAGCGGAGCATGACCCGGCTGTCCCGGTCAAAGTAGAAGGTGTCGGACCAGTCCCGGGAGGGGTGGCCCTCGCCGGCGTTGAGCTTGTCGAAGTTGTAGGTGGCCAGCTCCACCTCGGGCCCGTCCAGGACCGTGAAGCCCATGCCTACAAAGATGTCCTTGATCTCGTCCAGGGCGATGTACATGGGGTGCCTGTGCCCCATGACAGGGGCCCGGCCGGGGACGGTGACGTCCACGGCCTCCGCCTTCAGGCGGGCCTCCAGCGCCTCCTCCTCCAGACGCCTGGAAGTGGACTCGATGGCGCCCTCCAGGGCGGCCCGGACCTCATTGGCCAGCTGGCCCATGGCGGGGCGCTCGGCGGGGGAGAGCTTCCCCATCTGCTTCAGCACGGCGGTGAGTTCGCCCTTCTTGCCCAGGTATTTCACCCGCAGGGCGTCCAGGGCGGCAGGATCCTCTGCGGCTTCGAAGGCCTCCAGGGCCTCCTGCCGGATGACAGCCAGCTGTTCTTTCATGCTCATGCGCAATTAACTCCTTATAATCAGGATTTGATTAATGACAGAAGGGGGCAGACAGCAGAAAAGCCCTCCATCCCGCCATCCGGGACGAAAGGCAAACCTTCCGCGGTACCACCCGCATTTGCGCCCGAAGGCGCACACTCTCAGGCCCCGGTAACGGAGGGCTGCCGTTCCGCTCTCACGGACTGCTCCCGGGCGAACCAGATGACACGCTCCAGGGCGGCTTTCAGCCGGCGGCCGCCCCTCTCTGGGAAGCGAAAGCTCATCATTTTCCCGTTCCTTGCAATTGTTCCCCCTTTATACCACAAAGAGGAGGTCAATGCAAGCAGAAAGTTGATTTTCCGGATGGGGCGGCAGGGAACTGTTCATTCTGCCCTCCGGAGACGCCTCCTGCCGCCCCCTGCCGGTGCAGTTTCGACAAAACGCTGCCCGGGGCAAAAAAATCTCCCGTTAGCCGTTGACAACAAATGTTAGCCATGGTAAACTCAAGCCGTACCCGGCATTAGCAGGGACTAACAGCGGCAGCGCCGCTGCAGGAAAGGAGCATACTGTCATGCCGCTGACATTTTCACCCCCCGGAACCAGCGTCTGCATCAAGGCGGTCAAGGGGAAGGACGAGATCCGCAGGTTTCTGGAGAGCATGGGCTTTGTGACGGGCAGCATGGTCACCGTAGTGTCCGAGACGGGCGGAAATCTGATTGTCAATGTGAAGGAGAGCCGGGTGGCCCTGAGCCGGGCCATGGCGAACCGCATTCTTGTATAAGACCTCTCCCCCGGTTTTCCGGGGGAGAGAGGAGAGGAGCAGTCAGTTGTGAGCAGAACACTCAGGCAGGCCGCTGTGGGGGAGACCGTAGTGGTCAAAAGACTGCAGGGGGACGGCGCCGTGAAGCGCCGCATCATGGACATGGGCATTACCAAGGGAACCAGCATCTTTGTGCGCAAGGTGGCGCCGCTGGGGGACCCGGTGGAGCTCACCGTGCGGGGCTACGAGCTCTCCCTGCGCAGGGCGGACGCAGACATGGTTCTGGTGGAGTGATCCGCCTGTTTTTTTAAGACGGGGTGTTAGCGGCCGCTAATGCCTCGCACCCAGCAGTCAGCTGCATCTAACGCGGAAAAGAGGAACCGAGAGGAGAGGAATGCATGAAAATCGCACTGGCGGGCAACCCCAACTGCGGCAAGACCACGCTGTTCAACGCCATGACCGGCGCTGCGCAGCACGTGGGCAACTGGCCCGGGGTGACCGTTGAGAAGAAGGAAGGGAAGCTGAAGGGGTATCCGGATGTCACAGTGACAGACCTGCCCGGCATCTACTCCCTGTCCCCCTATACGCTGGAGGAAGTGGTGAGCCGGAACTGCCTGCTGCAGGACAGGCCGGATGCGGTCATCGACCTGGTGGACGCCACCAACATCGAGCGCAACCTCTACCTGACCACCCAGCTGATGGAGCTGGGCATCCCCGTGGTGGTGGCGCTGAACATGATGGACCTGGTGGAGAAGAACGGGGACAGAATCGACGCGGAAGCGCTGTCGAAGGAGCTGCACTGTCCGGTCATTCCCGTGTCCGCCCTCAAGGGCACCGGCCTGAAGGACCTGTACGCCGCCGCCGTGGAGGCGGGGAAATCCGGCCCCGCGGAGCCCCGGCGAAACTGCTTTGAGAGCAGCGTGGAGCAGGCGGTGCAGGAGATTGAGAAGCTCATAGCCGGAAAGGTTCCGGACCAGCAGCTGCGCTGGTATGCCGTGAAGCTCTTCGAACAGGACGAGAAGGTCATGGAGGAGACGGCTCCGAAGCTGGACATCACGGAGGACCTGAACCGGATCATCTCAGAGGTGGAAGAGGAGCTGGACGACGACACCGAGTCCATCATTACCAACCAGCGCTACGAGTTCATCACCTCCATCATCGGGCGGGTGCTGAAGAAGAAGCCCAGGGGTCTTTCCACGTCAGACAAAATTGACCGCATTGTCACCAACCGGGTGCTGGCCATCCCCATCTTTGCGGTGGTGATGTTTGTCATCTACGCCATCGCAATGGGCAGCTGGAGCATCTCCATCGGCACCATCGGTACGGACTGGGCCAACGACGTGCTCTTCGGGGAGATCGTCCCCGGGTTCTTTGACAAAATCCTGCTCAACTCCGCCGGCGAGCCTGTGGTGGCCGACTGGCTGTACGGCCTCATCCAGGACGGCATTGTGGCCGGCGTGGGCGCGGTCCTGGGCTTCGTGCCCCAGATCCTGGTGCTCTGCTTCCTGCTGGCCATCCTGGAGGACGTGGGCTACATGGCCAGAGTCGCCTTCATCATGGACCGGCTCTTCCGCCGCTTCGGTCTCTCCGGCCGCAGCTTCATCCCCATGCTGGTGGCTACCGGCTGCGGCGTCCCGGGGATCATGGCTTCCCGGACCATTGAGCAGGACAGGGACCGGAAGATGACCATCATGACCACCTGCTTCATCCCCTGCGGCGCCAAGATGCCCATTATCGGGCTCTTCGCCGGCGCCATCTTTGGAAACTCCCCCCTGGTGGCGGTCTCCGCCTTCTTCATCGGCATCGCCGCCGTGGTTGTATCCGGCATCATCCTCAAGAAGTTCAAGGCCTTTGCCGGGGAGCCCGCCCCCTTTGTCATGGAGCTTCCCGCCTACCACGTTCCGTCCCTGAGCAACGTGCTCCGGGCCACCTGGGAGCGGGGCTGGTCCTTTATCAAGCGGGCCGGCACCGTGGTGCTCATCTCCTCCATCGTCCTCTGGTTCCTCCAGGGCTACGGCTTTGTGGACGGCGTGTTCCAGGCCGTGGAGGACAACAACCACTCCCTGCTGGCTGCCATCGGCAGCGCCGTCGCCTGGATCTTCTATCCTCTGGGCTGGCACGGGGCCATGGCCTGGAAGGCCACTGTGGCAACCTTCACCGGTCTCATCGCAAAGGAAGAGGTCATCAACACCTTCGGCGTGCTCTACCAGTACAGCGGCGCCGTGGACCTGATGGAGGACTCCAGCCCCATCTGGACCCTGGTGGCTGCGGACTTCGGTCCTGTCACCGCCTACTCCTTCATGGTGTTCAACCTGCTGTGCGCCCCCTGCTTCGCCGCCATGGGCGCCATCAAGCGGGAGATGAACAACTGGAAATGGACCCTGGGTGCCATCGGATACATGTGCGCCTTCGCCTATGTGATCAGCATGATTGTATACCAGATCGGCGGACTGTTCACCGGCGAGGCCACCTTCGGCGTGTTTACAGTCGTCGCTGTGGCAGCCCTGGGCGTTCTGATCTGGCTCCTGCTCCGCAAGGGCAGCCAGCCGGAGGAGGGACACCGGCTGGGCGTCCGCTCCGTGCACGGGGCCGGCGTGCAGATGTAATGCATATGGGAGGCGTGTCCCGCTTTGATGAATTTCATTGTCGGCGGCTGCGTACTGGCGGCCGTGATCCTGGCAGCCCGCTCCCTCTGGAAGGACCACCGTTCAGGGAAGTCCTGCTCCGGCTGTGACGGGGACTGCGCACACTGCGGCATGCACCGCGAAACCTGATTCTCAGGACTCCCTCCGGCTCCGGGCCGGGGGGAGTTTTCTGGTCCGCAGGCAGCTGCAGCGCAGGAGGCGGTCCGGCACATGCGTCCGGGAGCCTGCATTCCGGCAGGAAGACCCTGACCTCCAGTCCCGCCGGCGCTGCCGGCCGCAGTCAAAATTCCCTCCGGGGGTTGTCAAGTGCCGCTTTTCTGGTATAATTGACCGCGTATATGCTTCCTGCGCCCCGGGCATGGCAGGGCGCATCGGACGCAGACACCGCTTCGGCGGTTCCGAATGGAGGTAGAGACGTGGCAGACAGAAGAGGTCCGGACGACTTCAATATGGATGATATCTTCGGAGACGATCCGTTCCTGGAGCGGGACATCTTCGGAGACAGCGTTTACGACGACGGCTACGACTCCCGCCCCCGGGGCCGGGATGAGTATGAGGACGACTACGACCAGTACAACGACGGCATCAGCAGCTACGATCAGGGCAGCTATGATGACGATGACTACTACGATGACGGGGAAGAGGACGGCGGCTGGTACGACGACGATGAGGAGGAAGAGGAGGAGTCCCTCTACGAGGACAGCGACTACCCCTCCCGCTACGCCCCGGGTCAGGACAGCGGGGACCAGCCCCCGAAAAAGAAGAAGAAAAAATCCACCGGCAGAAAGAAGAAAAAGAAGCCGGTGAAAACCGGACACCCCTTCATGACGGGCTGCTTCAAGGTGGCCGGCACCTTCATGCTGGTGGGCATGTGCACCGGCGCCATTCTGCTGCTCTTCGCAGCGGTCTACATCCGCACCATCATCTTCCCCATCGCCGACCTGAGCATGGACGATGTGGTGTTCGGCGCCAACAGCGTCATGCTGTACCACAACCCGGACAGCGGCCAGGACGAGGAACTGGTGCCCCTGGCCAGCTCCACCACGGCCTCCTGGGCCAACTGGGAGGAGATCCCCCAGAACCTGAAGGACGCCGCGGTGGCCATTGAGGACGAGCGGTTCTACGAGCACCCCGGGGTGGACTGGAAGCGGACCGGCGCCGCCGTTCTCGCCATGTTCACCGGGGACGACATCATAGGCGGCTCCACCATCACCCAGCAGTTCATCAAGAACCAGACCAACTACAACGAGACCACGGTCAAGCGGAAGGTCACGGAGATTGTCCGGGCGCTCCGCTTCACCCAGAACAACTCCAAAGAGGACACCCTGCTCTGGTACCTCAACATCATACCCCTGGGCAGCGGATGCCAGGGGGTGGGGGCGGCCTCCCTGAAGTACTTCGGCAAGCCGGTCAGCGAGCTGACTCTGGCGGAGTGCGCCAGCCTCATCGGCATCACCAACAACCCCTCCAAGTACAGTCCCTACTCCAGCGCCAAGATCGCCACCTCCACAGGGGAGATCTGGGACACGAAGCAGTGGAACAAGTGGCGCCAGGGACTGGTGCTGGACAAGATGGTGGAGTGCGGCTACATCAGCCAGGCGGAGTGCGACGAGGCCAAGGCCCAGGAGCTGGTCTTCACCGAGGCCAAGCCGGAGAACGCCCCGGACGACGACCGGGTATACAGCTGGTATGAGGAGACTGTGCTCTCCGACGTCCGCAGGGACCTGAAGGAGCGGCTGCAGTGGTCGGACGCCCGCATTACCCAGGCCATGGAGATGGGCGGTCTGCGCATCTACACCTGCCTGAATCCCCAGGTGCAGGCCATCGCCGAGAACATCTACCTGGACCGCTCCAACCTGAACTACACCTCCCCCTCGGGACAGCTGATGCAGTCCTCCGTCACCATCCTGGACAACAGCACGGGAACGGTGGCGGCCATCGTGGGGCAGTTTGACGAGAAGACAGGAAACCTGTGGTCCAACCGGGCAAACGAGGGCCAGGACCAGCCGGGATCCTCCATCAAGCCCATCGCCGTATACTCCCCGGCCATTGAGATGGGTCTCATCACCCCCATCTCCGTGGTGGACGACTACCCCTACCAGGTATTTGACGGCAGACCCTGGCCCACCAACTCCGGCTCCAGCAGCTACCAGGGGCTGAGCACCGTAATGCGGGGCCTGACAGAGTCGGTGAACACCATGGCGGTGCGCATTATCAACGACTACGTCACGCCGGAGGCCAGCTTCAACTTCGTACAGGACAACTACGATATCGACCTGGTGGAGGAGCTGATGGTGGACGGCGAGGTCCACAGCGACATCAGCACATCCTCCATGGCCATGGGCGGTCTCACCCTGGGCGTCTGCACCCGGGACATGGCGGAGGCCTTCATGACCTTCCCCAACAGCGGCGTATACCAGCCCTCCCGCACCTACAGCAAGATCACCCAGATGGTGGGGGACAAGGAGGTCATGCTGCTGGACAATCCTCCGGACCAGACCCCCATCCTCAAGGAGTCCACGGCCTGGTACATGAACGAGATGCTCCAGAACGTGATCGCCGACCGGTCCGGCACCGGCTACGGCTACGGGCTGCAGGGGATGCACTGCGCCGGCAAGACCGGCACCACCAGCAGCCAGTTTGACCGCTGGTTCATCGGATACACGCCATACTACACCTGCGCTGTCTGGACCGGCTACCCCAGAAACGAGCGCTTCACCGTGTCTCCGGCTCTGCCCCTCTGGCACAAGCTGATGACGGAGATCCACGAGGGCCTGGAGGACAAGGAGTTCCCGGATCCCGGCGGACAGGTGGAGGTCACCTACTGCAAAGACAGCGGACTGCTGGCCACGCCCTACTGCCACTCGGATCCCCGGGGCAGCCGCGCGGTCAAGGGCATGGTCTTCGAGGACGACGTGCCCACCGAGGAGTGCAACGTCCACACCCCGGACCACACCGCCGTCATATGCCGGGCCAGCGGAAGACGGGCCGGTCCCAACTGTCCCAGCTCCGGTCTCTACCGGGTGTGCTACCCCTGGTATGAGCGGGAAGAGATCCCCGGCGCCTATGCGGCCGACGAGAGCTACCGGAACGGCGGCTACGGCAGAGGCGTCTGCACGGCCCACAGCGGAAGACCCTCCGGCGGGGACACCGGCGACTCCTCCGAGAAGCCGGACGATTCCGACAGCTCCGGGACGGACACCCCCGGGGGAACCGATACCCCGGGCGGCAATGATGAACCCTCCGGCGGCGGCAACGAAGAGCCCGGCGGCGGGGGCAACGGGGAACCCTCCGGCGGGAACGGAGAACCTTCCGGCGGCACCGGAGCGGAGCAGCCAGGAGACCCCGGAACTGTAGGCTGAAGAATCCATGCAGGGACTGCCGGAAAAGCAGAACTGCCCTCTCCGGGTGGTGCAGCACCTCCCGTGGGAGGGTGTGGAAGACTCCGGCGGTCCAGATACGAATCAGCGCCACGAACGTCCCGGTACCGGGG
>CAYYHY010000104.1:3714-9013 GCA_964471855.1 uncultured Oscillospiraceae bacterium | reverse complement strand
CCGACCGGCTTATCGGAGGCGTCCGCCTTGTGTGTAAAAGGAGAGGGAGAAATGGAGTATCGCATGTCGTCCTGCAGTGAGCATGATACCAGAGCGCTGTGGCGGAAGCATGAAACAGACATGAACTTTCTGTGAATTTTCCATCCCGGACAGAGGACCGGCCCCCGCCGGGCAGTCCGGGGAGACGGTCAGGGTTCCCCGGGGGAAACAGTTCAGCCCCGGATGCAGAAAATGGTTGAAATATCTGATACAATGTGGTAATATTGGAAAAAGATTGTACATTGCCGGGACATATCGGCAGATTGGAGCGGGATATGGAAAAGGTTGCATTCCTGATCACAGAGGACGGGTTCCGGATCGACGACGGCGTGCCTGTCAGCGAAGAGACGACGGTGAAATGGCGGGACGACTTTGTGAAGGCCCCCTACGAGACGCTCTACGCCCTGGCTTTTGCAGACCGGCCGGCGTGCTTTGACCCTGCCGGCATCTACCTCTGTCAGCTGGCGGAGCAGTTTGCAGAAGATCTGGCTGCCTCCCCCGGCCTGGAGCTGGCCAGGGAGCTGACTGTGGTGGAGTGCGAGGAGGAGACGGTCCGCGTTCTGCTGGACTCTGTGCCTTTCGTCCTGGGATCAGAGCATGTGACCGAGGGCTGGATCCGGGAGCAGTACAGCAGGCTGTGCGAGGTGTTCCGGAAGGAGATCGCCGGCTACGACGGCAAGGTGGCCAAGTATCTGGCGGAGAAGAATAAGAAGCTGCTGGTTCCGGAGCGCATCTTCTTCCACCTGGTGGACAACGCCGGCGCCCTGAAGAGCGACGAGGATGTGCCCGAGTACCCCTTCGCCTTTCTGGCTACCTACGCCACGCAGACGGAGGACAAGCGGATCCGCCATACGCCGCTCCAGTATGCACTGACCGAGTTCTCCGGGGAGCGGCAGAAGCTGCTGGAGCTGCTCTCCTGCCTGGAGAAGGCCGCGGAGGCCTCCAAGCTCATCGGGAAATTCATGGTCAGCGGCGAGCTGTTCCATCCCCTCTATCTCACCGCGGACGAGGCCTACCAGTTCCTGCAGGATGTCCCGGACCTGGAGGCCGCAGGCATCTGCTGCCGGATACCCAACTGGTGGAGACGGCGCAACTCCAGCGTGGCAGTGACGGTGAAGCTGGGGGAGGACCAGCCCTCCATGATGGGTCTGAACACCCTGCTCCACACGGTCCCAAGCCTGACGGTCAACGGCGTGCCTCTGACAGAGGAGGAGATCCAGGACCTGCTGGCCCGGACAGAGGGTCTGGCCTTCCTGAAGGGCCGCTGGGTGGAGGTCAACCACGCCAAGCTTCAGGAGCTCCTGGAGATGATGAAGAGCGAGGAGACCGACCTCACCCTTGTGGAGGCCCTGCGGGCGCAGCTCACCGGACAGCTGGGGGACACAAAGGAGCAGGAGGCGGACGTTGGTCCCATCATAACCAACGGCAAGTGGCTGGGCGGTCTGATGCAGACCCTGCGCAACCCCTCCGCCATGGAGAAGACGGAGACGCCGCAGAGCTTCTGCGGACAGCTGCGCCCCTATCAGTACAACGGATTCAACTGGCTGCTGGCTATGAACCGGCTGGGGTTCGGCGCCTGCCTGGCGGACGACATGGGCCTGGGCAAGACGGTGCAGATCCTTGCGTTCCTGGAGCAGATGCGGCAGGAGAAGCCGGAGGCCCGGGTTCTGCTGGTGGTGCCGGCCTCCCTGCTGGGCAACTGGCAGCGTGAGGCCCAGCGCTTTGTGCCCGGGATGCCGGTGGAGATTCTCCACGGCGCCAGTTCCAAGGTGCTCAATGAACGTTTCCAGACCACCCATGCGTTTCTGACCATCACAACCTACCGCATGGCGGTCACCATCGAGAGCCTGTCCAGGGTCGTCTGGGACTGCCTGATCCTGGATGAGGCCCAGGCCATCAAGAACCCCGTGGCCCAGCAGACCAGGCGTCTGAAGACCCTGCAGAGCCGGATGCGCATCGCCATGACCGGCACCCCCATCGAGAACAACCTGACCAACCTCTGGTCCCTCTTCGACTTCCTGGACAAGGGGCTGCTGGGCAGTTCCCAGGAGTTCCGGGGCTTCTGCTCCGGCCTGGAGGACCGGCCCGAGGGGTATGCCCGGCTGAAGAACATGATCGCCCCCTTCCTGCTGCGCCGGGTCAAGACGGACCGGAACATCATCTCCGACCTGCCGGAGAAGACGGAGCAGGTGGACTACGTCGAGATGTCCAAGAAGCAGGTGGTCCTCTACCGCCAGCTGGTGAGGGACATGCAGAAGAAGGTGCTGGAGAGCGAGGGCATCGAGCGCCGGGGTCTGGTGCTCTCCCTGATCCTCCACCTGAAGCAGATCTGCAACCACCCGGACCAGTACCTGGGCCAGAAGGAATACAGCCCCTCGGCCAGCGGCAAGTTCGAGATGCTCCGCTCCCTGGCGGAGACCATCTACGAGAAGCGGGAGCGGATGCTGGTGTTTACCCAGTTCAAGGAGATCACCGGCTACCTGGACGACTTCCTGGCGGAGGTCTTCCACTGCCGGGGCGGGGTTATCCACGGCTCCGTCTCCGTGGGGGAGCGCAACACCATCGTGGAGCGGTTCCAGAGCGACGCCTATGTGCCCTACCTGGTGCTCTCCGTGAAGGCGGGCGGCACCGGTCTCAACCTGACAAAGGCCAACCATGTGGTGCACTTCGACCGCTGGTGGAACCCCGCGGTGGAGAACCAGGCCACCGACCGGGCCTTCCGCATCGGCCAGCAGAAGAACGTGTTTGTGCACAAGTTCGTATGCCGGGGCTCCATTGAGGAGAAGATCGACGCCCTCATCAACTCCAAGAAGGAGCTGGCGGAGAACGTCATCGGCTCCGGCGGCGAGAAGTGGATCACGGAGCTGAGCAACGAGGAGCTGATCTCGCTCCTGACCCTGGACTGAGGAGGTGCCGGCTGTGGCTAAGCGGAAATACTGGAATGAGGTCTACTACTCCCAGCCCACTGTGGAGGAGATCCGGACCAAGGCGGAGGCGACCGCCCGCAAGGCGCAGGAGAAGGGCAAGACCATGCACCCGGTGATCGTCCGGGGCAGGGAGGTGGCAAAGAGCTGGTGGGGCCGGGCCTGGTGCGAGAACCTGGAGCGGTACGCCGACTATGAGAGCCGCCTCCCCCGGGGTCAGCGCTATGTGCGCAGCGGCGCCGTGGTGGACCTGCAGATCAAGCAGGGGAAGATCGACGCCAGGGTGCAGGGCACCCGCAGCACCCCCTACAAGGTGGAGATCCGCATCAGCCCCCTGTCCCAGCAGCGCTGCGACGAGATCATCGACCGCTGCACCGAGCGCATCGAGTCCCTGGAGAGCCTGGTGTCGGGCACATTTCCGGAGGAGATGAAGGACGTCTTTACAGGAAAGGGCGGGCTCTTCCCCACCCCCCGGGAGATCTCCTTCCGCTGCAGCTGCCCCGACTGGGCCGTGATGTGCAAGCATGTGGCGGCCACCCTCTACGGGGTGGGCAGCCGCCTGGACGAGGATCCCCTCATGTTCTTCTCCCTGCGGGGCATCGACATGGACCGCTTTGCGGACGTGGCCATCGCCAGCAGGATCGACCGGATGCTGGAGAATGCAGACAGACCCAGCGACCGGATCATCACCCAGTCCGGATGGGAGGACCTGTTCGGCGTTCTGTGAAATCCCGGGAGCGGGTTCCGCCCGGAGAGGGCATGGGATCCGCTCCCTTTCTGCGCACCGGGGACAGGAGGCAGCTGTGAAAATCATCATTTCGCCGGCCCGCCAGATGCACCGGGATCTGGACGGCTTTGCGCCGGAGTCCATGCCCCGGTTCCTGCCCCGGACCCGCATCCTGCTGGAGGCCATGCGGAGCATGACAGGGGAGGAACTGCAGGAGCTGTGGCAGTGCAGCCCCCGCATCCTGGCCCAGGGGATGGAGCTTCTTGCGGACATGGACCTGGAGCAGAGGCTGACTCCGGCGCTGATGTGCTACAGCGGTCTGGCCTACCGCTACATGGCCCCGGGGGTGTTTACAGACAGAGAGCTGGACTACGTGCGCAGCCGGCTGCGGATCGTGTCCGGATTCTACGGGCTGCTGCGGCCCTTCGACGGGGTGGCCCCCTACCGGCTGGAGATGCGGGCAAAGCTGCAGGCGGACGGCTGCCGGAACCTGTACGAGTTCTGGGGCGGCACCCTGGCAGAGAGCCTGGCCGGGGAGACGGACTGCGTCATCGACCTGGCCTCCCGGGAGTACAGCCGGGCGGTGCTCCCCCGCCTTCCCTCCTCCGTGGCGCATGTCACCTGCATCTTCGGGGAGGAGAAGGGCGGGAAGGTGATCGAGAAGGGAGCCCCTGCCAAGATGGCCAGAGGCAGCATGGTCCGCTGGATGGCGGAGAACGGAATCAGCAGGCCGGAGGACCTGCGGGAGTTCCGGATCCTGGGGTACCGCTTCTGCCGGGAGCGGTCGGACAGGGAACGGCTTGTTTTTGTGAAGGGAGAGGGAGCGGAAGATGCCCTTTGAAATAGTCCGGGGAAACATAGCGGAGTTTGAGGCGGACGCCATCGTCAACACCGCCAATCCCCGCCCGGAGATCGGGCTGGGGGTGGATGCAGCCATCCACGAGAAGGCGGGTCCGAAGCTGCTGGCGGCCAGGAAGAAAGTGGGGGACATCCCCGCCGGGTCTGCCGCCATTACCCCCGCCTACCAGCTGAAGGCGAAGTATGTGATCCACGCGGTGGGGGTGCCCTGGGAGGGCGGAGACCGGGACGAGGCGGCGCTGGTCCGCAGGTGCTACGACAGAGCGCTGGAGCTGGCCGCCGGAAAGAAATGCCGGTCGGTGGCCTTCCCCCTTCTGTCCACGGGGAACTACGGGATGCCGAGAGAGCTGGCCCTGGATACGGCGGTCTCCGCATTCCGGGACTTCCTGGAAGAGCACGACATGATGATCACCCTGGTGGTGCTGGACCGGAACAGCGTCGCTGTCTCGGAGAGCCTGTGCCGCCAGGTGCAGAACTTCATCGACGAGGAGCAGGCCCAGGCCCTGCTGCACCATGAGTACAGCCCGGAGGAGAACCCCCGGGTGACAGCGGGACGGGAGAGACGGACCTTCGGCATTCCCGGGGGGAGCATTCTGGATCTGCAGAGTGTCAGTTCCGCTCCCCCGAAGGGCCTGCCCGGGAGAGCCGCGAAGGACACAGGCGGAGAGAAGAAGGCAGCCGGCCGGAAGAGACCGGCCCACGGGCGCAGGACGGCGCCGCAGGCGCCGCGGAGAAGGAGAGACCTGGAGGC
>CAYYHY010000104.1:0-3614 GCA_964471855.1 uncultured Oscillospiraceae bacterium | reverse complement strand
TTCTTCTGCAGGAAGCGGCGGCCGTGGCGCTCCCTGAGGACCTCGACTACCTGCTGAAGCATCTGGACGCGGGATTCTCCGAGACCCTGCTGAAGCTCATCGACCGGAGCGGGAAGAAGGACCCGGAGGTGTACAGGAAGGCCAACGTGGACCGGAAGCTCTTCTCCAAGATCCGCAACAACCCGGACTACCGGCCCTCCAAGCCGACGGCGGTGGCCTTTGCCCTGGCCCTGGAACTGAACCTGGAGGAGACCCAGGACCTGATCCGCAGGGCCGGCTATGCCTTCAGCGGGTCCAGCGTCTTCGACGTCATTGTCAAGTTCTTCATTCAGACCGGCAACTACGACATCTTCAAGCTCAACGAGGTGCTGTTCCGGTACGACCAGCCCCTGGTGGGCGGCGTGTCTGCATAGGGAACAGAACAGGAGACCTGCTCCCGGGCAGGCCTCTTTTATGCACCCGGATGCAGCAGGCTGAGAATGAACACCCTGAAAGACTGTGGAAAACCGGAAATAATATCAAATCAGAAGAAATGAAAACACAGCAAAAGAATATGGAGAAAAAGCAACTTTTTACAAAAACGGAACATGAAAACCGGTTGACAGGGTCAGGCAGGTCTGTTAGAATCTGGAAAACTGACGTTTGCCTGAGGGGAGGTCACGGGGAATGATCCGGGTTGCAGTACAGGCGGAGAGTGCGGAGAAGAGAGCGCAGCTGTGCCGGAAGCTCAGCACGGCGGAGGACATCTGCCTGCAGGACGGGGACGGCTTTGATGTCCTGGTCCTGGCGCCGGAAGACCAGGGGGGTCCGGACAAGATCCGGGACCTTCTGGAACAGCGGCCGGAGCTGAAGATCCTCTGCGCCGGCCCCGCCGGGGACAGAAACCTGATGCTGGACGTGCTGGATGCGGGGGCATCGGATTTCCTCCCCTGGGACAGCAGCCCGGAGGAGACGGCGGACCATGTGCGCCGCCTGCAGGCGGGGGAGACGGACCTGGACCCGGCGGTCCAGGAGACCGTCCTGCGGGAATTCCGGCGCCTGCGGGTGGCGGAGCGCAGCTTCAGCTGGTATGTGCAGGCGGTGCCGGACCTGACCCCGGCGGAGCATGACCTGGTCAAGCTCCTGCTGGAGGGCCGGTCGGCCAGGGAGATCTCCGTGATCCGCTGTACGGAGACCGTCACAGTGAAGACCCAGATCCGCAGCCTCCTGCGGAAGTTCGGGTGCACGCGGACCGAGGACATCGTGGAGATGCTGCGGGAACACGGCATCGACAGCCTTTTCAGAGGCTGAGGGAAGGCGCAGTGCTGCATCGCAGGAGGCGAAACCGCCTGCAGTTTGTGCAGCTTCTCTCTTGCCATGTCCGGAAGAAACGGCTATACTTGCCTGCGAGAGCGGGGGCCGGTCATCCGGCTGAGCTGCCGGACTGTCCGGCGGCATCTTATGAACAGGAGGAACCCTCACACATGAAAGTAGCAGTATTCGGCGCCGGGACCATGGGCAGCGGCATTGCCCAGGTTTTCGCCGCCAACGGCCATACCACCCTTCTGTACGCCAGCAGCGTGCAGTCCGCCCAGAAGCACAGGGACAACCTGGACAGGACTCTGCAGAGCCGGGTTGACCGGGGACGCATGGACCAGGCTGAGAAGGACGGCATCATGAGCCGCATCCTGGTGGATGAGACTGAGGCCGCGGCGGACGCCGACCTGGTCATCGAGACCGTCAAGGAGGACATGGCCACCAAGAAGACACTGCTCAAGCAGCTGGACGGCATCTGCAAGGAGAGCACCATCTTTGCATCCAACACCTCCTCTCTGCCCATCACCGACATGGCATACGGTCTGAAGCACAACCTCATCGGCATGCACTTCTTCAACCCGGTTACCAGCATGAAGCTGGTGGAGATCATCCGGGGCATCAACACCCCCGACGAGACCTTCCACTTCGCCTACGACCTGGCCAGGGCGCTGGGCAAGGAGCCCGTGGAGGTCAAGGAGTCCCCGGGATTCGTGGTCAACAAGCTGCTCATCCCCATGATCAACGACGCCATCGGTCTGGTGGAGACCAACGCGGCCTCCGTGGAGGACATCGACAAGTCCATGCGGCTGGGCGCCAACCACCCCATGGGTCCCCTGGCTCTGGGGGACTTCATCGGTCTGGACGTGGTTCTGGCCATCATGGAGACCCTCTACTCCGAGTTCGGCGACTCCAAGTACCGCCCCACCTACCTGCTGAAGAAGATGGTCCGCGGCGGTCTGCTGGGCCGGAAGACCGGCAGGGGATTCTACGATTACTCCAAGAAATAGGCACTTTTTCCGCCGTTTTATGCTTTTTCTGCATGAAACGGCGGATTTTTTCGATAATCAGGGAGACTTTGACAGTATATACAGGAAAAAGGGGGTCTGAAGGGGCAGAAATACAGCATATTGCACAAAAACACCCCCCTGAGAAGGGGGCAAAATATACTGAAATCAACAGTTTTGCATTCTTGCAATGACATATGAAAAAGCGTATAATCCCCCATGATACAAGTCTGTGCTGCTCAAACGTGAACTGACGCAGCAGGGGGCTTAAACCTTCGCTGCGGGTTCTGCCGGACGGGCTGGCTGATGCCGGCCGTCAGAAGAACAGGCGGCGCGAATCCCTGACCCCACGCCTGCGTCCTGGGTCCGGCCGGCAGGAAAAGTTCAGGGCTCCGGCGTTCCCCCCAAGTAAAATAAACAGGAGGACTGCAAAATGGATTTTCATCTGACTAAAGAGCAAGAGATGGTCCGCAAGATGTACCGTGAATTTGCCGAGAACGAAGTCAAGCCCCTCGCCCAGGAGATCGATGAGGAAGAGCGCTTCCCCATGGAGACCGTGGAGAAGATGGCGAAGCTCGGCATGATGGGCATCTACTTCCCCAAGGAGTACGGCGGTGCAGGCGGAGACGTCCTCTCCTATGTCATGTGTGTTGAGGAGCTGGCCAAGGTCTGCGGCACCACGGCAGTTATTGTGTCCGCCCACACCTCCCTGTGCTGCGCCCCCATCTTCGAGCACGGCACCGAGGCGCAGAAGCAGAAGTATCTGCCCGACCTGCTGTCCGGCCGCAAGATCGGCGCCTTCGGTCTGACCGAGCCCGGCGCCGGCACCGACGCCTCCGGCCAGCAGACCACCGCTGTCCTCGAGGGCGACCACTATGTGCTCAACGGCTCCAAGTGCTTCATCACCAACGGCACCGTAGCCGATACGTTTGTTATCTTTGCCATGACCGACAAGAGCCAGGGCAACCACGGCATCTCCGCCTTCATCGTGGAGAAGAGCTTCCCCGGCTTCTCCGTGGGCAAGCATGAGAAGAAGATGGGCATCCGCGGCTCCTCCACCTGCGACCTGATCTTTGAGGACTGCATCGTTCCCAAGGAGAACCTGCTGGGCAAAGAGGGCAAGGGCTTCAAGATCGCCATGATGACCCTGGACGGCGGCCGCATCGGCATCGCTGCACAGGCCCTGGGTCTCGGCGAGGGCGCCATCCTGGAGGCCATCAAGTACACCCAGGAGCGCGTGCAGTTCAAGCGCCGCCTGTCCCAGTTCCAGAACACGCAGTTCCAGCTGGCTGACATGCACACCCGCATGCAGGC
>CAYYHY010000103.1:0-9043 GCA_964471855.1 uncultured Oscillospiraceae bacterium | reverse complement strand
TGGTAGCGCGCATGGTTCGGGACCATGAGGCCGTGGGTTCAAATCCCGCCACTCGGACTGTATCCCTGTCCCCAGTCATCAGGTACCGGGGGGCAGGGATATCTTTTTAATCTGCGGAAGAGAGGCGAACCCGGACCATGGTGGACATCACCCTGCTGGGAACATCATCCCTGATCCCCCTGCCGGACCGGGCGGAGACGGCCGCGGTCCTGCGCTGCGCCGGCCATTCCATCCTCTTTGACTGCGGAGAGGGCACCCAGTGCGCCGCCCGGAAGGCGGGAGTCAGCCTGATGAAGACAGACCTCATCGCCCTCACCCACTACCACGGAGACCACATCTTCGGCCTTCCCGGCCTGATGCAGACCATGGCCATGATGGGCCGGACGGAGCGGCTCTGGATCACGGGACCGGGGGAACTGCAGGAGGAGCTGGAGCCTGTCCTGAAACTGACAGGCTGGGTCACCTATCCGGTGGAGCTCCTCCCCATGCCGGAGGAAGGGCTTCCCCTCGCCGGTCTGGCACCGGGCTGGCCCGCCGAGGCCCGGCTCACCGCATTTCCCACGGAGCACAGGGTTCCAAGCCAGGGCTACTGCTTCACCCTGGGCCGCCCCGGAAAGTTCAGCCCCGAACGGGCCGCGGCCCTGGGGGTGCCGAAGAACCTCTGGGGAAAGCTGCAGCACGGGCAGACCGTCTTCGCAGGGGACCGGACGGTGCAGCCGGAGGAGGTGCTGGGACCGCCCAGAAGGGGCATCCGCTTTGTCTTCTCCGGGGACACCGTCCCCTGCAGTTCCCTGACCGCAGCGGCGCGGGACGCAGACCTCCTGATCTGCGATGCCACATACGGGGAGACCGGGCAGGCCGCCCTGGCCGCTGAACACGGCCACATGACCTTTGCCCAGGCCGCACAGACGGCTGCCTCCGCCGGCGCACGGCGCCTCTGGCTGGCCCACTACTCCCAGATGATCAAAGATCCGGAGGAGCACCTGCCCGCCGCCGCGGCCCTGTTTCCCGCGGCCGTCTGCGGGGAGGACGGGATGCATGTCACCCTGAACTTTGAGGAGGACAGTCCGGCGCAGAAGAACTGAAACCCGGTGCCGGCCGGGGAGAGCAGTCTGGAGGGGATGCCCGTGGCAAAACTGAATGCGGAGGGAAAGCCGGACTATGTGCTGGAAGTGATCCGGACGAAACCTCCCCATACCGAGGTCAGACACACAGGCGGCGGATGGTATCTGTACTCATATGAGGTTAAGTACGACCCTGTCACAAAGAAGCAGACAAAGCACAGCACCATGACCCACACCATCAAACCCGACGGCACACTGGTCCCGGCAAGGCGGAAGCCCAGGAAGGCAGAGGGCGGCACCCCGCCGCAGCCCGCTGAACCCTCCTCCGGACCGGAGCCCGCACCCGGCAGCAGCCGGGAAGATGCCCCCCGCGAAACCGGGGAGACGCGCCGGCCGGACCGGAACGGCGGGACTGCCGCAGATACCGGTACCGCCGGACCGGGTCTGAAGGAGCACAGCGCAGCTTTTTATCCTGCCGTCCGCTCTCTGGAAGCCGGTGCTGTCCTGTTCCTGTATCAGAGAACGGAAAAAATGAGAGATCTCCTCTGCAAATACTTTGGAGTTCTTTCCCCGTATATCTACGCTGCAGCCCTGATCCGCACCATATGCGGCCCCCTGCTCTGGCATGTCAAGGACCATTTCCAGATGTCCCTTCTGTCCTGTGTGTTCCCTGGCATGAATTTCTCCAGGAGAAACATGGTGAATCTGCTGAGCAGTATCGGTCACAGCGAACAGAGGATCGAGGCATACATGAGAGAATCTGCCGGTGACCCCGGGAAGCTGCGGATGGACGGCTGCCGGCTGATCACCTCGGCGCACCTCATGAAGACTGCGGAACCGGGATGCAGACCGGGGCAGGGAGACAGGATGCGGAGCCTTGTGCTCTCCATGGCAGCCCTCGACGGGGAGGGCGGAATCATGCCTGTTTTCTTCAAATTCTACTGGGATTCTCCTGCTGAGCCCGGCTTCTTCAAGGACTTCAACCGGTGTGCCGGCAGCATCGCAAAGGAATCCGTGATTGTCACCGATCGGGAGTCCTGCAGCTGGGATATCTGCACGGACCTTGAGTCCGAGGGACTCAGATATATTTATCCCCTGGGACCCGGCAGCCGGTACCTGCCGGATTCTGCGCAGGGCGCAGAGAATGAGGTCTTCCTTTATAAAGGGCGCGCAGTCTCCTGCACCTGCTTCCCTCTGGAGAACTGCCGCGTGCATGTGTATGCCGCTGCAGATCCTGCTCATCTGAGCAGAGAAGACCTGGCTGCTGCAGGTGCTGGGAGCCCGGAGGCCGGCAGGGAGGAAGCCGCCGTGAGACAGGCGGAGGCGGCCCTGGACGCTGCAGAGGAGGAACTGGAGAAAGCCAAGGAGGCGTTTGCAGCAGCCGGGAAGGCGCTGATGCGTCACACTGAAGCAGTGTCGGGCCGTCAGGCTCCAGATGCTGCATCTGCAGGATTTACGGTGCTGCGGACAAATACTGCAGATCTTTCTGCGGAAGAGCTGTTCAGGCTGTATGCAGGGCGGGAGGCGATGCAGCGTCAGATGGAAGCACTGGATGCTGCACTGGATTTCGATGCTTCCCTGATGCAGACTCCGGCCGGAATCCGCGCATGGCTGTTCCTGAACCATCTGACAGGTGAAATCAAAGCCCAGGTCACCTCTGAGATTGCCAGGAGGGGCGACAGCGGCACCCTGACCTGCGACCGGCTGACAGGCATGCTGGCCGGCATATCTGCCCATGTGACAGACGGCAGCAGGGTGCATCTGCATCCGCTGACTGAGCAGCAGCAGGAGCTGTGCAGGAAATACGGGCTGGACCTGCGTGCAGCCTGCGCTTCAGTGCATCTGGAACTGCAGGAGCCGTCCGGCAGCAGCTGATTCTTCCCATGCCCGTCCCCGGAATATCTGCCCTTTCGGGCCGGTCTCTGCCGTGACAGTGAAAAGGTCCATTTCTCTCCCGGTCTGTGGTCCGGGGCAGGAATGGACCTTCCTTTATCTTTAACAGCGGCCGGTCTTCAGAGCACCCCGGCCCGCGCAGCTTCCTTCAGCCACAGGGGGAATTCGCTCAGCAGGCGGCTGTACAGTTCCTCATTGCTGACACTTTTGAAGTCGTCCAGGGCGAAGAAACCGGCATTGTCCACAAGGCGGCCCTGCATCGTGTCCAGCTCCCTGAGAATGCCGTATCCGTACCCGCCGACCCCCACAAACTGCCAGAAGATCGGCATGCGGGAGGACTCCACAAGCAGCCGCCTGATATCTCCCGTATGCCCTACCCCGCCGTCCGTAATGAAGAGCACGTAGGCCGGCAGCCTGCTGCCCCTGTACTCGTCCATGACCTCCCTCATGACGACCGGTTCGTCGTTGCCGTACCCAAGATCGCGCATCAGCCTGTGCCAGTCATGCGGAACCGCCGATTCGTAGCTGCGCAGATTCACGGAGGGCATTCTCCTGCATCTGCTTCCGTAGTACCAGAAGTCCAGCTCGCCGTCGTCGTCGAACTGCACCGCCAGGGGAAGTGTCCGGTTGACAATGTTCTGAACAGTCCCGTCGCTGTAGCGGCCGCTCATGGAGCCGGAGATGTCCAGCACCAGTGCAACCCGGGCTTCGCAGTCCTGCAGGTTCCTCTTCTCCAGCTCAAGCTGGAGTGGCTTCGCAAGGGATACAAGCTTCGGCGCCTCTGCACTCAGCTTCTTCTCCAGGGAGACCCGCCCGGATGCAGGTTTCTGCGCTGCGGGCGGAGAGCCAGCCGGAGCAGGTCTTGTTACTGAGGGCGGGAATCCGGCGGGTGCAGGACGGGACGGTCCCGCCGCCGGCGGGGGTACCGGGGCAGGCTGTGGACGCGGTGCCGGTTCAGCCTCCTCTCCGCCGTAGTAGCGGAGCAGGTCCCCCAGTCCCCCGTTGAAGCCGCTGCATACAGCTGCCATTCGCCAGATGTCCTTCCGGTAGATCTCCATGGAGATCACGGCCTTCTCCGTGCGGAAGTCGCTGCCGGTCATGGTCAGCTCCGCGGCGGTTCCGCCCCCCTGGCGGACCGTCAGCGAAAGGTTCCGGATCTCCCCCATGGTGCCGCTGCCGTCGATGGAGACTGTGAAAACGAGCCGGCTGATGCCGGCCGGCAGCCGGTTCAGACTGATCTGAAACACGGCGCTGCTGCCCCGCGTGGAAAGGGTGATCTCCCCGCCGGGGGTTCTGGTCTGGTTGTAGAAGACCATGTACCGGTCGTCTGAGAGCTTTCCCGCTGCATCCACCCCGAAGCAGGTGAAGTCGTACACGGCGTTTCCGGTTACGGACATCTCCACGGTGATCTCCCGGGCCGGATCGGCGTACCGGTCGATCCTGTCCCTGAACCCCCGTACCAGTTTTGCTGTCATGCCCCAGTCCCTCCTGTCTCTGTCTGTTCTGCTTAAGACCATGATATCCGCAGGCCGCGGCTCTGTCAATCAGAAAACGGAGCCCCCGCAGGGGCTCCGCAGCAGTCAGGATTCTTTTTATGCCTCCGTACCGGATCTGTTCAGCTCCGCCAGAGCCACCTTGCGCCATCTGCCTTTCCTGTATGCAACGGCAGAGATCAGAGCCCCTGCGATCCAGGAGATCAGCAGAGAGAGGGAGAGTGCCTCCGGTCTGCCGTTGGGCCAGGCCTCGGTCCGGGAGAGCCAGGCAATGCCGTAGGCCAGGGGAACCCGCATGACCACGGTGGTGAGGATGGAGATCCACATGGGAGTCAGGGTGTCTCCTGCCCCCCGCATGACACCGCCCAGGACCTGGGTGACAGCCATGGCAATGTAGCCCGCAGCCAGAATGCTCATCATCCGGTAGGCCAGGTCAATCAGTTCCTCCGTGTCCGTAAACACGCCGAAGAGGAAGCGGCCGAAGATCAGAATGCCGCCCGTAATCACGCAGGCGATGCTGACGGCCATGGCCATTCCCTGCTTCCTGCCGGAGGCCAGCCGGTCCAGGCGCCCTGCGCCCACATTCTGACCGGCATACACGCTCAGAGCCTGCCCGAAGGAGAAGTTGGGCATCATGGCAAAGCCGTCCACCCGCATGATGATGACATTGGCGGTGACGACCATCTCCCCCATCATGTTTGTAAGGGTCTGCACAACCAGCATGGCAACCGAGAGGATGGCCTGGGTAATGCCGGACGGTATGCCTATGGATATGATCCGCATGGTGCTCCGCTTCGTCAGCTTCAGCGACGAGGGGGTCAGCCTGAAGACATCATGCATGTGCATGAGCTTGATGAAGCAGCAGACGGCGGAGATGCCCTGGGCCATGACCGTCGCCAGCGCAACCCCCGGCACTCCCATCTTGAGGGGACCGGCAACAAACCACACATCCAGCCCGATATTGAGGAAGGTGGACACCAGGAGGAACAGCAGGGCGGACAGGGAGTCCCCCATGCCCCGCAGGATTCCTGACAGGATGTTGTAGTAGGTGAATCCGGCGGCCCCCAGGAAAAAGATGACCAGGTAGTTCGTGCACCAGTCGATGAGCAGGTCCGAGGTTCTGAGCAGCACCAGCAGCGGCCTGGCTATGAGCGTGCCGATGACCATCGTCGCCAGGGAGGCAATCGCCCCCAGGGTGATGCAGTTGCCGATCGTCTCAGACAGCCGCTCCCGGTCGCCGGCGCCGTAGTGCTGGGAGACCACAATGCCGGCCCCTGTTGAGATGCCCACAAAGAGGGCGAGCAGCAGGTTGAGTATGGGGCTGGCGCTGCCCACCGCCGCCAGGGCGTTGTCCCCCACATATCTGCCTACGACGATGGAGTCCACCGTATTGTACAGCTGCTGGGCCAGGTTTCCTATCAGCATGGGCACAGCGAATTCTGCCAGCCTCCGCCACGGGGGGCCTTCCGTCATGTCCTGGGCTGTGAACAGCCCCTGCAGCGTTTTCTTCAGCCTGCCGAAGAGGGATTCCATATTCGGGACGCTCCCTGCCCTTCCGGCGGGTCAGTCCGCGTCCCAGCACCTCCTTTGATGCCAGATGCATCCTTTTTCCAGAAACTGCCTTTAAGCAGAGACCTTCAGAAGAACGTTCCGCCATTGTATCACTGACGGCCGGATTTTGCAAACCCCGCTGGAGGAAGTCCGGCGCGCCTCAGTCCGGCTTCTTCTGGTCCCTGAGGATTCCCGCCTCCCGCAGGAGGGTGTCCATGCTCTTCTGCCCGCCCCTGGAGCGCTTCTCCGGGAGGATGATTCCGTACGACGCAGCCTCTTCCCGGAAGCGCTTCCACTCCTGCTCCTTTGCCTCCGTCGACGGCAGTTTGGGCCGGCCGGGGGGACGTTTTTCGGGTATCTGGAGTTCACCCGCGGCAATGCGGCGCTCCCGCTCCAGGGTGGCCCGGTTCTTTGAGCCCGGCTTCCTCCCCGGTTTCCCCTTCGGTCTGTCCTCCGCCGGGGGCTTCTCCTTCCGGGGACGTCCCCGGGGCCGCTTCGGCTTCTCTTCTGCGTCCTGGCGGCGGTCCGGAACCGTCTCAGTGCCTTTTCCGGCTCTGTCAGGTTTCGGTTCTTCCTCCGCTGCAGGGGCTTTGCGAGGTCTCCCCCTGGGTCTTCTGGAATCGAACTTCCGCATCTCCGCTCTCGGTTCGACCCCCTCGTCCGCCTGGAAGCGCATGTCCGCCATGGAGGAAAGCGAGCGGACCGCCTGTTCGTCGACGCCTGCCCGCTTCAGAACGCTTCCGGCGGTCCCCTGGCAGCTGATCAGGTTCCTGTATGATGAGCCCTGCAGCAGGAATGCAGCCTCTGCTGTCTCCTCCACCGCAGAGTCGAAGTCCAGTTCCGGATCCGCCTTTCTGCAGATGGCTTCAGCCTCAGCCCGTATGACGGAGGCTGCGAGGCAGACGATGCACCGGCTCAGAATCCCTGACTCCGGGAGGGGTTCCGTCCGGGGGAACAGCTCCGCCCCCAGGCGGGGAAGGGTCTCCTCCAGGACCACGGCTGCATCCCAGATATCCAGCATCTCCTCCGGCGTCCGTTCCTCCGACGAGGCAAAGGCCTCGAAGCCCATCCGGCCGGCGGCTTCCTGCAGCGCCCCGCTGCAGATGGAGACGGAAGAACCCTCGTCCTCCTGTACAAGATATGGCTGCAGGTCCTCCGGGACGGCGTACGGCCGGCCTTCCGCGGCGGCCTCCCTGAACTCGGAGGCGGCCCTGCGGACTCTGCTGCTCAGAGCAGCCTTGCCCTGCACAGCTCTGTCTTCCCTGAAGACCAGACCGGTGCACACGGTGAGACCGGAGCCGGGGAACAGTTCCGCTGTATCAGCTGTGCCGTAGCAGTAGTCCCTGAACAGCCCATGCTCAAGGTTCCCGCGGATCTCCTCCCCGTGCCTGCGCATCATGCCGGCAAAGCAGGCCGTGTCCGGACCGAGCCTGAAAAGAAACGGAAGCTTCTCCTGCTGGAACGCCCGGACCGCCTCCTCCGTACAGCACTCCCCGCTGCAGAGAATTCCTTTGACATTGACCTTATCAAAGAAGGCGAGGGCATCCCGCAGGGCACTGCCTGCCTCTTTCCCTGTGTCCAGCAGAAAGCAGGAGACCGGCACTCCCCTGTACCTGCCGCCTGCGCCGAGAGCCCAGACGGCATTAACCGCCTTCCCAGTCCGGTCAGATACAGGACTTCCCTGCCCCGGCATGCCGCCGGCATACAGGTACACATCCCCCGTGCCCTTCTGAAGACAGTGGTTCAGCCACAGCGTCCGGAAGCGGCCGGTACGGGTCTCGTCCATGCTGCTGGAGAACATGTCCCCGTACCAGCCGGGATCATGGGGCCTGATGGAGAACAGCAGCTGGTCCTGCATCAGCGCGGAGAGAGAGTCTTCCCCGCCCGCACCGGGAAGAAGGGAGTACATCGCCAGGTCCATGACCGCGTTTGCAGCCTCAGGTCCGCAGGCCTGGACCAGCAGCGGATATATCCCCGTCCGGTTTCCTGCAGAGAGTGCCAGGGCAAAGAGGCCCGTGTGCAGTGCAGGGGGGTGCGGCAGCGCCGGCTCATCCGGATGTGTCTTCCTCCAGTGGTCCGGAAAGAGAGTGAAGTAGGAGCTGTTGGGATTCATAACTCCGTCCCTGACCCGGTATCCCACAATCGTCCTGCGGCTCTTCTCCCCGTCGCGGTACAGAAAGACGACCGTTCCGTCTCTGCTGACGCAGCATCCCTCCGGGATTTCGGTTTCCCTGGACCGGTATACCACTGTGCATGTCACCTCTCTGCTCTGGATTCCCCGCAGAACCCCGCCGGTTCTGCCATGCCCTCAAGGACTGCTGACTGCCAGGACCGGTCTCCGGGGTCAGCCCTTCCAGCCGTATGCCCTCAGCGCAGCCGTGAAGCTGCGGTATCTCCTGTACTTCTCAGCGAAGCGTCCCAGGATTCTGCTGGCGGCCCCGGGGACTCCCATTGACTCCCGTACCTGACCGATGGCAGCAACGTAGCAGGCACACTCCCTGTAGGATTTCGTCCTGCCGTTCTTTGTAATGGCAGTGGCCCGGCGATCTGCCAGGCGCTCAAAGTGGTCCAGAGCCTTTTCCGGCAGACCCTCCGGCCAGACAGCAGACGCCTTCCAGGCCTCAAAGCAGTCAGAGAAGACAAGGTCATCCGGGCTGCTGACCGGTTTGAGCCCCCGGCGGTAGCTCTCCGGTTTGAAACCGATGGCTGCCCGGGCAGACGCTCTCAGCTCACCGCAGGCGCCTGTGTCCGCCCCCCGGTTTAATGCCGGCAGAAACAGGGACAGGCCGGTGTCCACAAACGATCCAAGCCAGCCCAGTATGCCGTCCGGAGAGATTCCCTCCAGTATGACACGCTTGAATTCACCCAGGAAGAAGCGCACAGCAAGGATGTCCTTGTCGGACGGCCTGTTCGGGGATAACGCATGATGCCCATCCTTACTCCAGTCCGGCTTCTTGAGGGCATCCAGGACATCGTCCATCTTCTGCCTGTACTTCTGGGGATCCCGGCAGTTGAGGAGAATGCGCAGGCAGTTCTCGGCGT
>CAYYHY010000102.1:7901-9044 GCA_964471855.1 uncultured Oscillospiraceae bacterium | reverse complement strand
TCTCCAGCAGCTGGTGCTCCCCCTCGATGTCCACGCCGGAGAGGGGCTCATCCAGAATGAGAATCTGGGGAACCGGCTCCAGGGCCAGGGCCAGGAGCACCCGCTGCAGCTGACCGCCGGAGAGAGCCCCCATGGGGCGGTCCAGCAGGTCCTCCCCGTGGACCCGGGACAGGCTGGCGGCGGCGGCCTCCCGCTGCTTTTTCGGGACAGGCAGCCAGACCGGCCAGCGGGAGGTGGCGGCTGTAAAGAAGTCCAGCACCGAGACCGGGTCTCCCCGGTCAAAGGCGGGGGACTGGGGCACATACCCCATCAGGGGGCGGCTGCCCCCTATGACCTCCCCGTCGGCCATGCGCACAGCGGGGCCTCCCACGGGGGAGAAGGTGATGGAACCCTTGTAGGGCATCTGACCCAGTATGCTGCGGAACAGGGAGGACTTCCCGGCGCCGTTGGGACCGATCAGGGCCACGATCTCGCCGCAGTGGAGGTGGAAGGACACATCCTCCAGAATGGAGTCGCCGTCCAGACGGACCGTCAGCCCCTGCAGCCTGAGACAGCAGGAGTCCGCACAGTCTGTGGTCAGCTTCCCGTGCTTCATGATTCTCACTGTGTTCCACCTCTTTCCCCATAGCATTCAGCGATGGTCTCAGCATCTGCCAGAAGGGCGTTCCCGTAGCCGTCGAGACTGCCCTCCGGTCCGTCCATGATCATGGACAGGGCAGCCACGCGGCAGCCTGTCTCCCGGGAGATGGCCCTGGCTGTGGCGTCCGAGCCGTTGACCTCTGTAAACACGGCGGGCAGGCTGTGCTCCCTGACCAGCCGGGAGATCTCCACGATCTCTCTGGCGCTGGCCTCGCTCCCGGCCTCCTCCTCGATGGCTGCCAGAAGGGGCAGACCGTAGGCGCGGCAGAAGTACTGAAACCCGTCATGGAAGGTGATGAGACCGTCCGCAGGCACATCCTTGAGGATCTCCCGGACCTCCCCGTCCCACTCCATGAGCCGGCCGGCAGCTGCCTCCGCATTGGCCTGATAGGTGTCTGCATTCTCCGGGTCCAGGTCAGCGAAGGCATCCCCCAGGGTGCGCACCATGGCGGCTGCATTGGAGGGGTCCATCCATATGTGGGGATCCCAGTGACCGTGGTCATG
>CAYYHY010000102.1:4764-7801 GCA_964471855.1 uncultured Oscillospiraceae bacterium | reverse complement strand
AGAGCAGAAGCAGAAGAACAGCGGACACGCGCCGGTACATGGATGCACCTCCCAGGAAAGAGTCAGACAACTATACCACATTCTGCCGAACCTGGCAATCCGCTCCCGGAGAGGCGGCTCCCCTCCGCTGCATGCTCCCGCGGGATGAATCCCAGGAGAATGAAGAACGGACAGCGGATGCGGCCGCAGCTGCAGCACAGCCGGCGGATAACTCCGGGGAAACAGCCGTCAGGTTATGAAGGCAGGCCCTCTGTGAATCCGGCAGGGAAGCCGGCGAAGGTATCCCCCTGGATAATTGCGCATCTCTGTCTTCCTGCTATGCTGGAAGCAGCATTTCGAAAGGCGGGATGGCAATGAGAGAGGAACGGCTGTACGGGCTGGATCTGCTGAGGCTTCTGGCCATGTTCCTTGTAACGGCGGCGCATCTGAACGGCAGCGTTCTGCCGGCGGAGGACGACGGGAGCGGCTTCTACGCCCTGTCCTGGCTGCTGGAGTGCACGGCGTTCTGCTCTGTGGACTGCTATGCTCTGCTCAGCGGCTATGCAGGGTACCGGTCCCGGCCGAAGCCCTCCCGGGCCGTCTCCCTGTGGCTGCAGACAGCCTTCTATACCGTGGGGGCCACTGCGGGGCTGGCGCTCTTCAGTACAGCCGGGGCAGGAAGGGAGCAGTGGCTGGATGCCCTCCTGCCCGTCACGACCTGCCAGTACTGGTATGTCACTGCATACTTCGGTCTGCTCCTGCTGATGCCTGTGCTGGGTCCCGGGATTGAGAGGGCGGACTCCGGTTTTCTGAAGCTGTCGCTGGCAGCCGGTCTTGCGGTCTTCTCCGTCCTGCCCTGCCTCCTCCGCCGGGACCCCTACGGGTTCAGCCAGGGATACAGCTTTGCCTGGCTGGTGCTGCTGTATGCAGCCGGTGGCGCCATGCGCCGGTTCAGGGCGGCGGAGCGGGTCAGCGGGAAGCAGATGACATTTCTGTTCTGCCTCTGCATCCTTTCAGCCTGGGGGCTGAAGATGGCGGGGGACGGGCGGCTGATCGACCACACGTCCCCGGCTGTTCTTGGGGCCGGCGCAGCTCTGACTCTGCTGTCTGCAAAACTGGAACTGCCGCCCCGGGTACAGAGGGCTGTCGCCTTCCTCTCGCCGGCGGCGCTGGGGGTATACCTGATACACATGAACCCGCTCATCTACCGGTACTTCATTGACGGCCTCTGCAGGTCCTTCCCGGAACGGGGAGGAGCGGGCGCCCTTCTGGTGGTCCTCACTGCGGGGGCAGTCTGGGCGGTCTGCCTGGCTGTGGAGCTTGTCCGGCTGCGTCTGTTTGCAGCGGTGGGGATCCCCAGACTCCTGAACCGGCTGGACGCATGGGCAGAGGAGCATGTCAGATAAAGAAAAGCAGGGGACAGGGTTTCTGTCCTCTGCTTTCTGCGCCGGCGGCAGGAGAACTGTCCGTCAGCCGGACCAGTCAGAGCCGATAAGGCGGTCATAGGTGAAGAGACGGTGACCGCTGGTGAAGGTCCTGATGTCCTCTGTCCTGGGAAGATTGAGGCGCACATTGTAGTAGGGAATGCGCTGCCGCCAGTCTGCCAGGTACTCCATGAAGGGGGAGCGAGCGGAGCCTGTGGCCCGGGCCACGGCGTTGAGGAGATTGTAGTCGGATATCTCATTGCCGGTGTGCTCCGGGAACATGTCCCACTGCAGGTCCCGGTTGGAGTAGACGATGAAGGGGGTGGAGTACTGCACCCTCCGCATCTCCGGGTCCATGGTGCTGAGGCTGCTGTCAAAGTAGCCGGTCTCCATGTAGGCTTTCCAGTTGGCCCCCAGGGAGGGGAGATGGTCTCCGAAGAAGACCAGCACGGTGGGCTTCTCCCGGGCTGCGATCCACTCTGCCAGGGTTCCCAGCATGGCGTCCGCGTTATAGAGTCCGTTGGTGTAGTCCTGCAGCTGACCCAGGGTGTCCGGGGAGAGGGCGGAGGAGGTCACCTGAATCTCAATGTCCTCTTTTTTCGGGGTGCTGTAGGGCTGGTGGTTCTCCATGGTAATGACGAAGGTGAAGGCCGGTCCCTTCTCTTTGTCCATCAGGTTCATGACAGCCTGGGCGCTGGTGTAGTCGGAGATTCTGCCTCCGTTGAAATACACATCATCAACCAGCTCGCCGATGTCCTCCTGGTCGTAGAAGCGGTCAAACCCCAGATACGGGTAGGCAGAATCCCGGGAATAGAACTTTCTCAGGTAGGGGTGTATGGCGTTGACGGCGTAGCCGGCCTCCTTGTAGAGGGACACATAGCCGGACAGCGGTCTGTTTACAAACCAGTAGGGCGTGGAACCGGAGGGGAGGTAGTCGGTAGACAGACCGGTGAGCAGCCCGAATTCCGGGCGGACCGTGCCGCCTCCTGCCGCCGTGGTGTAGAGGGTGCCGCTGCGGCAGCGGGGGTCCTGCAGAAGGCGGTCGTAGTTGGGCAGAGGGTTCGATTCGAAAGTGACGCTGGGAAGTTTGCGGGCGTCAAAGAAGCTCTCGCTGAGCACCACCACAACATCAAACTTCTCAGCTTCCGGGTCCGCTTCCACCGCCTCATAGCCCTCCAGCAGCTTTTCCATGGTCTCCTGGCTGTAGTTCGGGGGGCGCTCCACCTGGGTGCTGAACATGTTGGTTACAAAGGCTCCGATAAAGCCGTTGTACTGGTAGTTGAAGGACTGGAGGGCAGTGTCCGTGACATTGATGTCAAAGGCAGACAGCACCGACTCCCGGGCGCTGGCTGACTGCACGCTGCAGGTCACCGCCACCAGGACAATCGCAGCAGCGGACCAGCGGATGAATGCAGCTTTGGGCAGGCGGGTGTCAAAAATCAGATACAGGACCGTGAAGAAGAGCACCGCCCAGGCGAAGGGGATGAAGTATTCCGGAGGTCTGCCGCTGATGAAGGAGGCGATATTGCCGGCCTCGCCGGCCATGCCGATGTCCTGGGGGTAGAAGTTGTCGCCGTTCAGAACCAGCTTTGTATAGTTGATGTAGCCGAACAGAAGGGAGATGAAACCGACGG
>CAYYHY010000102.1:0-4664 GCA_964471855.1 uncultured Oscillospiraceae bacterium | reverse complement strand
CATGCCTCCTCCTCTGTGATATTCCTTCGGGGCACAGACGATATGCAAAAGGTTCACTGGCACCGCTGAGTGCCGCTGTGTATAATAGGGGACAGAAGCGGTCCCCGGACCGGGGGAGAAGAGCCGGTGGAACCGGCAATGAAAGGAAGACAGAACATGGAACTGAACCTGACACAGGAGTGGGACAAGACGTTCCCGAAGAGTGACAACGTGGTCCACTGCAAGGTGACCTTCCCGAACCGCTACGGCATCACCCTGGCTGCGGACATGTACAGACCGGCCGGCGCGGAGGGCAGGCTTCCAGCCATCGCCGTATGCGGTCCCTTCGGGGCCGTGAAGGAGCAGGCATCCGGCCTCTACGCCCAGACTCTGGCGGAGCAGGGATTCCTGACCCTGGCATTTGATCCCTCCTTCACGGGAGAGAGCGGCGGCACGCCCCGGTACATGGCCTCTCCGGACATCAACACCGAGGACTTCCAGGCCGCTGTGGACTTCCTCAGCGTCCGGGAGGATGCGGACCCGGAGAGGATCGGCATCCTGGGCATCTGCGGCTGGGGCGGCATGGCGCTCAACGCCGCGGTACTGGACACCCGGGTCAGGGTGGCTGTGACCTCCACCATGTACGACATGAGCAGGGTGAACGCGAATGGCTACTTCGACGCCGCAGACAGCGCAGACGCCAGGTATGAGACAAAGAAGGCCCTCAACGCCCAGCGCACTGCCGACTTCGCCCGGGGCTCCTATGAGCTGGGGGGCGGCGTGGTGGATCCCCTCCCGGAGGACGCCCCCTTCTATGTCAGGGATTACCATGACTACTACAAGACACCCAGAGGGTACCATCCCCGCTCCCTGAACTCCAACGGCGGCTGGAACAAAATCGGATGCATGTCCTTCATCAACCAGCCCATCCTGGCCTACATCAACGAGATCCGCTGCCCGGTGCTTATCATCCACGGGGAGAAGGCCCACTCCTGCTACTTCAGCCGGGACGCCTTCGACGCCATGGTCATGGACAACCCCTTCGCAGAGAACAAGGAGCTGCTGATCATCCCCGGTGCCGTCCACACCGACCTCTACGACCAGATGGACGTGATCCCATTCAGCTACATTGAGGACTTCTGCCGCAGAGCCTTCGAATCCTGACAGCTGAACATGAGAGAACAGCCCCGGACCTGCGTCCGGGGCTGACACTGTTTCAGGGGGACGCATAATTTGTTCTGTCAACCTCTGTGGAAAAACCTGTGGAAAATGTGGATAACTTTCCCCGGGTCCGGGACAGATCTGAACCCCGGTGAGAAACAGACCAGTAACGGCTGTCAACCTTGCCGGGCCAGAGGAGACAGGGCAGGAATGCACTGCGACAGTACAGTTTAGACCCCGGTCCGCCCCCTGTCAAGCGCCGGAGCAGAATATGAACAGAATATGACAGATACAGGGCGCAGAGGCTGGAAATCTGAAAGAAACATGCAGAAAACGCTTCCGGAACGCCCCCGTCTGCAGACTATGCAAACCGCCGGAACCGGTGTATAATGGCAGAGCCGGCACATGCGGGAAGGAAGCTGACGGCAGCGGTGCACGGAATCAAAGGATGGAGCCTGAGTCCGGACGGTGCCGGCTGCATCCAGGCGGAAGGAGGGAGCCTGCCTGTGGTTGAGCGGGAAGATTTTCTCGACGGCTGCATCAACGCAGTGACAACAGCATTTGTTGTGGGTTTTGGGTTTGACTGGCTGAGCATACTGGAAGCCATTTTCATGTACCAGCAGACATTCAATCCGGACTACACGGATGCCGGCTTTCTGGACAGGGAGGTGCCCGCTCTGATGGTTGTGGCATTTGCACTGCTGAGCCTGCCGGCCGGCAGCTGGAAGCGTCTTGAAGAATACGCGGTGGAGGACTGGCGTCTGTTTCCAAACAAGATCATTCTGATGATCATCATTGCCGCCGCGGCAGGCGTGATTCTGTACAGGCTGCCCAACCTGGGCAAGGTACGGGAGACAGCGGTTCTGTCGGCGGTGTGGCCGCTGTTCCTCATCGGTCTTCTGGTTCTCTGGTTCATTCAGCGGCTTCTGCTGGGCATATTTTTCTGGATGAAGGATTTTCCCACAGTGACATCCAAGCCGAAGGGCCGTGCAGAGACGGTTATTACCCTGATAGAACTTTTCGCAGGCATTCCAGTTGTGTGGACGATCCGGCTGCTGCCCCTGGAAAGGATCCCAAGTTTCATCTACTGAGAGGAAGATATTGACTATGAAACACAGAAAGGCTGCCGCTGCAGCAGCCGTTCTCCTTGCAGCAGCAGCGGCTCTGTTTGCGGTCTACATGGCCCTGTCGCCAAAGGGAACTGCAGGGCAGAAGACGGTAGCTGTGGAGGTTGTCCACGGGGACGGCACATCCAGAAACTTTGAGCTCCACACGGAGGAGGCGTACCTCGGACCTGCTCTTGTTGCGGAGGGCGTGGTGGAGGACAACCGCAGTTCCTACGGTCTCTACATCCTGACTGCGGACGGAGAGACCGCGGATGAGGGAGAGGAACAGTGGTGGAAGATTACCAAAGCCGGGGAGAGGCTGAACACCGGAGCGGACGAGACCCCGATTGCAGACGGGGACAGCTTTGAACTGACGCTGACCACCGGCTACGATGAAAGTTAGAACCCGGGATCTTGTGCTCTACGCCATGCTGGGCGCCCTCATGTTTGCGCTCAAGATGGCCATGGCCTGGATGCCCAACATAGAGCCGGTCTCCCTCCTGACCCTGGCCTGTACGGCGGTGTTCGGGAGGAGAGCCCTCTATCCTGTGGCCGTATATGTGATCCTGGAGTACCTGGTGTGGGGATTCGGGGTCTGGTCAGCCTGCTACCTCTATGTATGGCCTCTGCTGGTGCTCCTGGGTCTGCTGATGCGGGGCATGAAGTCCCGGCTGGGGTGGGCCGTGCTCTCCGGGGCCTACGGTCTGTGCTTCGGTGCCCTCTGCGCCCCCGTGTATCTGGTCACCGGCGGCTGGGCCGCGGCCCTCAGCTGGTGGGTCAGCGGCATACCCTATGACATCCTCCACTGTGCCGGGAACTTTGTCATGGCCCTGGTGCTTCTGCAGCCGTGTACGTCCCTGCTGCAGAGGCTGGCGGGGAACAGGGAGACGGAGACATGAGACTCCGAAATTCAGCCAGGGCAGGGAAAAAACAGTTGACAGCTCCGAAACCGTATGATAGTATTCCACTTGCGCCAGAGAGGCGCTGTCCAGGCGCGCGAGTGGTGGAATTGGCAGACTCGCTAGATTCAGGTTCTAGTGCTCTCCGGGGCGTGCGGGTTCAAGTCCCGCCTCGCGCACCAGTCAGGAGGACGGTTCGTCAGACGAATTGTCCTCCTGCTTTTTTTGCAGAACTGACAGGGAGCCGGCCCCTGTGCTCAAGTTTGCCGGCACCCGGGGGCGGCGTGCTGCCTGAGTCCGCCGCCGGGGGATCCCGCAGGAGAGGAGAAAGGATGCGGCAGACGGCAGCGGCTGCCTGCGTCCGGAAACTATGGGTGCTGTACTGCTGAGGGCCATGTCCTTTGCCCTGATGATCCTGGCCGGCATTCTCTTCCGCCGGTTCGGCATCGTGCCGGATGATGCGGGACAGGCTGCCAAGAAGATTACGCTGTGTTTCACGCTTCCGGCGGCCATCATTACAAACTTTGCAAACATAGAGACTCTGGATGTCTCCATGCTGCTGCTGACCGTCATCGGTCTTGCCATGAATGTCATCATGATTGCAGTGGGCATCCTGACCTGCGGCAGGAATGCGGACGGACCGGAGAAGGCCCTGCACATCATGACCTACCCGGGGCTGAACATAGGGGCGTTCTCTCTGCCCTTCGTCCAGAGTTTCCTGCCGCCCATCGGCAGCGTGGCGGCCTGCATGCTGGATGTGGGCAACAGCATCATGTGCACCGGGGTGACCTACGCCTTTGCCGCGGAGTATACAAAGAGCGGCGGCAGCAGATTCAGTCTGCGCTCCTTCCTGAAGCGCCTGGTGAGCAGCGTCCCCCTGGATACCTACGTGATCATGTTCACCCTGACCCTGCTGAACATCCGGCTCCCGGACTTTGCCGTCACGCTGATCCAGCCGGCGGCCCAGGCCAACACCTTCATGGCCATGTTCATGCTGGGACTGCTGTTCCACCTGGAGATCAGGCGGGAGTATCTGCTTAAGGTGGGGAAGATCCTCTTCTTCCGCAACGCCTGCGCCTGTGTGTTTGCATTCCTCCTCTACCGGTTCCTTCCCTTTGACCTGGTCATACGGCAGGCCTGCGTCATCCTCTGCTTCTCTCCCCTGAGTGCGGTCTCCCCGGCGTTTACCGGCATGTGCGGAGGGGATGAGGGCATGGCCTCCTGCGCCAACAGCCTGTCCATTCTCCTGAGCCTGGCGGTCATGACGGCCCTGATTACAGGGATGGGTCTGGCCGGCTGAGGGCGGTCCAAAATTCCCGCCGGATTCTGAAGAAAATGCTTGACAGGCCGGAAGGACCTGTGGTAACATACCGGTTGCGCCACGGGGCGAGCATGCGCGAGTGGTGGAATTGGCAGACTCGCTAGATTCAGGTTCTAGTGCTCTTCGGGGCGTGCGGGTTCAAGTCCCGCCTCGCGCATAAAAAGGACGGTTCCTTTCGGAGCCGTCCTTCTCTTTTTC
>CAYYHY010000101.1:4995-9154 GCA_964471855.1 uncultured Oscillospiraceae bacterium | reverse complement strand
GCTTTTTTCATTTCAGGATACCCTCCGTTCCCTGCACTGCTGCAAGAAAAAACGCCCCTGACCAAAGCCAGGGGCGGAATAACCGCGGTACCACCCTGATTGTCTGCAGGCAGACATCTCAGCCGCCCTCTAACGGGAGCATCCCGTCCCGGTCTTCCCGGGCCGCTGCGGAGTGGCCTGCGCACCCGTCCGGCCGAGGGCTCTCACCGTCCCCTCTCGCTTTCAGGCCTCCGGCTGTGCGCTTTGTTCCGTCACTGCGTTTGCCCGTCTATTCTATCACGAAAAATGCCCCTGTCAACGGTGTTTTCTCCGCATTCTCAGGGAAAAACCCGGGATTTCAGGGGGAAACTGCCCCTTTCTCTCCCTCCGGCACCGGGTTTTCCCCTCCTTCCGGAGCGGTCTCTGAGACGGATCCCGGAGAGCCGCTGACTGATTTTTCCAGCAAAGCATTTCTTGACAGGAAAAACGGCGGGTGCTACGATGATTACCAGTTAGTCCGTTCTAACACTCCGGCCGGGCACAGACCCGGGCACCGGAGCGGCTGTCAGAGGGGGATGCGATGCCATGATGATCAACAGTCGGCTCATCGGCGTGGTGCCGGAGAGCCGGAAGTACATTGCAGGGAATGTTGCCGCCCAGTGGGCCGCGCTCTGTGCCAACATTGCAATGATGACTGCCATTGCAGTGCTGCTGGGGCGTCTGTACGACGGGACGGCGGGGAGGAATCTGTCTGCAGCCGTACTGGCTGTCTCCGCTGCGGCTGTGGCTGTGCGCTTTGTCTGCACCATCCTGTCCAGCCGCATGAGCTTTCTCTCCTCCAGGGCGGTCAAGCGGACCCTGCGGGAGAAGGTGTACCGGAAGCTTCTGCGCCTGGGGGCGTCCTACAGCCAGAGCGTTTCCACCAGCGAGGCCGTGCAGGTCAGCGTGGAGGGGGTTGAGCAGCTGGAGACGTACTTCGGCTCCTACCTGCCCCAGTTCTTCTACGCCATGCTGGCTCCCCTGACTCTGTTTGTGTACCTGTGCTTTGTCAGCGTCCCGGCGGCTGTGGTGCTGCTGATATGCGTGCCCCTGATCCCCGTGTCCATCGCCGCGGTGCAGACCTGGGCCAAGAAGCTGCTGGGGAACTACTGGAGCCAGTACACGGCGCTGGGGGACACCTTCCTGGAAAACCTGCAGGGGCTGACCACCCTGAAAATCTACCAGGCGGACGGGTTCAAAAATGAGGAAATGAATACCGAGGCGGAGAAGTTCCGGAAGATCACCATGAAGGTGCTCACCATGCAGCTCAACTCCATTACCATCATGGACCTCATCGCATACGGGGGCGCCGCCCTGGGGGTCATCATGGCGGCCACGCAGATGCGGGCCGGGAAGATTGATGCGGCCGGAGCTCTGATCATCATCCTGCTGTCGGCGGACTTCTTCATCCCCATGCGGCAGCTGGGCTCCTTCTTCCACGTGGCCATGAACGGCATGGCGGCCAGCGACAGGATCTTCGCCATTCTCGACCTGCCGGAACCGGAGGAGCGGACCGCACCCATGCCGGAGGACTGCTCCATCGTCTGCCGGGATCTGCACTTCTCCTACGACGGAGAGCGGGAGGTGCTGCACGGCATGGATCTCAGCTTCCCCATGGGCGGGTTTACAGCAGTGGTGGGGGAGAGCGGCTGCGGCAAGTCCACCGTGGCCGGCATCCTCCTGGGCCGCTGCAGAGGATACAGCGGCAGCGTCACCGCCGGAGGGACGGAACTCTCCGATATCAGGGAGGAGGACCTGCTCCGGAACATCACCTGCGTCACCCACCAGAGCTACATCTTTAAAGGTACTGTACGGGACAACCTGCTGGCGGGAAAGCCCGGCGCCTCCGACCAGGAGCTCTGGGCTGTACTGGAGCGGGCCAGGCTGGCGGACTATCTCCGGTCCGAAAACGGTCTGGATACGGCGGTGACCGAGCAGGGCGCCAGCCTCTCCGGAGGTCAGCGCCAGCGGCTGGCTCTCGCCCGGGCCCTCCTCCACGACAGCCCGGTGTACATCTTCGACGAGGCCACCAGCAACATCGACGTGGAGAGCGAGAACGACATCATGGCGGAAATCCACAGGCTCGCCAGGACCAGGACCGTCATCCTCATCACCCACCGCCTGGCGAATGCCGCAGCGGCAGACCGCATCTACGTGCTGGACGGCGGCCGCGTGGCGGAGAGCGGAACGCACGAGGCCCTGCTGGCCGGAAACGGCGCCTATGCAGAGCTCTGGAGAACCCAGCAGGAGCTGGAGAACTACGGAACGGGGAAGGAGGTGCCGGCATGAAGAAAAGAAGCGGTTTCACCGTGATGGCCCGCCTGGTGGGGCTGGTCAGACCCCTGACCGGCTTCATGGTTCTCGCCATTGTCATGGGGCTTGCCGGCAACCTGTGTGCCACCTTTATTACGGTCTTCGGCGGCTATGCTGTGCTGAACGTGCTTCAGTTCGAAACGCCCCTCCCCCTGGGGTGGCTGTTTGCTGCTGTCCTCCTGTTTGCGCTGGTGCGGGCTGTCCTCCGCTATGCCGAGCAGTACTGCAACCACTACATCGCCTTCCGGCTGCTGGCCCTCATCCGGGACCATGTGTTCCGCGCCCTGCGGAAACTCTGCCCCGCCAAACTGGAGGGCCGGGACCGGGGGGACCTGATCTCCGTCATCACTTCCGACATCGAACTGCTTGAGGTCTTCTACGCACACACGATCTCCCCCATCGCCATTGCTGTCCTGTTTACAGCGGTGATGTGTCTGTTCATCGGCTCCTTCCACTGGATGCTGGGGCTTCTGGCCCTGTGCGCCTATGTGACAGTGGGAGTGGTGATCCCCCTGATCGTCTCCCGGCTGAGCGGCGATGCGGGGCTGCGGGTCCGCAACGGAGCCGGGGAACTGTCCGCCTTTGTGCTGGACAGCCTGCGGGGTCTCCCGGAGACTCTTCAGTACGGCCAGGGCGAGGCGCGCATGAATGAGATGAACGCCCGCACGGACGCCCTCACAAAGGATGAGGAGCGGATGAAAAAGAGCGCCGGCAGAAACTCGGCGGTCACGAATACGGTGATCCTGCTGTTCGACCTGGGGATGCTCTGCGCCGGGGTCTGGCTGTACCAGACCGGTGCAGCCGGCTTTGACGGGGTCCTGATCCCCGTGCTTGCCCTCTTCTCCTCCTTCGGTCCCTCCGTGGCGCTGGCCTCCCTGGGGAGCACTCTCCAGAGCACCTTCGCCGCCGGAAACCGGGTGCTGGATATCCTGGACGAGGTCCCCGCGGTGGAAGAGGTGACCGGTCAGCCGGATGTGAGCTTCACCGGCGCCTCGATGGAGAATGTGTCCTTCTCCTACGGCAGCGAGGAAGTCCTGAAGGATGTGTCCCTGACCATCCCCCAGGGCAGCATTACCGGCATTTCGGGCAGAAGCGGCAGCGGAAAGTCCACCCTGCTGAGGCTGCTGATGCGGTTCTGGGATGCGGAGAGCGGCACCGTGAAGGTGTCCGGCGTCCCGGTCGGCAGCATAAACACCGCCGGTCTCCGGGACATGGAGAGCTTTGTCACCCAGGAGACGCACCTGTTCCACGACAGCATCCGCAGCAACCTCCGCATCGCCAGGCTGGACGCCACGGATGCCCAGATCGAGGACGCCTGCAGAAAGGCCTCGGTCCACGACTTTATCATGACCCTGCCCCAGGGGTACGACACCCCGGTGGGGGAACTGGGGGACACCCTCTCCGGAGGAGAGCGCCAGCGGCTGGGTCTGGCCCGGGCCTTCCTCCACGATGCGCCGCTGATGCTGCTGGACGAGCCTACCAGCAGCCTGGACAGCCTCAATGAGGCGGTGATCCTCCGCTCCCTCAGCGAGGAGCGGGAGAACCGGACCGTGGTCCTCGTCTCCCACAGGAAGTCCACACTCCGCGTGGCGGAAAGGATCTTCCAGATGCCCGAGCGCAGTCCGGCGGGGACGGAGGGCAGCGGCGCGGCGCCTGAACAGGAAGCCTGATCCGGGTCACTCCGGCCGGCACTGCCCTCTCCTGGCCGCTCCATGGAACAGTCAGCAGCCAGGTTTTCCGGGCGCCTCCGTTCTGTTCCCTTCCAGTCTTTCCATTCCAGAAACAGGCGCCGCCCTCCAGAGGGGCGGCGCCTGCCGTTATTCGAGCG
>CAYYHY010000101.1:0-4895 GCA_964471855.1 uncultured Oscillospiraceae bacterium | reverse complement strand
TGCATGTGCAGATCGGGTGACAGCATTCCGTCCAGTTCCTCTGTCAGGCCGTCCACATACACAATCTGCATGGGCAGGAACCCCATGATCTGCAGATAGCAGATGTCATGGCTGTCGTTCCAGCGCACCTCAAATCCGCAGCGCTCTGCCTCCTCCAGTGCGTCATCACACCGGGCGGCACAGTACACTGTCACTGTATATTCTCCCAGTTCTTCCACATGGCGATCACTTATGTACATCAGTGCTGAGCTGATTACCTTCAGCATGCTGCGGAATGTGAAGGGCATCTCCGCAGACTTGAGCTCGATAATGTTGTACCTCCGGAAGAATGAACTGACAGTGCCTGTCAGCCTCTGACTTTCATCCTTTGTGATCACGCAGTCGGTCAGGAACTGCTCCGGAGACGCAGATATCTCCTGATATCTGAGGTCCTCACCTTCCGGCCAGACAAGGCGCAGGGCATCCGAAAAGGACAGTCCTTCCAGATCCGGGGCATCCGCAGTCTCCTCTGACCCTGCCCTGTTCTGCTCTCCGCCGGACAGGCTGCTGTCAGGCTTCTGTGCCTGTGTATCACTGCTTCTCATGCTGTACCTCCTTTTTTGCCTGTTCTCCCGGGCTGCGGCCGGGTCTGCCGCAGTTCCGGAACTGCACAGGCGGCTATCCGCCTGTTTTCTGTTTATTCGTTATCCAAATTATATCGCTTTCCGGATTCGATTCAAGAGGATTTCTCAGTTTTGACGGCCGGGCCCGCCCTCCCGCTGGATTTGATATGCCGTGGAAGACAGACGGGATACAGATCCCGGTGTCTCTCCCGAAGCTGTGAAGACAGTCATCCGGCCGGGGGTGCCCGTATGCAGCCCGGTACTGCCCGCCTTCCTGCAGCAGGGACTGCAGGCGAGCACATGGGGATGGCCGGACCGCCGGAGTACACCTCTCCGCAGAAAGCGCCGGCTGAAAGCAGAAGGGAGAGTGCGGTGAGGAGCACCAGGACCGGGATGCCGGTCCCCGCACAGACGCAGAGCACGAACAGATCCATGCCGCAGAAACACCTCCTCCAGATCAGACCCGGTCGGGATGCAGACCCGGCCGGACTGTGAAATACTGCGCCGGAAACCTCCGGACAGGTGCGCCGCCGGCAGACCCCGGGTCCGCCGCTTCCAGCCGGAAATCTCCATGGAAACGGGCGCCTGCAGGGTTCAGTATACCACTTCGGGAGGAGGAGTGCAAATTCACTGTGATTATTGTTTCGTCATACTGTCAAATATAAAGGACTGTCCGTTCGGTTCCTGCCAGGATACCTTCCTTCCTCTGCTGTAATACCGGCTTCACTCTGCGTTTTTCATGTGCCGCAGGGGAGACGGCCCCGCCCTTCTGGATCAGAGACCGGTCCAGGTCCCAGATGCCGGCGGAAGGCGGGGACGCATGATCCCGCCTCCGAAACTGTTTCTGCTGGACGGCGGGAGTTCACCGATGATGTGAGACAGAAAATCCATCCCTGCTGCGCCTTCCTGCCAGATTCGTCCTGGAAATCTCCCCGGTTGAGAGATTCAGAACCGGCCCGGTGTCTGCTGCCGGGCACACAGAATCTGCCCTGCAATTGAAATTCAGCGTTATGCACAAAGAGACCCGCAGGAGAATGAGTGCGGAGCGCGGATCCGGCGCACATCTGTCCTCACGATGTGAACAGATCAGGCGGGAGAGATCCCAGGGCGTGTTCGTTCCCGCGGCTGCAGCGCCGGCCGCTGTCCATGGACAGGATGGCGCGGGATACGGGTGTCTCCGCTCCCACGGTCAGGCGGTGGCTGTCCGTACTGGAGGAATCGCATGTCATCAGTCTGCTGCAGCCGGAGCCCGGCAGACCTGGCAGACGGGCCGTGAGAACGCCGAAGCTCTGCTTTCTGGACAGCGGGCTGCTCTGCCATCTCCTCCAGCTGGAGAGCCCGGAGGATCTGATTCTCAGCAGGCACAGGGAAGCGGTTGTGGAGACATTTGCCGTCTCGGAAATGCTGAAGTACCGGACGCAGCAGGAAAGGAGAGCATGGCTGTCCTTCTGCCGGGAACACGGGGGCATCGAAGTGGATGTCATCGCCGGCTGGAAGCATGCGCTGGCGGTTGAGGTTGAAAGCAGCCGGGATCCGGCGGGCAGGCTGGGGGCATGTGCCAGGAAGTACGTGGAGAAGCTGCGGGATGACAAGGCACAGAGTGCTGTATTCTGGCTGGGGGACCTGACCGTGACGCTGGACGGAACCCCGCATGTTGGCTGGAGAGACTGGGAGGACTTTCTGGCACAGTCAGAGGGCAGATCTGGTGCTGCATCTCTCCCGGGCTGACCCGCAGCGGACATGCGGTCCGCCCTGGAACAGCCCCCGTCCCTCTGTGACCGGAAGGGACGGGGGCTTCCTGATTTCACCGGGAGGCCTGCAGACATCGGAACCGTTCTGTCCTGCTCTTCCGCCCCGGGCGCGGGGAAACGGCGGATCCGGCAGGGCCTCCCCCGGATTGTTGACTTTTCGGCGCTGTGTAGTAAAATTGAGCATACGCAGGCTGTCCGGCGGACAGCCCCTGAAAGGAGATATCTGATGAAGAAGAGACTCAGCGCTGTCCTCTGCGCCGCCGCACTGCTCGTCTCCATGCTTGTGCCGGTTTCTGCGGCAGGCGCCTCCGCACGGACGGAGCGCACCGTACCTGCTGTCAAGCAGGGGGACTTCTACCTGCTGGTCAACGGGGAATTTGTCACCTTCCCTGACGCAGTCCCCAAGTCCCTGAACAACCGCTCCTTCCTCCCTGTGCGGGCTGCCTTTGACGCCCTCGGCTTCGATGAGGTCCTCTGGGACAATGTCACCAAGACCGCCACTGCAAACAAGGGGGATCTGACCATCAAGCTGACCCTGGGCGAGAGCGCCTTCACGGTCATTGAAAACGGCGTCAGCCGGGTCGTGACAACGGACGCCCCCAACTTCGCCGACACCGAAACCCAGCGCACCTACGCCCCCATCGGCCTCATCGGCAGGGCTCTGGACGGCTACGCCGCAGGCTGGGACAACAGGAACAAGGTTGTCATCATTGACTGCATCGACGACCTCCTGGCGGATTACAAAGAGACCTTCAATCTCTATGACCAGTACCAGCAGTCCGTGGACACTTACTCCAGGGGCAACTGGAACCTCACCGGCGACCTGGATTCCACCGTAACCATCAGCGGCTACATGCCCGCCTTTGAGAACCCCTCCATGAACCAGGCGGTTGACCTGACCTTCACTTCCACCGGCAGCTACTCCGTGCTGACCGGCAGCTCCACCGCTCTGGAGATGGAGTCTGACACCATCACCGACTGTGTCTTCAAGATCAACGGCACCCCTGCAGACAGCCTCAGCCAGCTGGAGGACTTCCCCTCCTACCCCATGGAACAGAATCTGAAGCTCATGGGCGACCTCTCCACCGGCGACATGTACTACAAGAGCAGCGGCTCCACCGCCGCCAATGCTCCCGACCCCAATACCTGGTACAAGGTCAGCCTCTCCACGCTGTGGGGCTCCATCTCCAGCAGCATGGCCATGACCTATGAGCAGTTCACAGCCCTTACCAGGCTGCAGCCGGGTGCAGGTCTCCGCAGCAGCCTGCGCAGTTTCCTGAAGAGCATGCCCGTCGACAGCATCAACGCCACCACGAAGGACAACCTGGCCATGCTCACCGAGATGCTGGCAGACAGCTCCTTCAAGAAGACGGACAGCGGCTATGTCAACAGCCTGCCGGGAGGCGGCACCATCACCTTCAACACAAAGGACGGCAAGATCAGCGGTCTCACCATGGCGCTCCACTCCGAGAGCAGCAGCGTGGACACCGCCGGCATGCACACCTATTCCGACATCAATGTCAGCCAGATTGACGGCAGGGTGACCCTGTCCATGAAGTCCGGCATCGACACCGACCCCTCCGGCAACGCCCTGAGCATTGTCATGAACATGAACATGGGCGGCACCTACTCTGAATCCGCCACGGCGCCGAAGACAAAGCCCGCTTCGGACGAGCACGTGGAGGAAGTCACCCAGGCCCCCGGCCTGCTGGGAGGGCTTGCCCAGCCAGCCGCCTGATTCTGAGACCCGCAGATGCATTCCGGCCTCCTGGTTTTTTCCAGAGGGCCGGTTTTTTTCGTCGTAATGACTGGACACAGATATTTTGCGGTGGTATAATTTAGTCACTTTTACACAAGGGCGCACACAAGCTTATAGAAGGAGGGTTATCTCGTGGATCTGAAGTTTTACAAGATCAGCACCCGCAGCCATGATGTAAACCTGAAGGTAGCCAGAGGCCACTTCGCTACCCGGAACAGCCACACCAACTACTTCATTGATGTGACCAGTCAGCGCTGCAGCCTGAAGGAAGCCGACGCCATCGCCACGCAGCTCGTCTCCCGGCTTCCCATGGCCATGGTGGACACCATCATCTGCATGGACAACACCCGGACCATCGGCACCTGCATGGCCATGCAGCTGACCAAGAACGGATACCGGTCCATGAACAGCGGCGAGGATATCTACCTCCTGCGTGACAACGTGTACGTAAACAACAAGCTGATTTTCCGGGATAACACCCACTACATGCTCAAGGACAAGAACATCCTCATCCTGCTGGCCTCCATCACCACCGGCGCCTCCGTCCGCCAGGCCATGCGCACGGTGGAGTACTACGGCGGCACGGTGGCCGGCATCTGCGCCATCTACTCCTCCCCCAGCGAAATCGACGGCGTTCCCGTTGTCTCCCTGTTCAACATCGAGAACCTGCCCGGCTACCAGTCCTATTCCCCCGAGGCCTGCCCCCTGTGCGCCAGGGGCATCGAGGTGGACGCCCTGGTGGACACCTACGGCTACTCCGCATTCTGATTCCCTCCGGACCGG
>CAYYHY010000100.1:0-9163 GCA_964471855.1 uncultured Oscillospiraceae bacterium | reverse complement strand
ATATACAAATAATGGAAGGAGCCATGCCGCTTTCAGCAGCATGGAGCCCTGAGCACTCCCCCCTGCTGCCATGCAGTTTCCTGCGAAATTCATTTCGATTTCCGATTATAGCATGAGTTTCACTGATTTGCAACTGAAGCAAATGTACTTTCAGCATAAATTCAGTTTATTTAACAGACAAATTTATTAAACTGAAAATTTTATGATATTCCAGGAAATGCCGCCTGCGCTGCCGGGACCAGTCCTCATCATCAGGTGCCGGACCGGCATGCTGCATGTTCCTGAACAGACAGAAAGCCCCTCCCTGCGGTGTTCATCCGCACAGGAGGGGCGTTCTGTTCCATATTCACATCCCGGTGTGCTCCGGCGGCCGTCCCCGGAGGTCAGACTTCCTGCCTGACATTCGCAAAATCCGCAAGGTACTTGTCAAAAAGGCCTCTGTCCTTCTCATTCGTCAGCATGCACACGTTCCACACGCCTTCCTCATCCACAAACGGGATGTGCCGGATCTGGTCCACATGGAACCGCTCCGCCAGGGAATTGAGGCTGAACCCCACGGCGCTGTGGGTGAGCACATAGAAATAGATGGACATCAGGTCGGAGGCCTTGTAGATGTTCGGCGTTACACCCTTTCCGGCGCAGCGCTCCAGAAAAGCATGGTATGTGTTGAAGTTCTCGTCTGCCATGGCGATCTGCTCGTGCAGGATGTCGTCAAAATTCAGGGAATCACGTTCCGCCAGCGGGCTGGTGCGGTTCACAATGCAGCAGATCGGCTCCGAAAACAGCTTTTCGATGCACAGGTCCGTGTTCACCACGGGCAGAAGGGATATGCCGATATTCAGCGCCCCGTTCTCCAGCATCTCCTCAATCTGCCGGCTCCACATGTACAGCACCTGGATCGAAAGACCCGGGTGCGCCTGCTGCAGGTTCTTGAAGAACGTGTCGTCGTAGAACAGGTTGAGCCCGTTGGAAACGCCGACCCTCAGGACTTTGGGGGCACTTTTCCTCTTCTGCTCGAAATGGGTCTGAATGTCCCGCTCGATCTGCAGGATCATGTCGGCATGCTCGCTGAGCCAGCGGCCCTCCTCCGTGGGCACGACGCCGGTGGAACTGCGCACCAGAAGCGGCATCCCAAGTTCCCTTTCCAGCATGGAGACCTGCTTGCTGACGCACTGCTGCGTTACAAACAGCTCCTTCGCTGCCTTTGAAATGCTCCTGCTGCGGCAGACTTCCGTAAAATAGGTGATCTGTCTGAACTCCATGTCCCGTACCGCCTCCCACTGCTGTCTGCCTCTATTTTACAACTTTCCGTTGTACCATTACAACCATTTTCCGGCTTCCTCGGACAGCTTTTTTATCCTAAGATGTATCCAGCAGCCTGAATTCTAAACTTTGAGAGGAGTGCTGTGCGTGAAACGGTATGTCGATGCAGACGCCCTTCCGGGCGGGGATGGCACCCGGGAGCATCCGTTCAAGACCATCCAGGAGGCGGCGGACATCGCCGTGGCCGGCGACGAGGTTCTGGTGCTGCCCGGAATCTACCGCGAGAATGTAAACCCGAAGAACGGCGGCACGGAGCAGGCCCCAGTTGTCTACCGCTCCACGGAGCCTCTGGGGGCCGTGATTACCGGTGCGGACCCGCTGAAGGGCTGGGTGCACGAGGGCGGCGGCGTGTGGACCGCACGGGTTCCCAACAGCGTATTTACCGACCGCAACCCCTACACCACCCGGATCTCCGGTGACTGGTTCATCGCGGACTTCATCGCCCACACCGGCGATCTGTTCCTGAACGGAAAGTCCCTCTACGAGGTGACCAGCATGGAGCAGGTGGCCCATCCTGTTCCCTCCCCGGTGTCCTGGGACCCCGATTTCTCCGTGTACGTGTGGTACGCCGAGCAGGACGGCGACGAGACGGTGTTCCATGCAAACTTCCAGGACAGGGATCCCAATGAGGAGAATGTGGAGTTCACCGTGCGGAAGGCCTGCTTTGCCCCGGAGGCAGAGGGCATCGGCTGGATCACCCTCTCCGGATTCACCGTCTGCAAGGCCGGGACCCAGTGGGCTCCCCCCACGGCATTCCAGGAGGGCATGATCGCGCCCCACTGGTCGAAAGGCTGGGTCATTGAGGACTGCGAGATCTATGAATCCAAGTGCTCCGGCATCTCTCTGGGCAAGTACCTGCAGGAGAGCAACGAAAACAAGTGGCTCCACTGGAAGTACAAGGACGGCACCCAGACCCAGCGGGAGTGCGTCTGCCTGGCTCAGGCGGACGGCTGGTCGAAGGAGACCGTGGGTTCCCACACCGTCCGGCGCTGCAACATCCACGACTGCGGCCAGACCGGCATCGTCGGCCACCTGGGCTGCGTGTTCTCCACCATAGAGGACAACCACATCCACCACATCAACAACAAGCAGAACCTGGCCGGGGCGGAGATCGGCGGCATCAAGCTGCACGCCGCAATCGACGTCACCATCCGCCACAACCACATCCACAACTGCACCAGAGGCATCTGGCTGGACTGGCAGGCGCAGGGCACCCGCGTCACCTGCAACCTGTTCCACGACAACACTGCGCCGAATCTGACGGAGGTGCCGGAGCAGCTGGATCCCTCCCTGTTCTCCAGCATCGGCGAGGATCTCTTCGTGGAGGTCTCCCACGGACCGACGCTGATCGACGGCAATGTGTTCCTGTCCGAACGGGCCATCAAGCTGGCCTGCCAGGGCGTGGCCGTTGTGCACAACCTGATTGCGGGCAGCCTGGTGGACATCGGCATCGGCACCAGCAACGGCACCCTGACGCTGGACTCCCCGCGCTACACACCCTACCACCTGCCCCACAGGACGGAGGTCGCCGGCTTCATGACCTTCCTCCACGGCGACGCCCGGTTCTACAGCAATCTGTTTATCCAGCAGCCCCTCCGGCCCGCGCTGAAGCCTGTCATGGAGGGCATGGGCGGCGACGGCAGCGGCTGGGATGACGGCAACGCCGTGGTCGGCACCTCTCCCTACGACGGCTTCCCCACCTTCGAGGAGTGGAACCGGGAGTTCGACGGCTACTGCGGCATGGGCTCCCCCCTGAGCGACCGCTACTATATCCACCTCCCCGTCTGGACCGGCGGCAACGTGTTCTTCAACGGCGCAAAGCCGTGGAACAAGGAGAGCCGGTACGCCGAGGTCAGCGAAGAGGTTGAGGTCTCGGTGGAAGAGCGGGACGGCGGCTGGTATCTGAAGACCAACCTGTACGACTTCCTGCCGGACCTGGAGTCCCCCGTGATCAGCACCGACACCCTGGGCATGGCGTTTGAGCCGGAGGAGCGCTTCGAGAACCCGGACGGCAGCCCGATCACCTTCAGCCGGACCTGGTTCGGAGCATCCCGCGAGGGCAGCGCGGCCGCCGGTCCGTTCCTGGACGGCACCGAGGCCCGGGGAAGGCTCTTCTGACAGCGGGCAGATTCTCACGGCCGGCCGCAGGGTGCCGGCCATGAATCAATACGTAAAGGAGGTCCATCATGAGCAAGGGAAAAAACAGTACATTGTCGCAGAAAGTTCCCTTTCCAGAGAAGATAGCCTACGGCGTCGGCGACGCAGGCTGCAACTTCATCTGGACAACCGTGGGCATGTTCCTCACGGTCTACTACACGGACAGCGTAGGGATCGCACCGGGAGTCGTCGGAACCATCATGATGCTCACCCGTCTGCTGGACGGCGTCTCAGACCTGGTAATGGGTACGGTCGTGGACCACACCCATACCCGCTGGGGCAAGGCCCGTCCCTGGGTGGGCCTGATGGCTCCCTTCATGGGCATCGGCCTGGTCCTTCTGTTCCACGTTCCCACCAGCCTGTCTGACAACGGCAAGCTCGTCTACGCCATCGTCACCTACGTGCTGCTGGCAGTGGTCATCTACACCGCCTGCAACCTGTCCTACGGGACGCTGATGTCCTACATGGCCCCGGACCAGCAGGACCGGACGGTGCTCAGCTCCGTTCGTTTCTTCTTCACCTGGCTGGCTGTGCTTGTCATCATCTACACCGCCAACGGCATGATCGAATCCATCGGATACACGGGCATGGCCATTGTCTACGGCGTGGTTGGCACAGCTCTGATCCTCGTAACCTTCTTCTTCACGAGGGAGCGCACCACTGTTGACGCGGATGCCAAGCAGGCGGATGACGTTCCGGTTCTGGAAGCCCTCAAGCTCCTGTTCAAGAACAAGTACTTCATCTTCGTAGCGCTTCTGTTCATCATCAACTATACCGCTCTGAATCTGACCAACGGCGTTGTCATCTACTATGTGCGCGACATCCTGGGCGACATGGATTCCTACGGCGTGGTGAACATGATGGGCTTCCTGCCCTCCATCATCATGCTGCCGATATTCCCCAAGATCGTCGAGAAGACCGGCAAATGGAAGAGCCTGATGGCCGGCTATGTGCTGCAGATCATCGGCTACGGCATCGTTCTTGCATTCCCCACCAATCTGCCCCTGCTGATCGTGGGTCTGACCTTCGTCGGCGTAGGCAGAGTTCCCCACTCCGCCGGCCTGTTCGCCATGATCGCGGACGTGATCGACTACGGCGACTGGAAATTCGGCAAGCGCATTGAGGGCATGACCTACTCCGCCTCCTCCTTCGGCATGAAGGTGGGCACCGGCCTGGGCAGCGCAGCTGTTGGCTGGGGCCTGGAACTGGGCGGCTACGTAGGCGGAGCCGAGGTGCAGAGCGCCTCCGCACTGTTCGCTGTCCGTTCCCTCTACACATGGGTTCCCATGATCCTGATCGTGATCGGTTTCGTCGTGCTGACCATGTGCAACCTCGACAAGATCTACCCGACCATCCGCAAGGAGCTGGACGAGCGCAACAGGAAAAAGTAAAGCAGACCGAAGCAGACGAAGGAGGATTTTCCCCTATGTTGGAAAAGAAAGCAACCTTCCAGCTTCCCCCGGAGGAAGCCAGACTGAACCCCGCCTCGGTGATGGGGGATGAAAAAGGGGTGTACTTCACCTACCGGAGCGACATCCAGGCCATCGCCGGCATTGTGCCGAAGCCTCTGGAAGTGGCGTTCCCCATGGTGTCCGGCTACATCGTGAACATCAACCGCCCCGCTTTCACCCTTCCATACCGCGAAGCCATGCTGGGAGTCTATGTGAAGTTCGGCTCCCAGGTCGGGCTCTATCCTGTCAGTTTCCTGCTGTCAGGGCCCGGCGCAGAGATGGCCACACTCCCCGGCAGAGAGAAGTTCGGGCTTCCCAAGAAGATGTGCGAACATGAGGACGACATTCAGATCATCCGCTCGGAGGGCGCAGTCCGGGCCACGGCCTGCCGGCACGGGGTCGTGCTGGCGGACGTATCCGTGAAGCTGGACGGCGCATACAACAGCCCGGGCGCCGAGGCCTGCTACCAGGGGGCTGCGGACGGCGGGAAATCCGGCGGTGTCAGCTTCTACATGCATCCCTCCATGGAGCCGGATGAGAACGGCATCCCTGTCTTTACAAGAGTCAATGTCTACTCCAACGTGGCGGAGTACAGCTACCGGATCTGGCAGCCCGGCAAGGTCACGGTGCGGCTGAAGTCCAGTGCGGACGACCCCTGGGGGCAGCTGCCGGTTCTGGAGAACCTGGGCGGAGCCTACAGCGAGAACGACATTGAGATGAAGGAACTCATCAAGGTGGCGGAGGCCGACCCGGAGCTGGCCGTGCCGAAGCTGCTGACGTCCCGCTATGACCGGCTGGGACTGGCTGGAGGTGAACAGCAGTGAAATACGAACGCATCGCGGAACCCGGCCGGATCGGGAACATCGTTACCAAAAACCGGCTCGTCATGACGGCCATGGGCGTGGGAGTCGGCTCCCCCAGCGGCAGGGCCACAGATGAATTCATCCGCTTCTACGAGGAGCGGGCCAGAGGCGGCGCGGGTCTCATCATCACCGAGATCACCCGGGTCAACGACCTCCACGGCGCCGGCGAGTACGACCAGCTTTCCCTGGCTACGGACGACACGGTGGAGAGCTTTGCAAAGCTGGCCGATGCGATTCACCGTCACGGCTCGAAGATCTTCGTGCAGCTGCAGCACCCCGGCCGGGAGTCCCACCTGGTGCTGAATCCGAAGGTGACCGAGCTGGTCTCCTCCATGCCGGTCCCCAGCTATGTGGCGCCGGAACCGACCCGGGCCCTGACCACCGAAGAGGTGGAGTCCCTGGTCCTGGATTTCGGCAGGGCTGCAAAGCGGGCCCAGCGCGCCGGCATCGACGGCGTGGAAATCCATGCGGCCCACGGCTATCTGATCCACCAGTTCCTCTCCCCCTTTGACAACCACCGGGAGGACAAGTACGGCGGGTCCCCGGAGAACCGCCGCCGCTTCCTGATGGAGATCATTGCGGAGATCCAGAAGCAGTGCGGGAAGGACTACCCCATCAGCGTGCGCCTGAGCAGCACCGAATTCCTGAGCGGCATGTATGATGAGAGCCTGACCCTTGAGGCCACCATCGCGGACGCCAAAGCCTGCGAGGCGGCGGGGGTGGCGCTGCTGAACATCTCCTCGGGCACCCACATGACGGGCAACACCATTGTGGAGCCCACGACCTACGACCAGGGCTGGAAGATCCCCTTTGCCTCGGCCGTGAAGAAGCAGGTATCCATCCCCGTGGCGGCCACGGGCGTGATCCGGGACCCGGCCTATGCCGAGCAGATCCTGGAGAACGGCGATGTGGACTTTGTCGCCATGGGCCGCTCCTGGCTGGCAGACCCCGACTGGGGCGTCAAGGCCATCGAGGGCCGCGACGACGATATCCGCCGGTGCCTGGGGTGCATGTACTGCTTTGAGACCGCCGGCAACAACCTCTGCACGGGCGGATCCCACGCCTTCTGCTCCGTCAACCCCCGCATGGGGGAGGAGACCCGGTACGGGGAACCCGTCAAAGACGGAGGCGGACGCACAGCCGTGGTTGTGGGGGCCGGTCCCGCCGGTCTCGAGGCTGCCATGGTGCTGGCCCAGCGGGAGTTCAAGGTTGTCCTGTTTGAGAAGCGGGACCGCATCGGAGGTCAGATGTACCTCTCCTCCCTGCCGCCTCACAGAACAAAGATGGGCAACTTCATCCGCTACGCCGAGAAGCAGCTGAAGGATCTGGGCGTGGAGGTCCGCCTCGGCACAGCAGCGACGCCGGAAGAGATCGACGCCCTGAACCCCTGCGCCGTGTTCGTGACCACAGGCTCCGAGCCGGTGCTCCCCCGGAGCATCCCGGGGATCAGCGGCAGCAATGTCTATGTGCCCGAGGATATCCTGACCGGAAAGGTCCAGTTCTCCGGAAAGACGGTGGCCGTCATCGGCGGCGGCCTGACCGGCATGGAGACGGCCGAGTACCTCCAGGAGGCCGGCAACGAGGTGTTCGAGGTTGAGATGGTGGACGCCATGGGCGCCGTGGGATTCCCCCTGATGATCATGGACGCCACCACCGCCCTGGCAAAGCTCGGAGTGCGGACCATGCCGGGCCACAAGCTGCTGGAAATCCGTCCGGACAGCATCCTCCTGGAGGACAACGCCGGATACCAGATCGAAGAGCCCTGCGATGCCGTTGTCGTAGCCCTCGGTGTCCGGGCCGCGAATACCCTGGAAGACCAGCTCAAGGACAGGTACAGGGTCATCGTGGCCGGCGACGCAAAGCGGGGCGGCCGCAGAATCCCCGATGCAGTCCACGAGGCCTTCAAGGCCGCCTGGGAGCTGGCCTGATCTCCCCCCTCTCCCCTTCCCGTGCGCCAGTGCCGGGGAGGGTCCCGGGACGGTCTGCATTTGAACAGCAGCAGCAAATCAGCCGGAAGCTTCTGATTTTCAGGGGCTTCCGGCTGAAGCTGTCTCTGCGGAACAAGCCGCAGCATCTCCGGACCAGGTGCCGGTCCTGCGGGGACGGGTTGACACCCGCTGCAGACGGGGAGTATCATAGCCGTCGAACCTGAGAGAGAACCGGGGGGAGATCCATGTCCACTGTGCGAACCTTTGTAAAGCGGGAGCCTGTGCTTGCCATTGCGGCCCTGGCCGCCCTGGTGAGCTGCTTCTTTGTGCCCCCGGACAGCCAGTACCTGGAGTATGTCGATTTCCGGACTCTGGCCCTCCTCTATGCCTTGATGACCGTGGTGGCCGGCCTGCGGGGGGCCGGCGTGTTCTCCGTCCTGGCCCACAGCCTCTGCCAGCGGGCGAAGACCGCCCGCTCCATCGGCGTGATCCTGGTGTGCCTCTGCTTCTTCAGCGCCATGCTGATTACAAACGACGTGGCCCTGCTCACCTTCGTGCCCTTTGCGGTGGTGGTGCTGGGGATGGCGGACCGGAACGACGAGCTGATCCGCATCGTGGTGCTCCAGACCGTGGCCGCCAACCTGGGCAGCATGCTGACCCCCGTGGGCAACCCCCAGAACCTGTACCTATACTCCCGCTACAGCATGAGCATGGGGGACTTCCTCTCCGCCACCGCCCCCGTATGGGTCCTGTCCCTGGTCCTGATCCTGCTGGCCTGCCTCACCCTCCCCTCTGACGGATTTTCCGCCTACCTGGGGGAGAAGCCTGAGATCTCGAAGAAGCTCCTCGTCATCTACCTGGTCCTCTTCGGCGTCTGCCTGCTGACGGTGGTGCGGGTCCTCCCCTGGCCCGCCATGCTGGCGGCCGTGATTCTTGTGCTGCTGATCTGGGACCGGAAGGTGCTGCTGAAGGCGGATTTCATGCTGCTGCTCACCTTCGTGGCCTTCTTCATCTTTGCCGGCAACCTGGCCCGCATTGACGCCGTGAGCCGGCTCCTGCAGAGCCTCATGGCCGGCAGGGAGTACTTCGTCTCCCTGGCGGCGAGCCAGGTCATCAGCAACGTGCCGGCCGCTCTGCTCCTGTCCGGCTTTACAGACAACGCAAGGCAGCTGCTCCTGGGGGTGAATGTGGGAGGGCTGGGAACCCCCGTGGCCAGCCTGGCCAGTCTGATCAGCCTGAAGCTGTACTCCCAGTCCTCAAATCCCAGCACGGGGCGCTTCCTGGCGGAATTCACCGCAGTGAATGCTGCGGGGCTGGTTCTGCTCTCCCTGGCGGCGCAGCTGCTGCAGTGACCCAGATTCCCCCGCCCTCCGGCGGGACAGCCCTGTCAAATCAGAGGCAGCACCGGTCCTTCCCAGCGGTCCGGTGCTGCCTTTTTCAT
>CAYYHY010000099.1:0-9230 GCA_964471855.1 uncultured Oscillospiraceae bacterium | reverse complement strand
TCAGGTCCATGTCACCGCTGTCAAGAGAGACCTGCGGGCGATGGAGGTGATCAGAAGGGCGTGAGATTCAGCAGTTTGCAGCACAAAGTCAAGAACTCGAGGACTTGGAGACTGTATTATTAATATTGCTATTACAGTATATATCAAAGCAACTTTTCAAGTAAACTTGACACAGAATCAGCAGGAGTATAATATGTATATCACAATTTCTGCATTTATTTTCAGCTGAAAGTCACATCATATATGGATTTCCCTGCGTATTCATAATCATTGCCTCGGAAGTACCTGCTGCATGGGGGCTGCAGGTTAAGGCTTTAAAGCAGGACCGTGATACAGACCGCATGGAGTGCAGCTGAATTCGAGGCGAAGCTGTGCTCCATGTCTCAGTACTTCAGGAAGGGAGGCGAGCGTTACATGGCGTGGCTGACTCCAGTCCCGCGCACCATGGATCAGGGCATCCTGATCCGCTGCAATGAGTGAGGAGGGTGAGAATCTGTGAAGAAAAGAGGAACCCGTGTGCTTTCCACATCTCTGGTGGTATGCATGCTGCTCTCCATGCTTCCCGTCACTGTGCGGGCATCGGCCGGAAGAGCAGCAGAAGTCATGCCGGATGGGGCGCTTGCGGACACCTGGCAGCAGGATACGAATACCGTCAGAGGCAGTGCAGGCGCTCCGGAGAAGCGGAGCGACGGCGTTCTGCTGAAGTCAGCAGCCGAAAATGGAAACAACGGCGGAACGCACAGCGGAAATCCGCCCGCCATCTTCTACGATGAAGAACTGAACGCAGCCATGGAGGCGGCCGGCGAGGAGGAGAAGTCTGTTTCCTTCGATGTACAGAATGTGGGAAATGCAGGCAACCCCCTCTTCGGCATCTACCTGTACTGCAGCACCACGGACAGTGCGGTCTTCGGCGCAGCGGTCTGCGTCGATACAAACGGAAGACACTTCTTCTGGCAGCACTACTATGAGAACGCCCAGGGCCAGTGGGGGGACATCACGCCGTCCGGAGGAGAGTCCGTCTTTGACTCCGGGGAGAAGCACCACATTGAGCTCACATGGACCGAGGAGGAGATCGTCTCCTTCGAACTGGACGGCGAGGAACTGCTCTCGAACCACGACATCAGCGCGGTGACTGCGGCCCTCGGCACCGACTGCAAAGTGGGCTTCAAGGTGGGCAGCGCCGGAGGCGCAGGACAGCAGTTCCTGCTCTCCAATGTCCACTACACAGGGCAGGAGACGGTGTCTGTCTACGATGTCAGCGGAACGGTGACAGATGCGGAAGGCAGTCCCCTGGAGGGGGCGGAGGTCACCGCAGCCAGAGAGGATGTGACTGTGGCTGCCGCCGTCACAGACAGCAGCGGGGACTACACCCTGACCGGACTCCCGGAGGGCCAGTACAGCATCAGGGCTTCCCTGGAGGGGTACGGCGAGGAGAGCACCTCGGTGGAAGTGGACAGCGACAAGGCAGACCAGGATATCCAGCTGACCTGGCTGGGGTACATACTCCTGCCTCTGGACGGGGCAGTCCATGACACCTGGACCCTGGTGTCGGACCGGGTGGACGGCGCTGCGGATCCCTCCGTGGTGGACGGAAAGCGGTACCTGACGGCCGTGGATTCCAACTGCAACAACATGAACGACGGCAGCCGGACCCCGGCTCTCTTCCAGGACGAGGAGCTGAATGCGGCGCTGGAGGAGGTGGCCGGCCAGGGGGACCAGGCGAAACGGTGGGTGGAGTTTGACATGAAGCCTGAGTGCTCCAATAATGCGCTCTGCCTGGGCTTCTCCCTGAACTACACGGACCGGAACCACAATGTGTTTATCGGATACAACACCATCGGCAAGTGGTTTGTTCAGTATTACGGGGGGTCCGGTCAGTACCCGTCTTTCAGCGCTCCGGACCTGGTGCCCGGACAGACCTGCAGGATCCGGATCGAGTGGACCCATGACGCCGTCACCCTCTTCTCAATCGACGGCACAGCGTACAGCCTTCCCAACGGCGGCGGATTTGGGAACGTGACCCCGGCCAGTGCATTTGCATTCAAGTGCGGGCGGGACCGCTCCACCGACAATGGAACGACCAGCATGACCATCTCCAATCTCCACTACTCCGGACAGGAGACGGTCCAGGCCTATGAGGTGTCCGGAAAGGTGACCGATACAGACGGCACGGCGCTGGAAGGCGCCCTGGTGTCCGCTGTCTCGGACGAATTCAGCGATTCAGCACTCAGCGGGCAGGACGGCTCCTACCGGCTGTACCTGCCGGACGGCACATATGAACTCACCGCATCGATGGCCGGCTATGCGGAGGGGAGCGAGAGCAGCTTCGCCGTAAGCAGCCAGGCGGTGCAGGACCGGGACTTCTCCCTGCAGAGACTGGCAGCTGTTACAGGGACGGTCCGTGACGCCGCCGGTCCTGTCCCCTATGCGGAGGTCCGGCTGACGAAGGACGCAGCGAACTTTGCAGGCATCTCGGACGCAGACGGCCGCTATGAGATCCTGGGTGTCCCGGACGGGGAATACAGCGTCTCCGTAACGGAGTCCGGGTATATGGCCTGCAGCGGTTCTGTCACCGTTGCCGGTCATGAGGACAAGACCCTGGACATAGAACTGACGGCAGATGCAGAGAACACCGCCGTGCTGTCCACCGAAGCCATGGACGTGCTGGTGGACCGGAGCTTCCCCCGGGTCATCCGCTACCGGATGAAGGGGGAACTGGCAGGCAGGGTCATGCTGGGGCAGCCGGAGAGCCTGACAGAGCTGAAGCTCAACGGCGTGAAGGTCACCCCCGCTGTGGCTGTTACATCCGAGAGTGAGAAGCGGATCGACTACACCCTGACGGTGGACGACAGCAGCGGCACCACCGGGATCAGCGTGGTGATTGAGGCGCACATCGAGGCGGGCATTGACGGGGGAGAGAACACCCTGGGGTTCTTTGTTGATAAAGTCACCTACCCGCGGGATGACCGGCAGGAGCACCCCCTGGAATCCATTGAGATACCCGGCCACAGTCTGATCTCGGTCAGCAGCGTGCAGCCCGGGGCTGCCTTCACCGGGGCGAAGCTGGCTGCAAACACCATCACCAGCGGGGACGTCACATACCGGCCCGCTGATTTCGCCGCCACACCGGACCGGAGGAACTGGAGCGACCGCTTCTTCGCCGGCTTCCTTTATAATGAGGAACTCAGCGCCAGCCTGGTCAGCAACTCCGAGGCGGGCGGCAGCGCCGGCGGGGCTGACAACTATCCGGTCCGGCTCACCTCTTCCCCCGGAAGCATCGAGGGGGCGGAGACCTTTGCGCTGGACAGCACCCTCTGGTATGTGGACCGGAAGATCTCCAGTTCCAACGCCAGTGCCAGCATGAACAAACCCATTACGCCCGAGATGGCCGTGGTGGCCTCCCCCGAGATGCCCTTTGCCAAGGTGGTCGTTACCGGGGAAGAGAACGGCGACGGCAGAATCGACTGGCAGGACGGGGCCATCGCCTGCAGGGAGACCGTCATGCACCGGCCGGCAAACAGCGAGCTGGTGCCGGAGGCGGTGAACCTGCGCATCAGCATGAACTTCGGCTCCCAGGCCCAGAACCCCTTCCTCATGGCTCTGGACAACGTGAAGCGGGTGGCTCTGCACACCGACGGCCTGGGCCAGTTTGTGCTCCTCAAGGGCTACGCCAGCGAGGGTCACGACTCCGGACACCCGGACTTCCCGGACATCGGGGAGCGGATGGGCGGTCCGGAGGACATGCTGACCATGATGAAGGAGGGCTGGAAATACGGGGCCCAGTTCGGCATCCACGTCAACACCTCGGAGTTCTACCCGGAGGCGGATGCCTTCAGCGAGAACCTGGTGCGGCGGAACGAGAACACCAGCCTCCATTACGGCTGGAACTGGCTGGACCAGGGCATCGGGCTCAACGGCCTGTACGACATGGCATCCGGAGAGCGGGAGCGGCGCTTTGACGCCCTGGCTGACATTCTCCAGACCCGGGAGAACGGTCTTCCCTTCTTTGTATACGTGGACGTGTGGGGAAACCAGACAGCCGGCAACGAGGACGCCTGGCAGACAAGGAATCTGTCCCACGCCATTACAAAGAACGGCTGGCGCCTGGTCCACGAGTGGTCCTTCGCCAACCCCTACGAGTCCTCCTTCCAGCACTGGGTCAGCGACTGCAGCTACGGGGACTACAGCCACAAGGGGAAGCTGAACAGCAGCGTGCTCCGCTTCCTGTTCAACAGCTGCCGGGACTCCTTCCCCCCGGACTTCGCCACCTTCGGCGGCGCATGCAGTGCACCGCTGCTGGGGGGACCGGCCATGCAGGGGTTTGAGGGCTGGCAGGGAGACGCGGAGTACGACCTGTCCATATACAACACCTTCAACCAGATGCTGCCGACCAAGTTCCTCCAGCACTACAGCATCATGCAGTGGATCAACGCCGACAATGCGGTGAACATCCCCTACTTCGAGCAGGCGGGGCGCCCCAGGAGCAAAACGGCACCCTGGACCCCGGAGATGCAGATCATCCTCCAGGACGACACCAGAGCCCACACGGTGGCCGTCACACGGGGCAAGGACAGCACCCTGGACAGAACCGCATCCTTTGAGGACGAGACCACCTTCCGCTCCCGGGTCATCACCCTGGACAATGTGAAGATCCTGGACGGCGCCCCGGCCACCGCCGGGGAGGACAGTGCATTTCCCAGGGGCAGCGCAACCCTGCGGTACCTCATCCCCTGGTACTGGGATACGGAAGGAAACCGCGTCCCCGAGGAGGAAGAGAAGCTCTACCACTGGAACGCGAAGGGCGGCACCAGCGTATGGACGCTGCCGGCAAACTGGAGAAACCTCTCCACCGTCACCCTCTATGAGCTGAGCGACCAGGGGCGTGGAGAGCCTGTCACGGTCCCCGTCGCCAGGGGCGGCTCCGTAACACTGACAGACATCAGGGCAAACACCCCCTATGTGGTAGTGCGGGGCGAGGCTGCAAAGGCCCCGGAGGTGACGTGGAGCACCGGCCTGCATGTGGAGGACGCCTCCTTCAATGTGGACCTGAACAGCGAGGCCAGTCCCTGGACCGTTACCGGCAGCGGATTCGCCGGCCGGGATGAGAACGCCGGCGGCATCTCCGCCCTGAGGCTGGAGAACACCGTGCAGGTGAGCCAGGAGATGACCGGCCTGGAGCCCGGCACCCTCTACGTGACCTATGTGGCTGTGGACAACCGCAGCGACGGGAAGGCGTCCATTGCCATTACAGACCAGGACGGAAAGGTGGCCGCTGAGAATTATACGATGCGGTCCATCGCCAGAAACTATGTCAGCGCGTACAGCCTTCATAACGGCAAGGGTCTGGGGGGCAGCGACAGCCGGCTCCAGAACATGTACGTGTATTTTACCCCTGAGGAGGGGAAGACCTTAACCCTGACCCTCAGCCATGAGGGCGCCGGCAGCGTCTGGTTTGACGACGTGCGCACCCTGAAGGCCGGGGCGGACGTATATACCCGGGACGGGAGCGGCCGCATTACCGGACTGAAGCAGGACTTCGAGCATGTGCCCCAGGGGGAGTTCCCCTTTGTGGTGGCCGGGGTCGAGGGGGTCTCGGACAACCGGCAGCACCTCTCCAAGCTCCACGCCCCCTTCACCCAGGCGGGCTGGGACGTGAAGCATCTGGACGACGTCATCGACGGGAACTGGTCCCTGAAGGTCAACGGCCTGGCGGGGCGCAGGAACCTGGTCTATCAGACCATTCCCCAGAACTTCCGCTTCGAGCCGGGGAAGACCTACACCGTATCCTTTGACTACGAGCTGGGCTCCGACGGGGCCTACAAGGTGGTAATCGGGGATGGGGAATACAGCGGCTCCAATCTCCGGGAGGTGGCCCTGACCCAGACCCTGCAGAAGAAGGACCACTATGACGAGACAGACACGACTGCAAAGGCTCAGGTTGGCCAGTGCTCCTTCTCTCTCACGGGAAGCGCCTCCGGCCAGACCTGGTTCGGCATTTACTCGGCTGGAAACGCCAACCTCCAGGGCACCGCAAACGCCGAGAGCGACTTCGGCGGGTACAAGGACTTCGTCCTGGACAACCTGGTGATCACCCTGGCCGATGTGGACAAGTCGGAGCTGGCCGCCCTGGCGGAAGAGGCAAACTCCATGGAGGAGAACAGCTGCACGGCGGAGGGGGACTTCGACACCCTCTGGAGCGCCTTCGAGGAGGCCCGCACTGCAGCCAACGCTCTGCTGAACGAGGCCGCGGAGCAGCCCCAGGTGGACAGCGCAGCGGAGACTCTCCGCAATGCCATGGCGCCCCTGAAGAAGGTGAAGGTGGTCATCTCCGGCACCGTCACCGGGGTGGAGAGCCGGCCGGTGGCCGGGGCGGAGGTCACCCTGGAGGACGGCAGCTGCCTTCCCACAGGACTCACCGCCGTCACCGATGCGGAGGGAACATTCTCCTTCGAGAGCAGCGGGGATGTGTCCCTGGGAGCCGGATCCTACCGGGTGAAGGTCCAGGCGGCCGGATATCTGGTGAAGACCACGGACTCCTTCCAGGTCACCAAGGAGGCGCCGGAGAGCGGCAGCCACACAGTCGAGCTGGAGGCCGAGACCCCGGGGGCCTATGTCAACGATTTCAACAGCCGCAACCTCTCCATGCTGAAGCCCCTGGTGGACCCGGGGGAAGACACCCCCCTGATTGAGCCTGTATACAGCGGCGGCAGCTGGGCCGCGCAGGTCACCTTCCGGGCCACCTCCGGGGAGACCCGGAGCACCAACAACGTGGTGGACACCGGGATCCAGATCGCAAACGGCACGGTCTCCTTCGATGTGCTCACCCCCAACCACAGCGGCAGCCGCTTCGGTGTCACCCTGCGGGCCAGGGACGGGAACACCCGGGTGTTCATCGGCCAGGAGAACTCCTCCCAGAAGTGGTTCGGCGAGTACTGGAACAGCACGGGAACCGGCTACACGGGAACCCAGACAGCCCAGATCGACGTGCGCAGAGGCGTAAAGCGGAATGTCCGGGTGGACATGAACGGCAACCAGTACACGGTGTATCTGGACGGCATCCAGGTGTACCAGATCGACATGGCCAGCTCGGCCAGCGGCAGCGGCACACCCCACACGGATGCCGGCTGGGTGGGCATCAACATGCAGAACAGCCCGGGGGCCGTCTATATCATCGACAACCTGCGGATCATTCCCTCCGATCCCCCCGGGGACGGCACGTATCCTCTGGAGGGCACCGTGAGTGACAGCAGCGGCGCGCCCCTGGCCGGCGCCACTGTCACCGTCCACCGGTCAGCCCCTGAGAACCGGATCTCCAGCCAGCTGGCAGCGGTCACCGTGACCACCTCCAATGCAGAGGGGAAGTTCAAAACCCAGCCCCTGGAGCCGGGGGAATACACGGTTACAGCTTCCGCCCCCTGCTACGGGGATCAGGAGGAAGTCCGGACAGTAACAGACGCTGCCGTTACAGGCATCGCCTTCAGCCTGGAGGTGGACGACACTGCCCTGCGGGAACTCTGCGAAGAGGCGGAGCGCCTGCTGACAGATGAGAGCGCCTACACGGAGGAGACGGCGGCAAAGCTGACAGAAGCGGTGGAGAAGGCCCGGACCCTGATGGCCGGGGAGCCCTCCGCAGCGGAGCTGCTGGACAGCATCCGGGAGGTCCAGGCGGCCATGGAGGGGCTGGAATCCCGGAGCACGGATTTCGCCGCCCTGCGGGAGGCCCTGGCCGAAGGTGCAAGCCAGCAGTACGGAAACTGGACAGAGGAGTCCCTGGCTGTGCTCCGCTCCGCCATCCGCCGGGCCCGGGAACTGCTGGGAGACCCACGCGCTCCGCAGAAGGACGTGGATGCGGCGGCGAAGGCCCTGACGGATGCCGTGGCCGGACTGGTGCGGCCGGCGGGACCGGATGAGGAACATGTGCACACCCTGACCCACGTGCCTGCGGTGGAGCCCACCTGCGAGACGGACGGAAACTACGAGTACTGGTACTGCGAAGGCTGCGACAGGTACTTCATGTCGGAGCGGGCGGCAGAGGAAGACCAGTGCACGAAGGAAGATACGGTGCGCAGAGCTGCCCACAGACTGGAGAAGGTGCCGGGACGGGAACCTACCCGCACCCAGCCAGGCGTCCGGGAGCACTGGAAGTGCACCGAATGCGGAAAGCTGTTTGCAGATGAGGCGGGGAAGAAGGAGATCCAGGAGAAGGACACCGTGATTCCACCCCTGGGCTCCTCCAGCGGCGGAGGCGGCGGGAGCTCCGGAGGTTCCCCCTCCCATACGGACACCGAGACCGGCGAGGACGGGACCGTGACCACCACCACCGTTAACAGGGACGGGAGCATAGACAGGACGTCCGTAAGAAAGGACGGGGTGAAGGGGCACACAAAGACCGGCAGCGACGGGAATATCCTGTCCGCAGACGTGGACATCCCGGAGAGCATCGGTCCGGATGCCGGCATCATTCCGGCCCCCATAGAGAAGATCCCCGCCTCCCGTTCAGCTGCCGAGGCACCGGCGATTGAAATCCGGTCGAAGGCGGCGGGAACAGTGAACATTGAGATCCCGGTGGCGGAGCCGGACATGGGCACAGTGGCAGTCGCCGTCCTGGAGGACGGGACGGAGATCACCGTCCGCACCTGCATCGTAACCAGAAACGGCGTCGTCCTGGGTGTGTCCGGGGATGTGACCCTGAAGATTGTGGAGCGGGGCCAGCCCTTCCCGGACGTCCAGGCGGAAGCCCCCTGGGCGGAGGATGCAGTCCAGTTTGTGTCGGCCCGGGAGCTGTTCTTCGGCGTTGCCGAAAACACCTTCGCACCCGGCGTGCCTCTGACCCGGGGCATGATGGCGGCCGTTCTCTACCGTCTTGCCTATGAGCCCCGTGCAGGGGTGCCGGACTTCTCCGATGTGGAGGGCGGCACCTGGTACACGGATGCCGCCGCATGGGCCCAGGAGAAGGGCATCATTACGGGCTATCCGGACTCCCGGTTCGGTCCTGACGACTCCATCACCCGGGAGCAGATGGTGACCGTCCTGTACCGCTGCGCACAGAAGGCGGGCCTGGCGGCCCCGGCCGGAGAATCCCTCGGCGGCTATGCAGACGCAGAGGATGTAAGCGACTATGCGCGGGAGGCGGTGAACTGGGCCGTCGCCGTGAACCTGATCAAAGGCGTGGACACCGTCCACATCGCCCCCGGGCAGGGGGCAACCCGGGCGGAGGTGGCCCAGATCCT
>CAYYHY010000098.1:0-9281 GCA_964471855.1 uncultured Oscillospiraceae bacterium | reverse complement strand
TGGGTGCCACAAAGGAGAATGCGCTGGGTACCGCCAGCGAGTCCTGCAGGTCATGGAGATCCGCCCAGATCCAGCCGGCGGGAAGTTCCTCCTGTTCCAGTTCCCCGGTCAGAGCTGTCATGTGCCACTCCACATGGGTAAAGACATGCCTGCCGCTGCCCGCATGTTCCAGGGTAACGGGGGGCAGGCCCCAGAGGGCGGGCCCGTCCTCCCCTGCGTAGACGGAGGGGTACTCCCAGAGTCCCGCCAGCAGTCCCCTGTCCGGTCTGCGCCGGAGGGCCACGCAGTCCTCCCGGAAGAGCAGATAAACTGTCCGCTCCTCTGTTCTTCTGGCTTTCTTTGCCGCCTTTACCGGCAGTTCCCCGGTCCGCCCCTCCCGGTACGCCCTGCAGAACTCCGCCGCCGGGCATCGGCCGCAGGCCGGGGCGCCGCCGGGAATGCAGACAGTCGCCCCCAGTTCCATCAGGGCCTGGTTGAACTGGCCCGGCATGTCCAGGGGGATGATCCCGCCCAGGTCCTTTGCAACCTTCCGCTTCATGGCTGCGGTGGAGATATCCCCTTCGTCGCCGGTAATGCGGGCATAGACCCGCAGCACGTTTCCGTCCACTGCCGGCACCGGGATGCCGAAAGCGATGGAGGCCACCGCCCCTGCGGTGTAGTCCCCCACGCCGGCCAGGGAGCGGATCCCCTCCCAGGTGTCCGGGAAGACGCCGTGAAACTCCGTCATGATCTGTCTGGCTGCCTTCTGCATGTTCCGGGCCCGGCTGTAGTAGCCCAGTCCCTGCCACAGCTTCATCAGGGCATCCTCCGGCATCTCCGCCAGCTCCGCCGGTCCCGGGGCCGCCTCCAGGAAGCGCCTGTAGTATCCAGCCACCGCCGCAGCCCGGGTCTGCTGGAGCATCACCTCCGAGACCCAGACCTGGTAGGCTGTCGGATTTTCCCTCCAGGGAAGCTTTCTTGCATTCTCCCGGTACCACATCAGCAGCGGCACGGGGAGCCTCTCCAGTTCATCCAGTTCTCCTCACCTCCCTGTCCCCCGGTCCCGGCTCTTCCGGGCCCTTCCCGGGGGCAGATGGATGACGTTTCCAGTGTTGCCACAGACCGGCTCATAATTTTTTGATAATACGGCGCATAACGTTTTTGAGTATGGCACGCGGGGCTCCGGTGTGGTAGAGTAACAGCTGGATTGAGGATTAGCGTTCACGACGGACCGGCTGCCGCTCTTGCCGGTTCATCCAGTTAAGACTCCGTCCACCCCTTTTTCATCCATATCCTTCCAGATCATGTACAGGGGATGCCTTTCCCGGGCATCCCCTGTACGATTTTTATGCCTTCTGCTGCTGTTCCTTCAGCCGCTCCAGGTACTCGTCGTAGGTGAGCTTCCTGTCCACCAGCTGACCGCCGGCGGTGAAGTCGAAGACCCGGTTGCATACAGTCTGGATGAGCTGGTGGTCGTGGGAGGCCACCAGGACGTTGCACTTCACCGTCTCCAGACCCCGGTTCAGGGCGGCGATGGACTCCAGATCCAGATGGTTGGTGGGCTGGTCCAGCAGGAGGACGTTGGCCCCGGAGAGCATCATGCGGGAGAGCATGCAGCGCACCCGCTCGCCTCCGGAGAGAACCCGGGCAGGCTTGTACACCTCGTCTCCGGAGAACAGCATCCGGCCCAGGAAGCCCCGCAGGTACTGCTCCTGGGGATCCGGAGAGTACTGGCGCAGCCACTCCACCAGGTTCAGGTCGCAGCCCTCGAAGAAAGCGGCGTTGTCCTTGGGGAAGTAGGAGAAGGTAGCCGTCTGGCCCCACTTTACATTGCCCTCGTCCGGCTCCATCTCGCCGGCCAGGATCTTCAGCAGAGCGGTCTGGGCGTTCTCGTTGTCCCCCACCAGCGCCACCTTGTCCCCGCGGCCCAGGATGAAGGATACATTGTCCAGCACCTTGACGCCGTCGATGGTCTTGGACACGTCCGTCACGAAGAGGATGTCCTTGCCCACCTCCCGGTCCGGGGAGAAGGACACCCAGGGGTAGCGCCGGGAGGATGCGGGCATCTCCTGGACGGTGAGCTTGTCCAGCAGCTTGCGCCGGGCGGTGGCCTGCTTGGACTTGGAGCGGTTGGCGGAGAAGCGGGAGATGAATTCCTGCAGTTCCTTGATCTTCTCCGCGTTGCGCTTGTTCTGGTTCTTGACCAGCTGCTGCACCAGCTGGGAGGACTCGTACCAGAAGTCGTAGTTGCCCACGTACATGCGGATCTTCCCGTAGTCGATATCCACAATGTGGGTGCAGACCGTATTCAGGAAGTGGCGGTCATGGCTGACCACGATCACAGTGCCGGGGAAGTCCAGCAGGAAGTCCTCCAGCCAGCTGACGGCGTCGATGTCCAGGTTGTTGGTGGGCTCGTCCATCATCAGCAGGTCCGGATTCCCGAACAGCGCCTGGGCCAGCAGCACCTTCACCTTCAGCCGGGGGTCCAGGTCCGCCATGACGGTCTGGTGGTACCGGGTGCCCACACCCAGCCCCTGGAGGATGCGGCTGGCGTCGGACTCCGCCTCCCAGCCTCCCATCTCTGCAAACTCCGCCTCCAGCTCGCAGACCAGCATCCCGTCCTCCTCGGTCATGGCGTCGCCCTTGTCGTAGATGGCGTCCTTCTGCCTGCCGATGTCGTACAGCCGCTGGTTTCCCATGATGACCGTGTCCATCACGGAATACTCGTCGTAGGCGTTCTGGTTCTGCTTCAGAACGGACATGCGGGTGTTGGGAAGGATGGACACACTGCCGGAGGTGGAGTCCAGCTCCCCGGAGAGGATCTTCAGGAAGGTGGACTTGCCGGCCCCGTTGGCGCCGATGACCCCGTAGCAGTTGCCGCGGATAAACTGGAGATCCACATGGGAGAACAGCGGGGTGCCGCTGAAGTTCATGCTGAGATTGGAAACTGTAATCATCTGATATACCTCCTGCCTGTCTGCCCGCCATTTTAGCACAGAACTGCGTCTGCTGTCAGCACTTTTCCACGGAGGGCGGGTCCTTTTTCGCCCCGGCCGGATTTCCTGCCCCGCCCTTGAACGGCCAGGGCAAACGTGCTAAGATACACCGCAGAATTTCTGCCGGGATGAGGAGGTGCGCCATGCGGATCTGGGAGGCCGGAGAATACGACATAGCTGTGATCGGGGCCGGCCACGCCGGCATCGAGGCCGCCCTGGCTGCGGCCCGCATGGGCATGCGCACCCTCTGCTTCACGGTCAACCTGGACTCCGTGGGCAACATGCCCTGCAATCCCGCCATCGGGGGCACCGGCAAGGGTCACCTGGTGCGGGAGCTGGACGCCCTGGGGGGCGAGATGGGAAAGGCTGCGGACAGGGTCTGCATTCAGTACCGGCTCCTCAACCGGGGCAAGGGTCCGGCGGTGCGCTCCCTCCGGGCCCAGGCGGACCGCAGGGAATACCAGAAGGTCATGAAGCACACCCTGGAGCTGCAGGAAAACCTGTGGGTCAAGCAGCAGGAGATTGCAGCCATAGAGACGGAAAACGGCGCCGTCAGCGCCGTGGTTGCCTGCACCGGCGCCCGGTACCGGGTCAGAGCGGCAGTAGTGGCCACCGGAACTTACCTGGGGGGCCGCACCATTGTGGGAGATGTGGTACGCACCTCCGGGCCCGACGGGCTCTCCGCCGCCCTGCAGCTGACCCAGTCCCTTCTGGACCTGGGGCTGCGCCTGCGCCGCTTCAAGACAGGGACCCCGCCCCGGGTCAATGCCCGCAGCGTGGACTTCTCCCGCATGGAGGTCCAGGAGGGGGACGAGGACGGCCTGGCGTTCAGCTTTGAGACAGAAAATCCGCCCCCCAACCGGGCGGTCTGCCATCTGACCTGGACAAACGCCGAGACCCACCGGATCATCCGGGAGAACCTGGACCGCTCTCCCCTCTTCGACGGCACCATCGAGGGCACCGGACCCCGCTACTGCCCCTCTATTGAAGACAAGGTGGTGCGGTTCCCGGACAAGCCCCGTCACCAGCTGTTTATAGAGCCCATGGGGCTGGATACGGAGGAGCTGTATATCCAGGGCTTCTCCTCCTCTCTGCCGGAAGAGGTGCAGCTGCAGATGCTCCACACCCTGCCGGGACTGGAACATGCCGAGATGACCCGCTGCGCCTACGCCATCGAGTATGACTGCGCAGACCCCACCCAGATGTACCACACCCTGGAGTGCAGAACGGTCCCCGGCCTGTACGGGGCCGGCCAGTTCAACGGCTCCTCCGGCTACGAGGAGGCCGCCGTCCAGGGCTTTGTAGCCGGGGTCAACGCCGCCCTGAAGATCCAGGGACGGGATCCCCTCATTCTGCGCCGGGACCAGGGGTACATTGGCGTGCTCATAGACGACCTGGTTACAAAGGGCACCAACGAGCCCTACCGGATGATGACCTCCCGCACGGAGTACCGCCTTCTCCACAGACAGGACAACGCGGACCGCCGTCTGACCCCCGTAGGATATGAGCTGGGACTCGTCTCCCGGGAGCGGCATGAGGCGGTGCAGGAGAAGTACCGGAAAGTGGACCGGGAGGTCAGCCGTCTGGAACATGCCGGCGCCGCCCCCTCCCCGGAACTGACTGCCTTCCTCTCCGGCATCGGAGAGGCCGATGTGCCCAACGGCGCCCGCCTGGCGGACCTGCTCCGCCGCCCCCCTGTCACTTACCTGGATCTGGCCCCCTTTGACCCGGGGCGTCCGGACCTCCCTGCGGATGTGATCCGGGAGGTGGAAGTGACGGTGAAATATGCCGGCTACATCGACCGGCAGATGAAGCAGGTGGAGGAGATGCGGCGTCTGGAGGAGAAGGCCCTCTCCCCCGATATCGACTACCTCTCCATAACCGGTCTCCGGCTGGAGGCCAGGCAGAAGCTCAATGCCCTGAAGCCGGTCAGCCTGGGGCAGGCCAGCCGCGTCTCCGGTGTCTCCCCGGCCGACATCGCCGTGCTCATGGTCTATCTGAAGCAGCAGGAGGGAGGGAACCGCCCATGAAGCTCACCCGGATTCAGGGGAATACCTGGGTGGCGGAGGGCATTGAGTACATTCCCTTCTACTGCACGGACAGCAGCTCCTGCGTGCTTCTGGACTCCGGTCTCCCGGAGGAGACCCAGGACCTGGAGTCCTCCCTGCTGAAGGCGGGTCTTGTGCCCTCCGGCATTCTCTGTACCCACGCCCACGTGGACCACTGCGCAGGAAACAGCTATTTCCAGAAGAAGTACCGCCTGCCGGTGGCTCTGACCCCGGAGGAGGCGGGCATGTGCGTCTCTGTCCTCACCCTCAAATGCTACTTTCTCCTGCTCTCCCCCCAGACGGTGGCCCGGGACTACGGCTGCATGGTCCACACCCCGGACCTGCTGGTGCCGGAGGAGGACGGTCCCTTCTCCATCGGAGGCGCACAGTTTGAAATCCTCCACACCCCCGGCCACTCCGCAGGGCACATCTCCATCATCACCCCGGACGGCGTCTGCTGCGCAGGGGATGCCCTCCTCAGCCGGGAACTGATGAACTCCAGGCTCCCCTACGGTCTGAGCCACGAACAGGCTGCGAAGAGCCGGGAGAAACTCCGCCGCTGCGGTGCAGACATGTTTGTCATGTCCCACCGGGGTGTCTGCCCGGGGGCGGAGATCGAAGACCTGGTCGACCAGAACCGCGATCTGATATGCCGCCTGGAGGACAGGATCGTATCCCTGATCCCCGAACCCATGACCATGAGTCAGGTCACCGCCGCCGTCTGCAGGGATCTTCACCTCCTCAGCCACCGGCCCACCCGGGCCCTGCGGTTTGAGCGGAACATCCGCTTCTTCCTGGAGCACCTGACAGATACAGGCCGTCTGGAGATGGTCTGCCGTGACGGCACCGTCTTCTATCAGAAGCCCGGATACTCCAGTGCCGGGCCACACTCATGCTGAAAGGAGTCCCGCACCATGAAAGAAATCATATCCACACCCAATGCTCCCGCTGCCATCGGACCCTACTCCCAGGCCGTCAGAGCCGGCGGCTTTGTCTTCGTCTCCGGCCAGATTCCCATCGACCCCGCCACCGGCGAGGTGGTGGAGCCCTCCATCGCTGTCCAGACAGCCCGCTCCCTCACCAACGTGCAGAACATCCTGGCGGCCGCCGGGGCCGGCATGGGGGATGTGGTGAAGACCACCGTCTTCCTGAAGGACATGAACGACTTCGCTGCCATGAACGATGTGTACCGCACCTTCTTCACCGGCGACTGCCCCGCCCGGGCCGCCGTTGAGGTGGGCCGCCTCCCCAAGGATGTGCTGGTGGAGATCGAAGCCATCGCAGCCGTGCAGTAATGTGCCGGAAAACGGCGAATTCTGTACAAAATTTCAAATTTTGCTATTGCATTCCGTAACCTGCTGTGGTATTCTAAGTCGTGCGCCCGCGAGCCGGCGCTGCTGCAGAGACATTCGCCCGCCCGGGTGCTGAAAGGAAAGAAATTTCATGTCAATAAGTCTCGCTCTTACCATTGTTCAGGTGATTCTCTCTCTTGCAATCATTGCTGTTGTCATGCTTCAGTCCGGCAAGAGCGCCGGCCTGTCCGGCGCCATCTCCGGTGCCGCTGACACGTTCCTCTCCAAGAACAAGGCCAAGACTTTGGACGCGAAGCTGGCAAAGGCCACCAAGTGGGTTGCCATCCTGTGGGTGGTTGTTACCCTTGCCGTCTGCATCGTGCAGTGATGAACGCCGCCGGGAATCCGCAGGATTCCCGGTTTTCGTTTCCTGCCTGTGCCCTGGATGCACAGATTTCTGATTCGAAAGGATGCTCTTGATATGGAATACACCGCAGATGTCTTCAGGATTTTCGACCAGGACTGGGCCCTCCTCACCGCCGGAGACCGGAACTCCTGGAACACCATGACCATCGGCTGGGGCGGGCTGGGCACCCTGTGGAGAAGACCCGTCTGCACCGTCTATGTCAAGCCGGTCCGGTATACTCACGAGTTCATGGACCGGAGCGGTCTCTTCACGGTCAGCTTCTACCCCGAGAAGTACCGCCGTGCTCTGGGCCTTCTGGGTTCACGCTCCGGCCGCGACTGCGACAAGGTCTCCATGTCCGGCCTGACACCGAAGTTCCTGGACGGCGCCGTAACCTTCCAGGAGGCAGAGGTGACACTGGTGTGCCGGAAACTGTACCGCCAGGATCTGGACACCGCAGCCATGCCGGCCGATGTGGTCTCTGACTATTATGAGACAGAGGCTCCCCACACCATGTACATCGGCGAGGTCCTCCAGATCCTCCGCTGAGCTGTCCAGGTCCGCCCTGCAGAATCACAACGGCCTGGAAACCGGCCAAATATGCCTTCTGGGCGGTCTCCCGACAGGGGGGCCGCCCGTTTTCTTTCCCAGCTGCTGCTTGTGTACGGCAAAACAAAAAGCAGGAAATCCTCCGGGACTTCCTGCCTGGTCATGCTGCCTTTTTTGTAATATCCCTACTCCAGCAAAACCCAGTATCCTCTTGTGGAGCCCTGCCTCCTGATGAAGCCCTTCTCCTTCAGCTTCTTCTCTGCCCTTTCGACAGTTGGCTTTGACATTCCAATCCGCCCGGCAATGCTCTGAGCCGTGATTTTGGGATCATTTCTGATCTCACGCAGTACCGCAGTTTCTGTGTGTGACAGCTCAGCATGCTCCCCGCTTCCATCATGATTGCCATCATTACCATCAAAATTACCATCACTGCCGTTCCCAGCGCCCCTGCAGAAGCCCGGATGAATATACAGCGTTGTGGCAAACCAGGTGCGCTCCTCATCCGTCTCGAACAGCGGCTCCGGTGAGCCGTTGCTGCGCAGGGCATCGCAGATCTTCTGAAAGCCGCTGTTCTGTCCCCTCACCAGGTGCAGTTCTTTGAGAAATTCGCCGATCCGACGGTTGCGGTACCTCCGGCTGCATGCTTTGAACTGCTTCAGATCCTCTGCGCTGATGGAAGGATCTGCACCTGGATGGCTGACGATAATGATTCGGTCCGGTTCCACCCGTACTTCGATCGGCTCCCTCTCGTCATACCCCTTGTGGAACACGGCGTTGCACAGAGCCTCTCTTACTGCCATCATGGGATAATTGAAAAACCGCGTTGCCTTGGCAGTTTCGTCTTCCTTGATGATCCTCTCCTGTAAAATGCAGTTCTCGATATACTGCAGAGCCTCCTGCAGCTGGTGATGCAGAGGACCTCTGAACGTTTTTTCCGTGAAACTGGACCCGGTATTATCCGGAAATTCCACGATATCGATCTGCGCGCAACAAATATAATAGTCCGGATTGAAGTTGAAAAACAGCAGCCCCACATTTCTTGGCTTCACATACTCCGGATACGTGTTGACAATATCCATCTTGATGCACAGATCCAGAAACTCCATGCGGTCCGATTCCTCATACAGCGGACTGGAGCTGTCCCTCAGAAAGCTCCGGATCAGCGTAATGTTCAGGTCGAGCGGCTCATCCTCCTGGCTGGTCCGGTCATCAAACGGGGGCAGGCTGATTAGACTGAACAGATCCCGTCTCTCTTTCTCATTAGGGATGACTGTTCTGGACATTCTGCGCACGTAGCAGATACGGTTCCACATGTCCCCCGACGCATCTTCCGGAAGGGAGTACGGGCGCTGAGAGCCGCCAGGTACCCGGACAACGATAAACTTCTTCCCGTCATGCTCTGCGGTTTCCACAGCCACCTCGCAGTGCGGGAATATATGGAGGCAGTCGTTCTGTATGTCCCGGCAGAACGCGTCTGCCCTGTCCGCCGGGACACCCGCAAGAGAATACTGCGGACGCCCACTCTCTGCGCGGACCCCTATGACAATATAGCCGCCTCCCCAGTTGTTGATGTCATTGGCAAACGCGCAGACTGTAGGAAGCGATACCTTTGGATCCCACGTTTCTGCAAACTCCACACTAATGCGGCCAGCCCCGTTTTCCTGAAGCAGTTTTGACATACTCAGCGGCAAAGCCACAGCCAGGCACTCCTTTCTGCAGAATATCCTGCATCTGCACTGCTGATGCAGGATGCAGATGCATATTCCCCCTCTGACGCCGGGAACCCGCATTGCTTGTCTGCGGTCTCCATCCGGGACAATTGTAGTCAGCAGCAGAGAGAAAAGTCAATAGGGTCATAAGATGTTTTTCGCCTGGATGGCAGTTCTGAATGTGCATATGCGTCTCGCTGACAGCAGACAGTATTCTCACAGGAACCGGTCCGTCTTCCCTCTGTTGTTCCAATAACCAGAAATATCCTGCAGTTTCCGACACAGCAGAAGTGACATGGCGG
>CAYYHY010000097.1:0-9305 GCA_964471855.1 uncultured Oscillospiraceae bacterium | reverse complement strand
GCTGGCAGCTGCCCAGGGCGGAAGATGGAAGATGCTGGTGCAGATGCCGCGCTGTGCTCCAGTCAGACTGGTCCAGGTGCTCCCGTCTCTGTAGCCCAGAGGCATGCGTGGTCAGACGCAATGTTGCTGTTGCAAGTCCGGCGGCACTTCTATGAGGAACCCTTTCAACTCTGATATTCCAGCACTTTCAGGGGGCACTGCCTGGTCCTGCACCCCGGGCGTATGCCGCAGCAGTCCGGTGGCTGCATCAGAAACTGCAGCTGCAAGTCCGGCCAGAATTCCTTCGGATACCTTCCCGCTCCCAAAACCTTCCTCCAGGGTGCCAGCCGCTTGTGCTTCCCTCTGCTGTCCGCCGCCTGAAACAGCAGCTCTCAAGAGGCATGACGAAGGCTCCTCATTATACAGAAGTATTCCTGCAGCATCTTCTGACCACGGCTGTATCCTGCCCCCTGACCAGGCAGGAAAGACCCTGAGCTTCAAAATCGGACCATGTGCCGGCATTTCCTTTCAGACTTTGAAAAAGCGGTCCGGTGACTGCCACCGGGCCGCTTATCTGGTGTTTCCTGATGCCGGAACCTTATGCCTGCATCATCAGGTTCAGCATCTGACTGTACTCATCGGTGCTGATTGCCTCCATGAAACTGTCGTAGCGGTCCTGTCCGAACATGCCGCCGGGCTGCTTCTCGTGGAGTTTCGCCACGGTATCCGTGTAAGTCTGGTTCACCGCCCGGAAGGCCCGCAGGAACTCCGTGTTTGCCATGATTCCCTGGTATACGTCCGGGTGGCTGGCCTTGGCATACAGCATGTAGGTGAGGATGTAGTACAGAAACTCGCCGTGGGCCACCCAGTCGTCCGTCTGCCACGTGTTTCCGTTCTGCCGGCAGTAATCCAGCGTCCGGAGCGTATCCGTCGTACCCCAGCAGTAGGCGGTGAACTCGTTCATAATCCCGTAGACACCCGACTGGCGGCTTGCCATGTTCGCCTCGGCACTGGGACTGATGTACTGGGAGTACCGTCCGGACTTCAGGCTGTCAGGAATGATGCTGTCCATCTCGGCGGAGTCAAAGACCGCGGTCCTGGTCACCGTCACGGACTGCTCGCCGCCAATGTAGTACCGCTCCTGGCTGTAGTTCACGCCTGTAAAGGAAAGGACGTGGCACTGTTCATGGACGGCGGTGGACAGGGTGTCGCAGATGTTCCTTGCCCCCTTAAACCAGGACATCAAGGAACCGCTGTTCAGCGTCTGGCGGACAATATAAGCTCCGTCCGGATCCAGGCCGTCCAGCACCGCGAGGATGTTTTCCTCTGTTATGGGCGCGTTGTAGGGAGGCAGACCCTCCGGGACCGGTACTTCCCCGGGGGTGCCGGATCCGGGGTCCGAAGGAACTTCCGGGAAGAGGGAGTCCCACGGGAAGCCGGAGGGAGAATCCGGTATCAGGGAGTCCCAGGGTATGTCAGGGAACAGGGAGGCCCAGAAATCCTCGGGTGACGGAGTTAGGATGAAGGACTGCCGCCGGCCGGGATTGAGCATGCGGGCCAGGATCGCGGCAACTTCACAGCGCTCAATGGGGTCCGAGGGGCGGTATTTGTGGCTGTCCCCGTCGCCTGTCAGGATTCCGGCCCGGTAGAGTGCGTATATCTCGGCGGATGCGTAGTCCCCCGCCTTCACGTCTGGTATGGCATTGTCCGCCACATAGCTGATCTGCGTGAAGGAACCGGAGTCCATGGCGGGATACAGGATCTTGGCCATCTGCGCCCGGGTTGCCGTCTCGTTCTCCCGGCCGTCAAACTCACTGCCGATGATCCCGTTCATCTGGGCGTATGCTTTGGCTGGCTCGTACCATTTCGCTCCGGGCTGGACGGGCAGATTCACAGATCCCTGTCTGGTGTACTGGTGCATCCGGACCGCCAGGGTGAACGCCTCGGCAATGCTCAGATTCCTGTGGGGCGAGAAGGTCGTTTCCGAGGTCCCGACGATCATGCCGGCATTGCAGGCAATGACCACATCCTCCAGGTACCAGGGATTTGAGTCGGCGCTGATATCCGCAAAAGAATCGGCTGTCACGGCCAGCGCCGGTCCGGTCATCTGGAACACAAGGGCCAGCGCCAGGAGCAGGCTGAGAATCCGGGCAGGATGCAGGTGTTTCTTCATGGGTTTCTCCTTTCTTGTGATTCTGTCCGGTCCCTGCGGGTCCGGAGGTCATATGGTCAGGGGCTGCTGTCCTCTGCCGGCAGACGGACAGATGTCTTTTCCCGGCAGCATGTCTGTGCTATACTCCAGGTACCGGGTCCGGACACCGGTCCGGACCGGAATTGCAGCAGAGGGGGCGGTCTGTTTGTACAGCGCGCTGGTGACCGGCGGAAGCCGGGGAATGGGTCTCGCCATTGCGAAGGAACTGGGCACCCACGGATGCCGGGTGGCTGTCATGGCCACCAGGACCGAGGAGAACTATCCGGAGGCAGTCCGCGTCCTCCGCGGCGCGGGGGTGGAGTACATCTGGCTCGCCGGGGATGTCAGCCGCTCCGATGACCGGGTCCGTGTCATGGAGGAGACAGTCCGGCAGTTCGGCGAACTGCACATACTGGTGAACAACGCCGGCGTCATGGCGCGGGAGCGCTGCGATCTGCTGGACATCACGGAGGAGAACTACGACTACGTGATGGGGATCAACACAAAAGGCCCCATGTTCATGTCCCAGATGGCCGCCCGGCAGATGCTGAAGCAGCCCCTGCGGGGGCGGAAGCGGGGCACCATCATCAACATCGCCTCATGCAACAGCGAGGTCTCCTCCATCCGCAGGGGGGAGTACTGCATATCCAAGGCGGGGGTGTCCATGGTCACGAAGCTCTTCGCGGACCGGCTGGCGCCGGAGGCTGTATACGTCTACGAAATCCGCCCCGGCGTGATCAAAACTGACATGAATCTCAAGGTCCGGGACATGTACGAGAAGATGGCGGCAGACGGACTCTTCCCCATCCCCCGCCTGGGGGAGCCGGAGGACGTGGCCCGGGCGGTCCGGGCCCTCTGCTCGGAGGACTTCTGCTACAGCACCGGGACCGTCATCGATGTGGACGGGGGCTTCCATATCCGCCGGATGTGACTGCAAAGGGGATAACCATAAACAGGCGTCAGCAGCTTCCGCGGTCAGTCCCGCAGGACAAGGACCTGCCCCTCCCCGCAGACCTTCGTGTGTCTGCCGTCCGCCCACAGCCAGCACTCGCCCCGGATCTCCTCGTGGCCGTTCTCAATGTACAGCAGGCTGCCATCCGGCAGACAGTAGAACTCTCTTCCCATGCTGTCCTCCACGGATATGTCCTCAAACAGCCGCTTCCCGTCCAGCCAGGCGTGCCAGGCCCGCTGGTGGTGGGGCAGGATCATGGTCTTTGTCAGGTTCAGCCCCGGCAGGAACCGCTGGTAGTCCGGGTCGACGGACTCCCCCTCCAGCTCCGGCTGGGCGTACACCACATCTGCCGCATTCATGGAGCCGGCGCTGATTCCTGTCACCACGCAGTCGCAGTCCGCCATCAGCTCCCGCAGACGGATCTCCTGAAAGAAGCGGTTCTGGGTGGGCACGTGTCCGCCCATGAGGATGATGAGCTGCGCCCCGTGCACCAGCTCCGGCGCCTGGTCCTGGGTCCGCCTGTCCAGGATGTCAAAGCGGCTGAACTGCACGCCGGAGCACTCGAAACCCTCCCGGACGCTGCCGCAGAAGAAGTCCGTCTCCTCATAGCTGTCCGGACTGGCACACACGGCAAGACCCCGGCAGGGGGACGGCACCGCCTGCAGCAGGGAGGCAGCAAACCCGTTGGCCGGGTTCAGCTCCGGGCGCCCCGGCACGTTGTGGCTGCTGGTAAGAAAACAGGTCATGACATCGGTCCCTCTCTCCTCTGGTTTCTCTGCTTAAATTATGACCGGCCGGCCTCTGTCTGTCAACGTCTGCAGCTTAAGCAGACAGCAGATGCATGCCCGGGAGGGACCTGTGCTGAAACAGATGTCTCACCGCACCTGTGTTCCCCTGCGGCCGCCCTCCGGCGCATGGTCAGAATCTGCCTGTTTACTGGCAAAAACAGCGGGATCCCGCAAGGGACACCCGCTGTCTTTTTCGTTTATCTGGTTCTTGTGTTCTTCCCGGGCATCTGCCACGCCCTGTGGTCGGTGTGGAGAAGCTCCTCTGCCAGTTCGCTCAGAGGGGCGCCCAGGTACTCGCTGTACAGGGCCTGGACTGTGGGGTTCTCGTGGGAGAACCGCAGGGGGTTCTTCCTGTCCAGGTCATACAGCTTCTCGCCCCGCTCGCCGAATTTCTCCTCGTCGTCGATGGAGATGGGCTGGCCTCCGCCGCCCACGCATCCGCCGGGGCAGGCCATTACTTCCACGAAGTCGTAGCGCACCTTGCCGGCAATCAGCCTGTCCAGCAGTTCCCTGGCGTTGCCCAGTCCGCTGACCACCGCACAGCGCACCGGGGTGCCGGCGATCTCATAGACCGCCTCCCGCAGGCCGGGACCGGTCCGCACAGCCTGGAAGGCGTCCGGGTCGGGGTTCTCTCCGGTCACCTGGTATACAGCCGTCCGCAGGGCCGCCTCCATGACGCCGCCGGTGGTGCCGAAGATGGCCCCTGCACCTGAATGGATGCCCAGGGGGTCGTCCAGGGGCTCGTCCTTCTCCAGCCTGGGGTCGATGTGGTCGGAGCGGAACATCCGGACCAGCTCCCGGGTGGTCAGGACGTAGTCCACGTCCGGTCCGGCCGGGGTCGCCATGGTGGGAAGGGCACACTCCGCCTTCTTGGCCAGGCAGGGCATGAGGGAGACGCAGCAGATCTTCTCCGCCGGGATGTTCAGCTTCTGGGCAAACCAGCTCTTGGTCACGCTGCCGAACATCTGCTGGGGGGACTTGGCGGTGGACAGCTGACCCGTCAGCTTGGGGTACTGACCCTTCAGGAACCGCACCCAGGCGGGGCAGCAGCTGGTAAACATGGGCCAGCGCACCAGGCTGCCGGTGCGGAGCCTGCGCAGGAACTCGCTGGCCTCCTCCATGATGGTCAGGTCCGCTGCAAAGTTGGTGTCAAAGACGTAGTCAAAGCCCATGCGCCGCAGGCAGGATGCCATGCGCTCCATGGTGGACTCCTCCGGGGTGAGACCGAAGTACTCCCCCCAGGCGGTGCGCACGGCAGGGGCCACCTGGACCACGGTGATCTTGTCGGGATCCGCCAGGGCGTCCAGCACCTTGAGGATGTCGTCCCGCTCCCGCAGACCGCCCACGGGGCAGTGGGTGATGCACTGGCCGCAGAGGGTGCAGTCGGACTCCTTTATAACACGGTTGCCGGACACGTCCACCCGGGTCCGGCTTCCGGTGCCGGTGACATCCCAGATGTTTACGGACTGGACCTTGCTGCATACCTGGATGCAGCGCATGCACTTGATGCAGCGGTTCAGGTCGTGGTAGAGGGGGAAGGTGTTGGTCCAGGCCGCCTTCGCCTGGGGCAGCAGCTGGGCCTCGTAGTGGACGTTGAGCACGTCCATGTCGTTGGCCAGTCTCTGCAGCTGGCAGCTGCCGCTGCGGCTGCATGCCGCACAGCGGATGTCATGCTGGGAGAGGATCAGCTCCACATTGGTCCGCCTGGTGCTGCGCACCCGGGGGGTTCTGGTGAAGACTTCCATTCCCTCCCGGACCTCGGTGTTGCAGGCGGTCACCATGCGCTGCTCCCCCTTGACCTCCACGCAGCAGACCCGGCAGGCGCCGATCTCGTTCAGGTCCTTCAGGTAGCAGAGGTGGGGAATGTCGATGTTTACAGTCTTCGCCGCCTCCAGGACGGAGGTTTCCTCGGGGACCTGCACCGGCAGACCGTCAATCGTCAGGTTCACCATTCTTTGCTCCTCCCTCCCTTGAAGACGCCGTAGCCGAAGTGGTCACAGTGGAGACAGCGGCTGGACTCCTGGGCGGCCTCCTCCGGGCTCATGCCCTCCTTGAGGAGACTGAAGTTGCCCTTCAGGCAGCCCGGCTCATGGCTGCGGAGATTGACTCTGCCGCAGGGGGGCATGAAGTGGAACTGCACCGGGGGCAGATCCACGTCGCAGCTGATCTTGTGGTCATAGCCCAGATAGGTGTCGATGTTGGCCGCAGCCACCTTGCCGGCCGCCACAGCCTGGATGACCGTAGCGGGGCCGGAGACCGCGTCGCCGCCGGCGAACACATTCTCAAAGCCGGGTACGGAGCTGCTGGGGTCCGCCTTGATGGCGCCCCGCAGCGTGCCCATGCCGAAGGCCTCGAAGTGCTGGGAGACGATGGCCTGGCCGATGGCCACGATCACGTAGTCGCAGGGGATGCGGAACTGCTTCTGGCTGGAATTGACCGGTTTGGGCCGGCCGTCCCGGCCGTAGGGACCGATCATCTGGGGCTGTGTCCAGAGGGCGGCCACCTTGCCCTCGTCGTCCGCCTCAATCCAGGCCGGAGCCTGCAGGGGCAGAATCTGGCAGCCCTCCGCCAGTGCATCCTGGATCTCCTCGTCCAGGGCGGTCATGTCGTCCACCCTGCGCCGGTAGACGCAGGTAACCTGATCCGCACCCAGACGCAGGGCGGTGCGGGTGGCGTCCATGGAGACGTTGCCGCCGCCGATGACGCAGACCCGCTTGCCGGTAAAGTCGGGAATCACTCCCTCGCCCACGCCGCGGAGCAGCTCCACAGCGCTGATGACGTTCTTGGAGTCCTCCCCCTTCAGACCCAGCTTCCTGTCCGCATGGGCGCCGATGGAGATGTATACGGCGTCAAAGCTGCTCATCAGGTCGTCCATCTGCAGGTCCGTGCCGATGGAGACGCCGGTGTGCACCTGGACCCCCGTGGCCAGGATGCACCGGATGTCCCTCTCCAGCACATCCTGGGGCAGGCGGTAGTCGGGGATGCCGTAGCGGAGCATGCCGCCCAGCTTGGGGCGCTGCTCGAAAATGGTCACCTGATGCCCCATGAGGGACAGGTAGTAGGCGGCTGTCATGCCGCCGGGACCTCCGCCGATCACCGCCACCTGCTTGCCGGTGGCCGGTGCGTTGGGGGGAGGCGGCACCTCTCCCGCGTTGTCCACTGCAAAGCGCTTCAGCCCGCAGATGTTCACTGCGTCGTCCACCATGCGGCGGCGGCAGTTCTTCTCGCAGGGGTGCTCGCAGACATAGGCGCATACGGAGGGGAACGGGTTGTCCTTGCGGATGACCCGCACGGCGTCATCATAGCGCTCGCTGCGCACCAGGGAGATGTACCCCGGCACGTCCACGTGGGCCGGGCAGGTGGAGACGCAGGGCACCGGATGGCTCAGGCCGCAGATGCAGCGGCCCCGGTACAGGTGCTCCTCGAAGTCCTCCCGGAACCCGCGCACTCCCCGCAGAACCATGTTGGCAGCCTCAAAGCCGATGGCGCAGTCTGCAGACTCTGCAATCGCCGCGGCGGTGCTCTCGATTCTGTCTATGGTCTCATTGTTCCCGGTGCCATCCAGCACGCTCTGAATGAGAACGGTCAGCTGGCTCAGGCCCACGCGGCAGGGAACGCACTTGCCGCAGGTCTGGGCATGGCAGAGGCGCAGAAAGTTCAGGCACATGTCCACAGGACAGAGCCCCGGCTGGCTCGCACTGATGCGCCTGCCCATGTCCCGGGTGAGTTCCGCCAGTACGGTCTGGGCACGGCCGGGCGTCTCAATGGATAGACGGCTCAATTATGAATCCCTCCCTGTTCACGGCTGCTGCTTAAAGTCCAGTCCCCTCATCCCCGGTTCCCTTCCCTGCTGCAGCCGCCTTCCATGGTGATTTTCAATGGATACATGGCAAAAAAGCCATGCCCCGTTTGTATCCGCCATTATAAGGGAACAGGGCAGAAGATACAACTGTCAAAACAGAAAATATGGAGGCTTTTTCCCGCTGTTTTCTGTAATTTTCCAGAAATCTCCAGCGTCCCGGAGGTCTCAGACTCAGAGCGGACCGCTTCCTTCCGCCTCCCCGTGACCGCCCTTCCCTCTGTCCGGCCGCATGCGCGGAGAACAGAAAACAGCGCCGGTCTGGACACCTCTGCGGGCTCCTCCGGCGCTGTATCAGGTTCCTGTGCTCTCTGCTGTCAGCCCTCCTGCAGCTCCGCTCTCGTCTCCTCCAGGCTGGCCTGACAGGGCGGGCTCGCCGGTCTGTCTGAATTACCCTGCAGCCATAATACCCAGTCAATCAGATTGCCGTCTCCATGATTTCCCAGCTCTTCCAGATCCTCCACCTGTTCGAACTGGCCCATGCCGGCTTCGAATTCTTCCGCTGTCAGTTCTCTTGCTGTTCCATCTGATGCGGTCATGCTGTACGCAGGCTCATTGCCCATGCTGGGATCCTCGTGTTCATCCTGCTCAAATCGAACCGTATCATCCATGCTCTCGTATGTCCAGGTGGTGACTGCATCCAATGAGCCCTCATAGCAGACGTATATTTTCCCCGTGTCCTTCTGTCTGCACACCTGGAACCCCATCAGGCCGATGAAATACTCCTCTGTAAAGCTGTGCTTCACAGCTTCGGCACCGTTCCAGATGTAGGCGCTGAATGTCCATGACGGCACGCCGGTGGCTCCCGTGGACGAATCCACATTGTCCAGAACCAGCAGGTCTTCCAAACCGTCTCCGCTCACGTCGATGAGACGGCCGTAAATGCGGCGGTCCGGATTGTCGATGTCGTCCAGGGCGGTCAGCATGGCGGTGCGGTATGCATCATCCGCGGCGGGCTCTTCCGGTTCTTCCTCCTGAGGGGGTTCCGGGGGCTCTTCTTCTTCCTCCTCATCGGGTTCCGGGGGTTCTTCCCGGTTCTCCTCCCCGCCGGGTTCCGGAGTCTCTTCCTCCTCGGGTTCCGGCGGCTCCTCCCGGTTCTCTTCCTCTTCCTGTTCCTGTTCCTCCATGGTCTGCTGCACCGTTTCCAGCCGCTCGCGGAGGGACTCGTCTTCTCCGATTCTCTCCAGGGCATCCTGCAGGGCCGCGGCCGCCTGCTCCAGATCTCCCTGTGCCTCATAGACGTCCGCCAGACCCAGCCAGGCCTCCGTCCGCTTCTCATCGATCTCAATGGCCGCACGGAAGGCCAGGATGGCCTCCTCATAGTTTCCCTCTGTCAGGTAACGCACGCCCAGGTCATACTGCTCCTGCCACTCGTCCGCCGGCGAATCGCAGGCGGACAGAACCAGCAGGACCGCCAGCAGCAGGGCTCCCAGCCGTTTCACTCAGATCCTCCCTCTCTCTCCGGGCAGAGACCGCCCGGTTCCTGTCTGTCATCCTGTTTCCGGGACAGGTCCCGTCAGACACTGCCGTTCTGTT
>CAYYHY010000096.1:7353-9356 GCA_964471855.1 uncultured Oscillospiraceae bacterium | reverse complement strand
ACGGCGCCTGCCTGCAGCTGGGCATCGGCGGCATGCCCAACACCGTGGGCTCCATGATCGCCCAGTCCGACCTGAAGGACCTGGGGGTCCACACCGAGATGTATGTGGACGGCTTCGTGGACCTGGCCCTGGCCGGCAAGATCACCGGCCGGAAGAAGAACCTGGACCGGGGCCGCCAGGTGTACGCCTTCGCAGCCGGCACCCAGAAGCTGTACGACTATGTGGACCGCAACCCCGACGTCATGGCCGCCCCCGTGGACTACACCAACGACGTCCGGGTCATCGCCCAGCTGGACAACTTCATCTCCATCAACAACGCCATCGACATGGACCTCTTCGGCCAGGTCAACGCCGAGTCCGCCGGTCTGCGGCACATCTCCGGCACCGGCGGCCAGCTGGACTTCGTCATGGGCGCCTACCTGTCAAAGGGCGGCAAGAGCTTCATCTGCATGTCCTCCACCGTCACCGGCAGGGACGGCACCGTAAAGAGCCGCATCGTTCCCACCCTCACCCCCGGCTCCATCGTCACAGATCCCCGCTCCTGCGTGATGTACGTGGTCACCGAGTACGGCATGGTCAACCTGAAGGGTCTGTCCACCTGGCAGCGGGCCGAGGCCCTCATCTCCATCGCCCACCCCGACTTCCGGGAGGAACTGATCCGCGAGGCGGAGAAGATGAAGATCTGGCGCCGCAGCAATAAGTAATGCAGCACAGTTCCGGCACAGCCGGAAAGATTACAGAGCAGGCCGTCCCTCCGGGGGCAGCCTGCTCTGTGTCTCTTGTGCACATGTCAGCGGGGAAGGGTCAGGTCCCCCTCCCGGATCCAGCCGGCCCTGCGCAGGACCGCGCAGAAGGCCCAGGAGAGCAGGGCGGGAAGGACGAAGCAGATCAGGATCAGACCCAGCCAGTCCATGGCCCCCGGGGTTATGGCGGCCGCACCCTTCTGGAGGGCCTCCTCGCTGGGGGCGAGCCACCCGGTCCACACCCCGATGGGACCGCACAGGCCGCAGGTCCCCATGCCGGAGTTGATGGGGGTCCCGTTCATCTCCAGACCGAAGACGCAGGTGGCCAGGGGCCCCGTTATGGCGGAGGCCAGCGTCGGGGGAATCCAGATGCGGGGGTTGCGGACGATGTTTCCCATCTGCAGCATGGAGGTGCCCAGCCCCTGGGACACCAGACCGCCCCAGCCGTTCTCCCGGAAGGACATGACGGCAAAGCCCACCATCTGCGCGCAGCAGCCGGCCACGGCGGCGCCTCCCGCCAGTCCGGTCAGTCCCAGCACGGAGCAGATCGCCGCCGAGGAGATGGGCAGCGTCAGAGCAATCCCCACCAGCACGGACACGGCGATGCCCATCCAGAAGGGCTGCAGTTTTGTAGCCCTGTCAATCACGTCTCCGAAGGCCCCCGCCACCGCGCCGATGGGGGGAGCAATCAGCTTTGCCAGGGAGACGCCCACCAGGATGGTTACCCCGGGGGTCACCAGGATATCTATTTTGGTCTCTTTCGACACCATCTTGCCGCACTCCGCAGCCGCGATGGCGATCACCAGAACCGCCAGGGGTCCCCCTGCGCCGCCCTCCTGATTGGCCGCCCAGCCTACGGCGGCCAGGGAGTAGAGCACCATGGGGTCCGCCTCCAGGGCGTGGCCGATGGCCACCGCCATGGCCGGACCGGACACCGCCATGGCATAGTTTCCAATGTCCGTCAGATACTGGATGCCCAGCTGCCCGCCGACCGTCTTTATAATGGTGCCGATCAGCAGGGAGCAGAACAGCCCCTGGGCCATGGCCCCCAGCGCGTCAATTCCATACCGTTTCGCGGAGATCACAATGTTCTTCCGCCTGAAGAAGCTCTCCTTCTCCTTCTCCATTGCCTCAGCCTCTCTTCCAGCAGCAGTACAGGACAGGTGTCAAGACACCTGTCCGCTCCATTGTATCTGTACTGGAAGAAATGTCAACCGAAAATATGACGAATCTGCCCTTCCCCGGGAGGGCCGCAGGGAA
>CAYYHY010000096.1:2105-7253 GCA_964471855.1 uncultured Oscillospiraceae bacterium | reverse complement strand
GCCGCAGGGAAGGGCATTTGGATCACTGCTTTTTCATCGGTTTCGGCTTCGGCGAGCCCTCCGGCAGCCAGGAGTACACGCGGCCCGCCTTCCGCGCCTCGCTGTATGCCTCCTTCACCGCCCGCCGGGTGCCCGGGCCGAAAAAGACGTTCTTGACCTCGAAGCAGCTGTCGTAAATGATCCTGTCCCCGAAGGGCAGCAGGTTGATGGACAGCAGGCAGGGCAGTTCACGGAACATCAGCAGCTCATCCCAGTCCGAGATGATGCCGCTCACCTGGTACGCCTTCTCGTTGTCCAGGTCCACCAGTATGACGCCCTTCTTAAGAATCCGGTCCGCAAAGAACAGACCGCTGACGGCATTCTTCCAGCTCGCCACCAGTTTCCTGTTCTCCTCAGGCAGGTCCTGGCGGGAGGCCAGGTACCCGTCGATCATGCCTGGGTCCCCCCAGGTCTGCGCCGCGATTTTCGTGACGTTCCGGGTGTCGACGGATCTCTCGATGCCCATGCTCGCCTCCAGGGTCCTGGGAAGCTCCACCACATGCTTCTGCCCGTTCACGTAGTCCAGCAGTCCGAACATGGAGTGATAAAACAGATCAACCTCATCCGGCTCAAGTGTCATCGCTGATATTCTCCTCCTCTTCTTCGTTCTCTGCGCTGACTTCCTCCAGCAGGATGCCCAGCTCCCGCAGGGACTGGCGCACCCGCTGAAACGCCGCCTCGTCCGGACAGACCACCGTATGGAGATGGATCCCGTCTGTCAGCAGCGAGAGGGGGGACACGTTCCTGCTCCGCTCCATGAACTGCGAGACGTCGTAGCGGCTGGACAGGTGGAGCGGTCCCGTGAGCTGTCCGTAAACCGGGTGGTCCACGATGACGTCCACCGCCGTACACCCCTGGTCCACAATGGCGTTGAGCTCCGCCTCCATCTCCTCCACCCCGTGGCGGCAGGCCAGGGTGCGGCGCAGACCCCCGGACGCCTTCGGCAGGATGTAGCCTCTGGGCGTTGCCGTGATCTCCATGCCCCCGGCCCGCAGCAGGGCCACGTCCCCCACCGCGACCTGGCGGCTCACCGAGAACTCCCTGGCCAGGGCGGAGGCGCTCACCGGCCCCCCGCTCTTTTCCAGTCTCTCCCGGATGGCCCTGCGGCGCATCTCTCCGTTCACAGCATCACCCTCTCTCCGCAGACTGCGGCTTTCTGCCAGTATACCACAGCCCCGCAGAGTGCACAACGGGGCGCAGCCCCAATGCCGCGCCCCGCAGGAAGTCTTTTTCTGCTGTCCCCGGGGCAGACCGGTCAGTTTCCCCCGGTGGCGGCGAAGCTGAGCCACGCCGTATCCGTGGAGGAGGCCAGGTTCTCTGCCCCGTAGAGGAACAGAATCTGATTGAGCCCCTCCTGCTCCGCCAGCCCGCTCACGGAGCCCCGGAAGTAGCGCAGGTCCACCATGCAGATCTCCTCAAAGTTCTCAATGGCAAAGGTGGCAAAGCAGTGGGCGAAGGAGTCCTTGACCAGCAGCAGCCGCCTGCCGTTCCGGCACTCCCGGTTCCGGACTGTCACCACGCTGTGGTTTCCGTCCAGAAAGACGGGGTACTGGTCCATGTCCTCCAGGTGCTCCGGAAAATAGAGGCTGTCAGAGGTCCTGACCCCGTTCCCGTCATCGATGACCACCTCATATTCCCCCGGGGCGGTGCTGGTCCAGATCTCCAGGGTGTCCGGTCTGGTCAGCCAGAGACCGCTGCGGGAGTAGGCCGTGCCATAGAACCCCCCGCTGGTCCGGCTCAGGGAGAACTGCGCCTCCTCCAGCCCCATGTGCCGGCAGAAGGCCCGGTACATCACAAGGGAGCCGGCGCTGGTCAGGTGGTGGTCTGTTCTGTAGTAGAGCTGGGTCTGCCCCTTCTGCTCCTCAAAGACCGGGCGGAGGTCCAGAAAGTCCAGCCCCTCTGCCTGCGCTGCGGACACGGCGGTCTCAAAGATCTCCTCATCGTGGAACTCCCCGTGGACGGGGGGCATCTCCTCCGTGAGGACGGCCCCCTTGGTGGGCACCGCCATCAGGAGGGCGGGCAGCCCGCTGCTGCGGGCAAACCTGGCAAAACGCTCCACATTGGTCTGCGTCTGCTCCAGGCTGTATTCCCCCGGGGCGGTGATCAGATAGCCGTCCTTCCCCTGGTAGACGCCGGAAACCCCGTTGCGTCCCGTCCAGAGCTCCCAGCAGGCGTTGACCCCTACAAAGAAGTCCCGGAAGGGGAAGTGGTCGTTGACCCAGGCCTCCAGCCCCTCGGTGAACTCCCCGCTGGTTACGGAGGACAGGGAGAAGGCCGGAAAGCGGCTCAGCTCCCGCTTCTCGTTCTCCGACCTCTCCGCCTTGGGCAGGAGGAGGAACAGGAGGAAGGTGCCCAGAAGGACGGTCACAAAGAGGATGGAGACCGGATCGCGTTTTTTCTTCGGATCTGACTTCATTCGCGCTCCCCTCCTCCTCAGAACCGCAGATACAGGAACGGATTGTAGCTGGAAACCACAAGGGAGGCCGTGCTCAGCAGCAGTATCAGAGCCGCTCCCCCCAGTTCCAGGATCCGCCCGGGGAGAGTTTCATGGCACCTCTCCCAGACATGCCTGACGACAGGCGTGCAGGCCAGAATGCTGACAAGGAACAGAGGCAGATAGGACAGGGCGAGGTACGCCGCATCGGGTCCGATGATGCCGTTTTTCAGAGTAAACATGGTGGAGAAGTAGCGCCCCATCTCCCCCAGATTGGTAAACTCAAAGAGAACCCAGCTCAGGGTCACCGCCAGCATGCAGTAGAGGTGGCCCAGGGCGGGCGCCTTCTGCAGGCGGGGAAGCAGGAAGAGCCGCTCCAGGATCAGCAGTGCGCCGAAGTACAGACCCCAGAGCAGGAAGTTCCAGCTGGCCCCGTGCCACAGGCCGGTGAGGGTCCAGACGATGAGGATGTTCAGGCACTGGCGGGCCTTCCCCCGGCGGTTTCCCCCCAGGGGGATGTACAGATACTCCCGGAACCAGGTGCCCAGGGACATGTGCCAGCGGCGCCAGAACTCCGTGACGCTTCTGGAGAGGTAGGGGTAGTCGAAGTTCTTGACAAAATCGAAGCCCAGCATGGCCCCCATGCCCCGGGCCATGTCGGAGTAGCCGCTGAAGTCAAAGTAGATCTGGATGGAGAATGCGGTCACCCCCACCCAGGCCCCCAGGATTCCGTTTGCCTCTCCGGCGAACTTCAGCCGGTCCCACACAATGCCCATCTGGTTGGCCAGCAGGACCTTCTTCCCCAGACCGACCAGAAACACCCGGACGCCCCAGGCAAACTTCTCCCGGGTCTCCTCCCGGTACATGAGCTGCTGCTCCACGTCCACATAGCGGACGATGGGGCCGGCGATGAGCTGGGGGAACAGGGCCACGTAGGTGCCGAAGGTGATGTAGTTCTTCTGGGGGGCACAGTTGCCCCGGTAGACGTCGATCACATAGCTCATGGTCTGGAAGGTGTAGAAGGAGATGCCGATGGGCAGGGCAATCTCCGGGCTCGGCAGGAAGGACAGCACCGGGATCTGCCGCAGGGTATCCAGGATCATGCCGGTGTACTTGAACCAGCCCAGGAGGAGCAGGTTCACTGCCACGCAGCACACCAGAACCGCCTTCCTCTTCCGGGGGCTGCCGGCAAAGCGCCCCATCAGAAGCCCGCTCACATAGTTGAGGGTGATGGAGACCATCATCAGCAGGATGTAGACCGGCTCCCCGTAGCCGTAGAACACCAGGCTGAAGAGGAACAGCATGGGGTTGCGGAACCGGCGGGGCAGCAGGCGGTCCAGGACCAGGACAGCGGTCAGGAAGAAAAAGATGAAGAATGTGCTTGAAAAGACCACAGAGGGGCTCTCCCCTTTCTCAAGGCGCAGGAAAAAAGGACGGGCGCGGAGGCCCGTCCTGCTGTTTTACTTCGCGGCTTCCTCAAAGAGGTTCTCCATGGCCTCGTGCTGAGGGGACAGGAACAGAGCCAGAGTGTTTCCGCTCTCCATCACCCGGCAGGCCTGGGCCAGGGCGTAGTTCTCTTCATCGTAGTTCTGGGACTGGGTCTTGACCTCGTCCAGGCGGGCCTCCAGCTTCTCAGAAATCCTGGCGGCCGCATCTGCGTCCGCAGCCTCAACCATGACAATCTCATCGGGGAACGTGCCCCCCATGGTGATGAAGCAGGCGGAGTCCGCCACATCGGCAGCGTCAATGCCGTACAGCTCCCCCAGCTGCTCCGCCGGGAGATCCATGGGATCCTGGATGGACAGGTCGGAGATGATGGTGTCCTTCAGTCCTGCGATGTCGACGGCGCCGGAGCCGCCCCCGGACTGGGAGCCGGCACTGGAGCCCGTGCCGGAACTTCCGGACTGGTTCCCGCAGGCGGCCAGACTCAGGAGCAGGGCCGCTGCGGTCAGAAGGGTCAGCAGTCGTTTCATTCATTTTCCTCCGTTTATCAAGCGGTGTGCGTATACAGGTAGTTGATCCACGCCTCGCACCCGGCGTCCGTAAAGTGCATGCCCATGTTGTCCGGGTCGCTGCAGTACTCCCGCTTCAGGAAGCCGTCCTCCCCGTACATGACGGAGGCCACGTCCACGAAATTCCATCCCTGCTGCTGGCAGGTCTCCAGCAGCCTCTGGTTGTACAGCACCCCGTTTTCAATGCTGTGGGCGGAGCTGTCCCGGAGCGTGCTCCCCGAGGAGAGGGGAGTCATGGACTCCACATAGACGGCAATGTCAGGGGCATTGGCCTTTATCTTTCCGATCAGGGTCACGAAGTTCTCGATGGAGCCCTCGACCCCGTAGACCGCCAGGTCGTTGCGCCCCAGCATGATGTACAGCTTCCTGGCCCCGGTCAGGGGAATGGAGTCCTCCAGCAGCATCTTGGTGCCGTTGTAGGTGGGGTGGACGGACTCGTCGCTGACTTCCCAGAGGGCGTTCCCGCTGCCCAGACTGCCTGCGGTGAGGAACTGGGCGTTCCCCAGCCTGTTCATGGCGGCCTCATAGTACTCCAGTTTCAGACTGACCGAGTCCCCCACAAAGACCGCATCATCAAAGTAGGAGGGGTCCACAGGGGGACTCTCCGGAACCGCCCCCTCCAGGGGGCCGGGCTTCAGGTTCTGGTACGGATCCGCGGGCTGG
>CAYYHY010000096.1:0-2005 GCA_964471855.1 uncultured Oscillospiraceae bacterium | reverse complement strand
TCCCCCGCTCCCGGAGCTGGAGAAGCCGGATGAAGCTCTGGACCCGGAGTCATCCCCGCGGCTGCCGCAGGCGGCCAGACCCAGGACAAGCGCCGCAGCCAGAAGGGCAGAGCAGATTTTTCTGGTTGTCATCGGGGCATCAACCTTCCCTGTATTATCAAGACAGACAGCAGGGTGCATTATACACGGCAGGAGTCTGAAGGACAAGGGGTCCGGCGGAATCTTAAGGAACCGCATCCCCCTTCTCAAGGACGGAAGGCAGGGCAGAATCTCCCCCTGCTGCAGGGAACATTCTGCTGTCTGCGCCGGAAACCCCCGGAAACAGACAACGCTTCCATCCCGGCAAAATGACCGGGATGGAAGCGCGTGTCCTTAAACCCCGCCCTGGCCGTGTGAACCCGATTAAAACCTGCACGAGTACGAGCAGGTGGGTTGCCTCCACGGCGCTTGTCTGCTTCCAACGTCCAGCTGACCTCGAGGGGGCCGGGAGGCCTGCAGGCCACGCCGTGAGTGGGGCATCCCGTTTTAGAGATGTGGGTTTAACAGGGCCCATCACGCACCGGGCAGGAGGAACTGCTGACTATGTCTCTTCCCCGTCCGGGTCAGCATCCTGTGCTTCCCCTTCCTCCATTGCAAAGAAGCGGTCCTGGAAAGCGGCAAGAATCTCCTCTTCCTCTTCCTCCGTATCCATGGTGGACAGGACATCTTCCCCGTCCTCCTGGATCACCTTCATGAGAACCAGTCCGAAGTCCTCGCTCTCCTCTGCGCCTTCCCCTGCCGGCACCATGGCGTAGTACGTGGTGCCGTTGCGTTCCAGCTCATCCAGGATTTCGACTTCGACTTCTCTGCCGTCTTCGTCTATCAGGGAAAGATAGTCGGGACCGTATTCTTCACTCATGAAAGTACCCTCCTGCTGAGACTGAACATTATTCTAACCGTTCCCTGTGGGAAAAGCAATAGGGGGCTGTCCGAAAATTTGGCTCCCCTTCAGCGTCCTGTCCCTCTCCCCCGGGGGTTCCGGCTCTTACCAGCACTTGAGGACGTCGCTGTAGAACTGCTCCAGGGCCTCATGGGTGGGGAAGGTGGCCAGGTACATCTGGTTGCCCATGGCGCCGGCCAGGGCGTCGGGGATGCGGGCCACCATCCGCATGCTGGACGCGTACATCTCCATGATCTGGTCATGGCTGTATACGAAGTTCTTGCCGTCCCGCCTGCCGGCATAGGCGCAGTAGGCGTGCTCCCCAACCGGCTTGGTGGACCGGTCGAAGGCGACCATGTCCGCCCAGATCTTGTACACGTCGGTGGAGTGGGCGAAGTTGATCATGTCGGGGGTGAAGCCGCCGCTGGGGCGCATGTTGACCTCCAGGGCCACCACGTCCCCCTTCCTGCCCAGACCCTCCTGGTCCTGGGTGAGGCGGAAGAACTCGAAGTGGATGAAGCGGCTCTTTACGCCGAAGCTCTTCACGGCGGCCCGGCCCGCTCTCCGGGTGTCCTCCGGCAGCTCCTTGAGGATATAGTAGATGGAGTTGTCGTTGTCGTTGACAATGTCCATGATGGACATGGGGGTCACGTTGCCGGTCTCGAACATGGGGTTGCCGTGGGAGTCGATGATGGCGTCGTAGGAGTTGACCTCGGCGTTGACAAACTCCTCCATGATGTAGAGCACATCCGGGTCCTTCTCCGCCAGGAAGGCCCGCAGCTCCTCGTCGCTGGAGAGCTTGTAGGTGTGGGATGCGCCCACCCCGTTGTCCGGCTTCACAACCACGGGGTACCCCGCCTCGGCGATGAAGGCCAGGCAGCCGGCCTCGTCGTCCACCAGGTGGTAGCGGGCCGTGGGGATCCCCGCCCGGTGGTAGTACTCCTTCATCCTGGACTTGTACTTGATCCGGGGCATGTCCTCCACCTGGAAGCCGGTGGTGATGTGGAAGTCCGTGCGCAGGCGGGCGTCCTGCTCCAGCCAGTACTCGTTGTTGGATTCCAGCCAGTCGATGCGGCCGTACTTGAA
>CAYYHY010000095.1:0-9387 GCA_964471855.1 uncultured Oscillospiraceae bacterium | reverse complement strand
CAGTTGCTGGTGGTCTTCTCAGAGACTGACAAATCTCTGTAAGATTCCCTGCGGACTGCTGCCAGAGAAGGCGTGGAGCACCGGGCGGCACTCCCTGCAGGGATCAGCTGCAGGTGCAGGAGAGCCGGCTTCTTGTGTAAAAACCAGGAAGAAAAGAACCCGCGGCTCAGGGGACCGGGGAGGGGACTGCAGACTGTGTTGCTTTTTTCCGAAACTGCGGTACAATGCACAGCAGACGCCCCCTGCTCCAGGAGGGGGGCAGGAAGAGAGGAGAAAACAGAATGAAACGGATCTTTGCAGCTCTTGCGGCAGCGGCCCTGCTGCTCTCGCTGGCCGCCTGCGGCAGCAGCCCGGACACGTCCGGGAGTTCCGGCAGCAGCGGGACCGGCTCCTCCGCCGGGGGCAGCGGTTCCTCTTCCTCCCAGGTGCCGGAGGATGAGGATACGGCGGGAGACCTGATCGGCAGGTTTGTGGAGGAGACCATGGCACAGTACAGCGGGGCTAAGGTGACCGCAGCCGGTCCGGACGGCGTGGAGACCGGTGTGCTGGAAATTGCCGGGGCGGAGTTCAGCAGTGTGGAGACATCAGAAAAGACGAGGCAGGAGACGGTAGAGGCCGAATCCCTGACTGAGGGGGGCTGGGCGGTCAGCACCGTGGCCTATGCTTCAGAGATCGCCGCCGTACTCACGGGGATGGACAGCGGAGATGCAGAAACCGTGGTCAATGCAGTCCTCGCCTCCATCCAGCGGGACCGGGATGTCACCCCTGACGAGGCCCTCCTCAGCGGCGTTACGGAGCACGTGAAGGAATTTGCCCGGAGCCACAGCAGGACAGTCTTCGGTGACTGCCGGATGGACGGGCACACCCTCATGGAGTGCGTGGACCTGGAGGTGAAGAGCGGAGAGGACACGGCCTACAGCGTGACCGTCTATCCGGACGGGGAGGAGCCCGTGTACAGGATCGGAGACGGGGAAGAGACACAGCAGGGGACGGCGGCAGTGGACCTGGCGGTTGCCGTGGCAGGACAGCTGCTCAGCACCATGGGACCGGAGGCTGCCGCCGGTACGGTGCTCTCCGCCCAGGTCGGCATCGCCTTCCGGAATCTGGTTCCCGGCGGGAACGGCGTCCACCTGGAGAACTATCCTGACCGCTACGACTTTACCTTCAGCCTTGCCCTGGCCTGAGGGACCGGCATCACAGAAAAGCGCCATGGAAGGTCTCTTCCATGGCGCTGCTGCATCTGCCCGGAGGCAGTTTCGAATACAGGCGGGGGTGCTCAGAGCGTGAGAGTGATGCCATCCTTCCCGGTCAGGCCGTCTCTGGCCATCATCCGCTCCAGCACCTCCACGTCTGAGGTGATGTCCATGACATCCCCCTGGAACAGCTGGTCCAGCTGCTTCTCGAAGCCGTCCACCACCTTGTCCATCATGCCCTCGATGCGCTTCATGGCGGAGGTGATGTTCTCCCCCTCCACCTGCTGGTCCTCCAGCTGGGCGTAGGCCCGGAGGATCTTCAGGGTTGTGGGGAGGTAGTAGCTGAGGAAGGTGTGGAGCTGGGCCTCCCGCTCCGGGTGGGACTTCTGGTAGTCCAGAATCTTTGCGGTGATGGCCTCGATGCGGTCGATCTGGGCGGACATCTTCCGGTTGTCTATCATGCGGTTGACCTCCCGGATTTCCGCCAGGACATCCCCCGCGGCACCGGGTTCCTCCTTTTCCTCTTCCAGAGGTGCCTCCTCCTTTTTCTTCTCCTCCGGTTCCTCCTGCAGGCCCTCGGCGGAGAGGATCAGCCGGTCGCTGCCACAGTCCAGGAAACCCTGGGGCAGGATGCCGCAGTCCAGCATGTCGGTCAGGTCGTCCCGGACTCTGGAGGGCTTCAGACCGGTGGCTGCGGCCAGGGAGGAGACGGAGATGCTGCTTCTGTGACCGATCATGGCCAGATAGCTGCGGAACCGCTTGAGCTGCTTCTGCCTGCGGATGCCCGCCCAGAGGGCGCCGGCGCCGGCGCAGGTGAAGCAGAGGATGAGGATGACCTCTGTCATGGAACTTCCGCTCAGGAGGGCAGAGGCAAAGGCCAGGGCGAAGATGGCGGTGACGGCGCCGCCGATGACAGTGATGTTCCGGGCGCTGACGGCAAACTTCTCCAGCGGAGTCTTCTCCTTTGCCTCCGGGGCCTGTCCCTGGACCGGACCCTGCTCCCTGTACCCGGGCTGCACCTGGTTCCAGGCGGTCTGGCTCTGAGGGGGCGCATCCCGGCGGTATCCCGGGGCGGCGCCGTTCTGGACCGGGGGCGTGCGGTATCTGCTGCTGGACGGCACCGCCTGCCAGGTGGTGCGGGCCCCCACCGGACCCTGGCTCCGGCTGCTGGAGTAGGTCTGCTGCCTGCTGCGCCTTCCGCCCCCCAGGAGCTTCAGGACGATCATCAGGATGCCGATGGGGGCGGCGGTCCCGGTCAGTATCAGGATCACGGCGATGACCCAGTAGATGACGTCTCCCCTGTTTTTCTGGCTGGAATTCATGCAGCTGCCTCCCGCTCTCAGACTCACGGCCCTATCTTAGCAGAAAGGAGCCGCTGAAAAAATAAAATCAAGATGAAACTTTGCGGCAAACCCGCCCGGGTGCCGCAGGAGCGGCAGACGGGGAGCGGGCACAGACCACATTATACTCCCGGTACAGGGAAAAGTACAGCGGTTTGGCAGCGGCGGCAGAAATACAGACTGCCAGGGAGATGGACCGGGACCGGGCAGGTCTGCACAGAACGGCAGGTCCGGAGGGCGGCTTTTTGGGGACCTTTTGCTGTTGCCACCTTCTGCGGCGGGTGGTATAATGCAGGCGTGCCGGAAGGCGCAGCTCAGACAGAAAAACCAGCCCGTCGGGGCTGATACTCAGCGCCGGCAGGAGCCGGAGAAAGGAGCGTGTCCCTTATGGAGGACGATCGCCGCAGTGCGGCGGGCGGCAGCAGCCGCCAGCGGTCCCATACGCCGCGGTCATCCAGCGGAGGATCTTCCTATGATGAGAGATCCCCATATGAGAGGTCCTCCAGGTCCTCATCATCCAGATCAGACCGGTCCAGGTCCTCCTCGCAGAGGTCCTCTTCCGGTTCTTCTTCCTACAGCAGCAGCGGAGCGCCCCGCAGGCGCAGGCGCCGGAGGCACCGCAGCAGGGGCCGGATCCTGGTGGCCGTGCTGGCTCTGGTTCTGGCCGGGTATCTGCTCATGTGCGCCTGGGTCAGCAGCTCCAGCCGGATCATGCCCAACATCTCCGTGGGCGGGGTGGACCTGTCCCGCATGACGGAGGAGGAGGCCCGCACCGCGCTCCTGAACATGGCCGCGGACACCGATGTGGTGGCGCTGGAGACCTCCGGCGGGACCACCTACCTGAAGGGGAACTGCTTTCAGGTGGACGCGGACGCCCTGATCCAGGAGGCCATGGCCTCGGGGGACGGGGCATTCCTCACCGCAGGATACCGCTATGTCTCCCACATGCTGGGAAGCAGCCGCATGGAGCTGGGTTCCGTCACCCTCACAGCACAGGGCCGGGCGGAGCTGGACCGCTGCCTGGACGCTGTGGACACCGCAGGCGGAGCCGGGGACATCCCGTCCGATTCCGCCGGGGAGGATGACGGCGTCAGTGCGGATTTTCTCTCCATGACGGAGGGCGGCCCGGAGGATCCTGAGGCTTCCTCCAGTTCCAGCCGGGACGGGGACAGGGAGTATACGGAGGACCTGGAGACCGGGGTCCTCACGTTTACAAAGGGTGTCACCCGGGTCGCCGTGGACCGGGAGGCCGCCGAGGAGGCGGTTATCAGCGCCTTTGGGGAATTTGACGGCACGGAGCCGGTCAGCGTGGTGCTGGAGGAGGAGGTCCTGCCCCCCGAGGTCCCCGACTTTGAAAAGATCCGCGACGAGATCTATGTGGAAGTGGTGGACGACCATCTGTCCGAGGACAAGATGGAGATCATCAACGGCACCTTCGGCGTAGACATGGATGTGGAGGCCGCCCGGGCAGCCTATGAGGCGGCGGAGGAGGGGGAGACCTACACGGTGCCCCTGATCATGACCAAACCCAGGGAGACGGACGAGGAGCCGGTTGAGCCCGTATTCCCGGATCTGCTGGGGGAGGGAACCACCAAAGTGAGCGGAAGCGCCAACCGGCGCCACAACGTGGAGCTGTCCGCCCAGGCCATCGACGGGAAAATCCTCCGCTCCGGTCAGGTCTTCTCCTACAACAACACTACCGGCAGCCGCTCCAAGGCCAACGGCTATCTGGAGGCGCCGATCTACCAGGGCAGCAAGTCCTCCACGGACTACGGGGGCGGCACCTGCCAGGTGTCCTCCACCCTGTACTATGCCGTCCTCCACACGGAGCTGGAGGTTGTGGAACGCCACAACCACGGATTCAACACCGGCTATGTGGAACTGGGCATGGACGCCACCGTATACTTCGGGGTGCAGGACTTCCAGTTCCGGAACAGCCTGGACAGACCCATCAAGATCACCGCGTCCTACTACCCATCAAACGGTGCAAACTACCTCACCGTCCGCATTTACGGAACCAACACCAGCGGGCGCTACGCCGTGCCCGAGAGCGAGAAGTATGACAAGGTGGAGCCCACCACCGCCTACTCCCCCAAGGAGGACGTGCCCCGGGGCACTCTGGTTCTGGACAGGGAACAGTACGCCTACACAGGCTGGACCGCCCACACCTACCGGAACATCTACGAGGAGGACGGCAGCCTGGTAAAGAAGCAGGACATGGGGGTCAGCGTATACAGGATGCGGCCCAACACCTACTTCTACAACCCCCTGGACGGGAACCCGGAGAACTGGGCCGGCGGCAAACCCGGCACAGGACAGACAGACGAACCGGAGGACACGGAGCCGGAGCCGGAGGAGCAGAAACCCCAGGAGCAGAAGCCGGAAGAACAGAAGCCTGCCGAGCAGAAACCGGAAGAACAGAAACCGGCGGAACAGAAACCCCAGGAACAGAAGCCCGCAGAGCAGAAACCGGAGCCGCAGCAGCCTGCGGAACCGGAGCCCGAACCCCAGCAGCCTGTGGAACCGGAACCCTCTGAACCGGAGGACCCGGGCACAGAGAGCCAGGACCCCGGAACCCAGGAGGATCCCGGAACAGATGTGCAGCCGGAGGAGCCGGACCCCGGGACCCAGCCGGAGAATCCGGATGACGGAGAGGGCCTGGGCGGAAGCGGGGAGGATGCCTGATGTTCAAAGGGTTTATGCCCGAATCGGTGGAGTTTCTCTGGAACATCCGCTTCAACAACACACCCGACTGGTACAGTGACCACAGAGAGGAGTGTCACGTGTACCTGGACGTCCCCATGCGGGAGCTGGCCGGGAAGCTCTGGAACACCATGGACATGGAGTACCCGGAACTCCATCTGATGACAAAGGTCTGCCGCATCTACCGGGACAGGCGGCGGCTGCACGGTCAGCCGCCCTACCGGGACCATCTGTGGCTGACCATCCGCTCCTCGGATACGGCCGAGGCTCAGCCCGGATTCTACTTTGAGATCGCACCGGAAGGGTACAGCTACGGGACCGGCTTCTGGAGGGCGCGCCTCTCCCTCATGGACTGCCTGCGCCGGCGCATCGATGCAGACCCGGAGCCGGTGGAGCGCCTGGTCCTGCAGCTGCAGGAGCGGCCGGAGTTCCGGCTGGAGACGCTGCAGTACAAGAAGCCGAAGGGCGACCCCGGTCCCCTGCTCAGCCCCCTGTACAACAGCAGGAATGTGGACATACTGGCGGAATACAGCTGCGGGGACCTCCTCTATGAGCCGGGGCTGTATGACCAGGTCCTGGAGGGCTTCCGCTTCCTTGTCCCCTGGTACCGGTTCTTCCTGGAGCTGGAAGCGGAGGACAGACGGAGCTCAGCGGCCAGGAAAAAGTGAACATGGTGCAGACGGCGGCATGCGGGAAAGGTGTGCCGCCGTTTTCCCGGCTTAATAGCCGGATGATTCCAGCGGGTACTGTCAATTTGGGGAAGTCTGTGCTAGAATGAGAAGCCGGACGCTCTGCATATGCCGGCTGCGCTGCAGATTCTGGACACCTGCACAACAGGAGGTGCTGTGAATGGGGCGAGTGAGACGGGACATTGAAGTACCCATACCGCCGGGGGCAAGAATTTATTCAAACGGTCAGGTATACGATCCCCCGGCGCCGCCGAACAGGGAAATCCTGATAGGCTATGCGGTCAGCCAGGAGATGATGCACCCAAACTCCAGCTACTTCAAGTTTCACAGCAGGGAATGGAACAGGCTTCATTCCGAAGCTCCGCATGCGGCGCAGCCGTACAGCCTGAAAGCAGGTCTGTATGCTGCTGTTCTTGGCGCTGCACAGAAAACTGGACTCTATGAGGACATGGTAAAGGTGCGGGGCACCCGGGACGCGAACATGATCATGGATTATGCCATGTTTCTGATTTCGGAGAGGGAAAACGCTGACTGTCTGATGTGCGGGGCTCCTGCCGGTGAGGTTACCTTCACAGGACACCCCTTCAGTGACAGCGCCTGGTCAGAGATTCTCTCCGATCCGAAGAACGGGAACTGCTCCAGGGAAATACTGGATCTCCGGCTGAAGCGGTGTATCGAAGCAGGACTGGAATCAGTATGCCTGGTGCTGGACCGGCCGGATGCTGGCTGTGATGCAGAGGAAAGTGCCCCTGCTCAACCGGGTGATGATGAGAGCAGGCGCGGCGGGTCTGGTGCGGGGTTCATCTGGGCAGTCCAGGGAAACGGTGCTGATGCAGGACGCCCAGCAGCATGCTTTCTGCCTGAGGGCGGCATGACTGATGCCGCTTTCGTTCACCAGACTGTCGAATACTTCAGGGCACGCAGCATCAGCGTGGCCGGAGTACTGTGCGGCAGCAGCTTCTGCAGTCTGGACACGTTCCGCCTGCTGACTGACGCAGGGCTTCCCTATGCTGCAGAGCTGAGGAAGAACACATATGGATTCGAGGAAATGGTCAGTTTATACGGCGGCAGTATCCGCGATCCCGATAACAACACAGGGAACGGAATTTATGGCACAGCCGGAGAGAGCCGGCTTTTCAAGGATTCACCGTTTACATCAAATATATCTCTTTTTTATGACCCGGAGAGAGCTGGAAATCAAGAAAGAAAGCTTTTAATTGACATATATGATGCAGAGAAATCTATTGAGGATAATATAAGCAGAGGCGTCAGGGCTTCTGTCCCGCGCGGGCTCAAAAAGTATTTGGATATAGAGGGAGAAGGAAAAAACCGGACAGTGGTGCTGGACAGGAAGGCTGCAAGTACTGATATCAGCAGAGCCGGCTTCTTTGCCATAGCGACGTATAGAGAGATGACACCAGAGCAGACCATGGCAGCATGCAGGCCAGGAATGGCAGCTGAGGAATCGCTCAGACATATTAAGGGTGATCTGGGCGGAGACGCTGCGGGCGTATTCACAGCAGGAGCACGGATGAAGTTCTTTGCGGGCTTCGTGGCTTCTGCCCTCAGGTATGAAATCCAGCAGGCCTGCCTGCCGCTGAATCTGAAGACTGACAGACCGGCTGTGGAGGCAGGAGATGTACAGTATACGCTGATAAACGGCAAATACCGTTATGATGAAAACATCAGAAGTTCACAGCGGGATCTGCTGGCTGCGCTTGGGATCACAGCTGACATGCTCAGAGATTTCGCGCCTGAGCTGACCAGGCGGTATATCCTTCAGGACGCTGATCGTCCCGCAGAAGACCAGTACAATGCACTTCCCTGGCCAAACACCCCCACCAGGAGTTCTGCTCCTGAAAGCAGATCTGTCAGTGCCGGCGGCAGCAGTCCTGCAGCCCGGGAGAAGTCTGCTCCAGAAACCCAGGGAAACAGACCCAGGCATCCCGGGGGCAGACCAAAAGGCTCCAGGAACAGGAGCACTCTTGCCCGCGAAGCGAAGGAAGCAGAAGAACGTGCCAGACGGGAAGCAGCGGGCTGCCCCGAACCAGTGAAGTCCAAAGGGGGACGTCCCAAAGGCAGCAGGGATTCTTACCAGAGGACCCGCAGTACCAGAAAACAGATGGAAGAAAGGCGGAGAGCGGCAGCCGGTGATCCTGCGCTGAAAAGCGGCGCATGAAACTCCCAGCAGACCATCGAACTGTGCCGGGAAGGCATGAGGAAGCCGGCGGCCGGAGGGACCCCGGCAGGAACAGCAGAGCAGCTCTGCGGAAATGATGCAGGAAAGGACGGGAAGGCGCACGGACCCGGGGGGCTCCCGGAGTCCCAGGCGCCGCAGCACATGGCGGAACAGAACGGATTTGACAATGCACAGACGGTCCGGATCATCGGGCACAGGAACCCGGACACGGACTCCATCTGCGCAGCGATTGCATACAGCAGACTCAAGAATGCCACAGACAGCGGGCATACGTACATCCCCTGCCGGGCGGGGGCCATGAACCGGGAGACGGAATTTGTGCTGCAGCACTTCCAGGTCCCGGCCCCTGCGCCCCTGCTGGACGCCAGCCCCCAGCTGTGCGATGTGGAGATCCGCCGCATGCAGGGAGTGAGCGGGGAGATGACCCTGCGGCAGGCGTGGCAGATCATGCGGGACCAGGAGATCGACACCCTCTGCATTACAGATGAGGAACGGCATCTGAAGGGTGTCGTCACCATGAAGGACATCGCCACGGCCAACATGAACAGCCTGGACCCCTACGTGCTGGCCAGCGCCAGTACGAGCTACCAGAGCATTGCGGACACCCTGGACGCCGAGATCCTTCACGGCTCGGTGGAAGGCCGGAAGGTGGAGGGCCGCATCGTCATCGGCGCCGGCAATGCGGAGCAGATGGAGAAGGCCATCCATCAGGGGGACATTGTGGTTGTGGGCAGCCGGGTCGAGGGGCAGCTGACGGCCATCGAGATGGACGCCGCCTGCATGGTGGTCTGTGCTGACTCCCGGGTCTCCAGAGCGGTGACCCTGCTGGCGGACGAGAAGGGCTGCATCATCATGCGGACCAAATACAGCACCTACGCCATAGGGCAGATCATCTGCCAGTCGGCCCCCATCCGCCACTACATGACCAGCGAAAATCTGGTTACCTTCACACCGGAGAGCTCGGTGGAGGACGTCACCAGAGTCATGGCCTCCCTGCGGCACCGCTACTTCCCGGTGCTGGACGAGGACGGGCTCTACGTGGGGGTTGTCTCCCGGCGCAACCTGATGAACATGCAGCGCAAGAAGATCATTCTGGTGGACCACAACGAGTCCAGCCAGGCAGCCGAGGGCATGGACAGCGCGGAGGTGCTGGAGATCATCGACCACCACCGCATCAACGCACTGGAGACGGACGGTCCGGTCTACTTCCGCAACGTGCCGGTGGGCTGCACCTGCACCATCATCTATCAGATGTACCAGGA
>CAYYHY010000094.1:2627-9429 GCA_964471855.1 uncultured Oscillospiraceae bacterium | reverse complement strand
CTGGAGCTGCCGGGATCAGAGGTTCCCGGGGTGTCTGTGCCTCCGGGGTTTTCTGTCTCCGGAGGGGTCTCCGCCGGCGGGTGGTCTTTCAGGTAGTCCAGATAGCGGCAGATCAGGGTGGCCGCCTCCGCCTGGGTGATGTTCTTCTGGGGCTCGAACATCCCTTTTTCATTGCCGATGATCAGCCCGGCGGAGTGGAGGCTGTTCACTGCCTCCGTGGCCCAGCTGCTCACCTGGTCCTGGTCGGGGAAGTCCGCCACATCGGCCGCCTGTGCAGGGGAGCCCATGTGGTTCCAGGTCAGCCTGGCGAACATCTCCTTGGTCATGGCATCGCCGGGGCCGAAGGCGGTATCGCTGTAGCCGATCATGACCTGGTTCCGCCAGGCCCACAGGACTGCTTCCGCACACCAGGCGTCGCTGCTGACATCCCGGAAGGTGTGCATCTCCCCCTCCCCCAGGGGAGGAGAGCCGTCGGCCTTGTAGAAGGCCCAGGCAAACATGGAGCGGGTCATGAGACCTTCCGGAACAAAGGCCATCTGCGGAATGCTGTCTATGATCCCCAGTTCCCGCAGCCGGCTGGCGGCGTCACTGTACCAGTGATGCTGCTCTCCCGGGACAGTTCCGGCTGCCGCAGCAGGGAAGGCGGGAGGAAGCAGCACGGCAAGGGCAAGAAACAGGGCCAGAATGGAAGATAAACATCTGCTCCTGCGCATTTGCAGTCTCCTTTCTTGCGGTCCGGAACTGTCCGGACGGATATCAGTGCTGGTACTCGAACTCCAGGCCGCAGATGGAGACGGTGTCTCCGTCCTGAATGCCCATGGACTCCAGTCTGTCGAACAGACCGGACTGGCGCAGGTTCCTGTCAAACCAGCTGCGGCTCTCGAAGTCGGAGAAGTTTACATTGGCGACCAGGCGCGAGATCCAGGGGGCCTCAACCACCCAGGTGCCGTCACAGTGCTGGATGGACACCTCTCCGGAGGTGTCGACAGCGGGTTCCGGCTTTACATAGGTAGGCTCGTACCTTTCGACGGGCGGGAGAGAAGCAAGTTCCCGGGCTGTGCGCTGCATCAGTTCCTTCACGCCGGCATGGGAGGCGGAGGAGATCTCGAACAGCTCCAGCCCCCTCTCCTCCACATGGGTCCGCAGTCTCTCCAGTGCGGCGGGGTCGGAGAGGATGTCCATCTTGCTGGCGGCCACCAGCATCTTCCGGGAGGCCAGCCGGGGGGAGTACCGCTGCAGCTCGGAGCAGATGATGTCGAAGTCCTCCACGGGGTCCCGGCCCTCCGTGCCGGACACGTCCACCAGGTGGATCAGGAGCCGGCAGCGGTCGATATGGCGGAGGAAGTCCGTGCCCAGCCCGGCCCCCTCTGCGGCGCCCTCGATGATGCCGGGGATGTCGGCCATGACAAAGGAGGTCTCGTCGTCCACGGAGACGACCCCCAGACTGGGGAAGAGAGTGGTAAAGGGGTAGCCGGCGATCTTGGGTCTGGCCCGGGACACCACGGAGAGGAGAGTGGACTTGCCTGCGTTGGGGAAGCCCACCAGCCCCACATCCGCCAGGAGCTTCAGTTCCAGGATGATCTCCCGGGTCTCCCCCGGCAGTCCGGCCTTTGCAAACCGGGGGGCCTGCCGGGTGGGGGTGGCGAAGTGCTGGTTGCCCCAGCCGCCCCGGCCTCCCCTGCAGAGCACGAAGGGCTCGTCGTCCGACATGTCCCTGATGATGCCCCCGGTCTCGGCGTCCTTCACCACCGTGCCTCTGGGCACCCGGATGACCAGGTCCGCCCCGTCTCTGCCGGACCAGCGCTTGCCGGCGCCGTCCTGGCCGTTCTCCGCCGCATATTTCCGTTTGTAGCGGAAGTCCATCAGGGTGGTCATGTGGTCGTCCACCGCAAGGATGATGTCTCCGCCCCGGCCGCCGTCCCCGCCGTCGGGTCCCCCGGCCGCGATGTACTTTTCACGGTGGAATGCCACGGCGCCGTTCCCCCCGTTTCCGGAGCGGACGGTGATGCGTGCTGTATCAGAAAAGGGTGCTGCCATGGTTAGCCTCCTGACGAAAGTGGAAATACAGGGACGGGGTGCCGGGAATACAGAAAGAGCCGCAAACGTGAACTGTTTGCGGCCTCCAGAATGGCGAATTAATCAGGCAGTCTCTTCGACCTCTTCGATGGAGACCTGCTTGCGGTCCTTGCCCAGGCGGGTGAAGCGGACGCGGCCGGATTTGAGGGCGAACAGGGTGTCGTCGCTGCCCCTGCCTACGTTCCTGCCGGGATGGATGTGGGTGCCGCGCTGGCGCACCAGGATGTTGCCGGCCAGGACATACTGGCCGTCCCCGCGCTTGACGCCCAGGCGCTTGGACTCGGAGTCGCGGCCGTTCCGGGTGGAACCGACGCCTTTCTTGTGGGCAAAGAACTGCAGACCGATATTCAGCATGGATTACACCTCCAGAACTGTGATGTTTTCAGGGTACTCCTCAGCCAGTGATACGAAGTGGACCAGGAGCGCAGAGAGAAGAGTCTGGCAGACATCCTCATTGGCCTGGCTCAGTCCGGCGGGGAGTCTGATGGAGACGGACGCGTCTTTCTCCCGCACTCTGACCTGGGCCTCCAGACCGAGCACGTCATTGAGGGCGCACTCAACCAGGCGGACGGCGCTGGTGACGGCTGCACAGACGATGTCCTCCCCCTCGGGTGCATAGCCGCTGTGGCCGGACACTTCGAATCCGGTTATGCGGCTGCCGTCAAAATGGAAAGATGCAGAAGTCATCAGGGGTTGATGGCGTCGATCTTCACCTTGGTGTAGGGCTGGCGGTGGCCCTGGCGGCGGCGGTAGTTCTTCTTGGCCTTGTATTTGAAGACGCGGATCTTCCTGCCCTTCCCGTTCTTCACCACCGTGGCGGTGACGGAAGCACCCTCTACGGCAGGCGTGCCGAAGGTGGCGGAATCCCCGTCGATAAGTGCCAGAACCTGGTCGAAGGTGACCTGGTCACCCTCCTGGGCATCCAGTTTCTCGATGTAGAGCTCGTCTTCCTCGCTCACCTTGTACTGTTTGCCTCCGGTGACAATGATAGCCTGCATGAAATTCACTCCTTTACTACGGGCTCGCTCTTGCAGGTACGGGACAGAACCCGTTTGGAAACCCGCTCAATGCGGCTAAAGCAGTATATCAGCAGAAAACAGGGATGTCAAGGCGGCATCCGCAAGAAAATTGACATGTAACGGGCCGCCCGGGGGAGGGGAGGAACCCTCAGGCCTCCCCGCAGACCAGCCACAGGAAACTTCTGGGCTCCATGCGGATGCCCCGGGGGCGGCCGATCTCCTGACCGCTGCAGAGGTCCGCATAGCTGCCCTCCCGCAGCACGCTGGCCGCTGCGGGCTCCGGGCTGAAGTTGAACAGGCAGAGCACCTCCCGCCCCGCCATGCGGCGGCTGACCGCCAGCACCCGGTTGCTGCAGCTCTCCACCACCTGCACCTCGGCGTCGGCGCTGAAGCAGGGCTCATGGGCCCGGATGGTCTCCAGCTTTCTCAGACCGTCAAACAGCTTCTGCTGGTATGTGCCGGGGGTGTGCCGCTGGGCGGCCAGGTCCCACTGGAAGCTGCCCCGGTGGATGTAGCGGCTGTCTGCCGCCCTGTCCGGGCTGTCGTGGTAGGACCAGTCGTTGAATCTGCCCACCTCGTCGCCGCTGTAGATGACGGGGATGCCGCTCTGGGAGAGCATCCAGGCGTGGAGCATCAGGTTGACGGAGACGGCCCTGTCCACATCCTCGGGGGTGCCGCTGCGGACGGCGGACTCCAGGCCGGTGAGGGAGGCGGCGGTGCCGCAGAGCCGGGCGTCCCCCAGACGGGGGTCGTCGTTGTACAGTTCCCCCAGGCTGGGGCTCTCCGGCAGGCGGCCGGTGAACCAGTCGTTGAGGAACTTCTTGTGGGGGACCTCCTGCTGACCCCGGTGCTGCAGCAGCCAGGGGTAGTCCAGGCCCCAGCCGATGTCGTCGTGGCAGCGGAGATAGTTGAGGAACAGGAAACTCCTGGGGAGGGAGTAGATGGTCTCCATCTGGTGCTTCAGAAGCCCGATGTCGCCGGTGGCCAGGGTGTGCCAGGTGGTGCACATGGTGGTGACGTTGTACAGCATGTGGCACTCCGGCTTCTCGTAGGTGCCGAAGTAGGGGGCCACCTTGACGGGCTCCATGACCACCTCGCCCAGCAGCGCCACTCCCGGGCAGACGGTCTCGCAGGCCAGGCGCATCATGCGGGCCAGGGTGTGGACCTGAGGCAGGTTGCGGCAGCTGGTGCCCAGCTGCTTCCAGATGTAGGGGATGGCGTCCAGGCGGATGACGTCGATGCCCCGGTTGGCCAGGTACAGCAGGTTCTCCGTCATGTCGTTGAAGACCCGGGGGTTGCCGTAGTTCAGATCCCACTGGTAGGGATAGAAGCTGGTCATGACGATCTGCCCGGTGTCCGGGAGCTCCGTGAAGCTGCCGGGGGCGGTGGTGGGAAACACCTGGGGCACTGTCTTCTCAAACTCCCGCGGGATGTCCCAGCTGTCATAGAAGAAGTAGCGGTCCCGGTACCCGGGCTCCCCGGCCCTGGCCCGCTTCGCCCACTCGTGCTCCTCGCTGGTGTGGTTCATGACGAAGTCCAGGCAGATGCTCATGCCGGCGCTGCGGCAGGCGTCCGCCAGGTCCTCCAGGTCGTCCATGGTGCCCAGTTCAGGCTGGACGGCGCGGAAGTCAGAGACGGCATAGCCGCCGTCGCTGCGGCCCTTCGGGCTGCACAGCAGGGGCATGAGGTGCAGGTAGGTGACGCCGCACTCCTGCAGATAGGGGAGCTTCTCCTCCACGCCCTTCAGGGTGCCGGCAAAGGCGTCCGTGTACAGCATCATGCCCAGGATGGTCTGGCTGCGGTACCACTCGGGGCTGGCCTCCCGGGCGGCGTCCTGCGCCCGGAGTTCCGGCTTGCGCTCCGACCACATCCGGCGCAGCATGTTCTCAAAGTCGCGGTAGGAGTCAATCCCGCCCTCATACAGTTCACAGTAGAGCCACTTCAGCTCGTCCCGGCGGGCGGCCAGACGGCGTTCGAAGTCGTCCAGGGACCGGGAAGCGTCAGCAGCAGGGGAGACACCGTCCTCCCCGGCCGCAGAAGGGGCTGCGGACGGCTCCTCCGGGACAGAGAGGAAGGTTTCCGCCTTCAGCTGGTCCACAGCCTCCTGCACCATGGCGGCAATGCGGGCGGAGACATCCGCTGCGGCCCTGGCCGCCCGGCGGAAGGGCTTTTCGTCCAGAAATGCGCTGGCAGGCTTCTTTACAGCAGCGGGACGCCTGACAGGGATCATGTCATCCGGACCGGCTCTGTATGTCATAGCAAAACTTCCTTTCGTGTATTCCCTGGCTTAAGCGGCAATTTTATCAGCAGCAGAGCTCTGTGTCCAGTCCCGGGACCGCATATTGGAAAATCAGTGAGAAAAAGCGCCGGCCGGAGAGGAAAATTCATGAAAATTGGACAGCATCCAGCCCCCGGGGGCAGAAGAAAACACAGCACCGGCCGGCCGGTGCTGTGCAGTGTCTGGTTTCAGCTGTGCGCCTCAAAAGTGTGTCCGCAGCTTCTGCAGGTGACAGAGATCTTTCCCTTGCCCTTGGGGACGCGGAGCTGCTGGCCGCAGTTGGGGCATTTGAAATAGAAGTGCTCCTTGTCCTTCGCGATGGTGCGTCTGAGGTGGAACCAGGAGACCACCGGACGGACCATGTGCAGGAACTTTGCGTTCTCTTCGCGGCGCTTGTCCACGTTGCGGGACATGAGGCGGAAGAATGCGAGGACGATTGCAGCGAAAGCGACCAGGCTGAGAAGGCGGAAGCCGGTGATACCCTGCAGAAGGACAAGGACAGCGTAGGCTGCTACAAGGAAGATGTTCAGCTGGTCAATTCCGTAGCGGCCGTACATGAAACGCTGCAGCGTATTCCGAATCATATGACGGGTGCCTCCTTGAGCGCACAAACGGGCATTTTCCTGCCTGCAATCAAACTTTTGTTAAATTTTAACGCTCTGGAGGCATTCCGTCAAGATGCCCGCCGATGAACAAAATGTAAATAATGCAGGGGGAGCTGCTGCGCCTGCTTCCAGGAGTATCTCTGTCCGGGCATCAGAGTTCGTCGTCTGCCAGATAGGTGGCCTCCATGCAGGCCATCGCCAGGGCAAAGCTGAGGCGGTACTTCTTGAAGGCCTGGACCACCAGCGCCCGGTCCTCCGTGCCGTCAAAGCCCATGTGCCAGCGGATGGCCATGGCCTCCTCCCGGGTGAGGCGGATGAAGCCGTTGATGATGTAGACGCTCTTCTCTCCGTGACCGTAGGGCAGAGGATCATTGAAGGCATAGCCGCCCTGGGGCTGCTTTTTGAAACAGCCTGTGCAGCAGACATCGTGGAGCAGACCGACGACGGCGATGGTCTCCGGGCTGTACTCCAGACCGTAGAGCTCCTGGGCCTTGTCGCCGGACAGGAAGTCCAGCAGGCTGTGGTATACGTTGAGGCTGTGCTCGCACAGACCGCCCTCATGGCAGCAGTGGGCGGAGGCGGAGGCGGGTGCGGTGAAGAAGTCGCTCTTCTTCTCCAGGTAATCCAGAAGCTTATCCGCACCGTCGCGGTGGATGTTCTCCCTGAAAATTTCGATGAACTCTTCTTTGCAGGACAAGGCAGACCCCTCCCAAACAGAAATCACCCCCATATTACCACAGATGAGCCTCCGTGAACAGAGGTATTTCCCGCCCGGGGAAGAGGGGAAGGGGTGAAATTCTGCCAGGCATCCTCTGCCAGCCGGA
>CAYYHY010000094.1:0-2527 GCA_964471855.1 uncultured Oscillospiraceae bacterium | reverse complement strand
GTCTCCCAGCTGGCAGGTCCAGCAGCAGGCATCTGCGCAATTCTGTCAGGGCTGCAGTATTCCGCACCTCCGGGCGGGAAACCTTCGTGCAGTTTTGCCATGGAAACCGGGACCGGGTCCGCTTATAATGTGGGACTCCGGAGCGGAGAGTCCGGATGCGGAATCCCCGGTCTGAGCCTCCCTCCGGACTGCCACTGATTCCGAAAGGAGGAATATCTCCAGTGGAAAGAAACTTGAAAGCGGACCGGCCTGCAGACCCGGTCTTTCTGTCTGCCGTGCCCGCTCTCTCTGCCATGCTTGTACAGCAGCTCTGCACTCTCACAGATGTGCTCACTGCCGGCAGGTTCCTGGGACAGGAGCCGCTGGCTGCCGTCTGCGCGGCAGGTCCGGCCGCTCTCCTGGTGACGGGTCTCTGCGCAGCTGTGATTTCCAGCTCTGTCTCCCGGGCAGCCGGGGAGCGCCGCAGGGCTGCAGACGCAGGATATCTCACGGCTGTCCTGGCGGCGGTTCTTACAGCAGGGGGCTGCCTGTTCAGCAGGCAGGTTCCGGGGGAAACCGGCCGGACTGTCCTTGTTCTCTCTGCGGCGGTACCGTTCCTGTGCCTCTTCTGCCTGACCTCCGCCCTGCTCCGGGCCCGGGGAGATGCCGGGACGCCGCTGTGTATTCTCGTCCTGACTCCGGTGGTGAACGGCCTGCTGGACCTGCTGCTTGTGCGGATGGGGACGGTGGGGACCGCTCTGGCCACGCTGCTTGCCTGGGCAGCGGCCGGGACCGTCTGTTCAGTCCGGGTGCTGCGCCGCATGCCGCCCCCGGGGCCGGGAGATCTGAAACCGGACAGGAAGATCCTGACCTCCCTGTGCGCCGGCGGGCTGTACCCTGCAGTTCTGTTCTCTGCGGCTGCAGCCGGAACCGCTGCGGTCCAGTCTGCAGCCGCTCCGGCGGGGGCTGCCGCTGTGCTGGCAGAGACGGCGGTCTGCCTCTGCGCTCTGTGTGCCGCTGTGTCTGCCGGACACCCGGCCGGGAGGGGCCGTCTCCGCATTCTGCCGGTCCTGACGGCCGCCGCTGCGCTTGGTGCGGGGCTGCATGCCGCTGCCCCTGCGCTCTCTGCCTGGTCAGCTGACATGCCGGAGGACGTGATCTGCCGGACTGTCCGCGGGGCGGCCCTGTTCCTGCCGGCCTGTGCTCTGATGCATCTTCTGCGCTGCTCCCTGCTGGCCGGGGGGCACAGGCTTCCTGTAGTCCTCTCCTTTGCCGGGGAGGCGGGAACCCTGATTCTGACGGCGGCGGTGCTCATCCCCTCCTTTGGAACGGCTGCCCTCCCGCTTTCTGCACCTCTGTGCTGGACGGGCGGAACCGCGGCACTGATTCCAGCTGTCCGGCGCAGCGGCCGCAGACCGGAACAGGGGGTGAAACCGCCTGTGCTTGAGCGGTACGGGAAGGTTCCCGGAACCGCCCTCTCCGGCAGGCGTGCGCCTCTGCTCAAGCTGCGGATTTTTGGTGTACGGACCTGAGAGGTCATCCGAAGACAGAGAGGTCCCCGGCCTGTTCACCAGACCGGGGACCGTTTATACAGAGTACTGCTCTGCCAGTGCTTTCAGCCGTTCCCGCAGAAGTTTCAGTTCCCTGCGGAAGGCAGTTCACTGCCTCTTCCCTGGCGGCGGGGGAATGACCCTGTCCGGGAGGAACACCAGTTTCCCGGCAGCCTTCGAGGCCCTCAGGTCGATGAGGCGCTGGTTGCTGCTGCCCCGGAAACGCAGGACAAGGCTTTTGAGCTCTTCCACAAAGGGACCGTCCACCAGGACGTCCAGGAGGGAGAGAAATTCGTCGGTCACTTCGCAGCGGGGGTGGCTGCCCTCTGCAAGCAGCATGTCCAGAGTGAAGCCTGTAAAGGCCCAGATGTTTTTGTCCGGATACTCTGCCCGCACCCGGTGCAGGAAGGGGACCAGAACCCGCTGGTTCTCCGGCTCAAAAGGTTCGCCCCCCAGCAGGGTCAGCCCGTTGATATAGCCGGGGGCCAGCATGTCCAGTATGCGGTCCTCCGTCTCCCGGGTGAAGGGCTGGCCGTAGCTGAAGTCCCAGGTCTGCGGCTGGAAACAGCCCCTGCAGCGGTTTGTGCAGCCGGAGACAAACAGAGTAATCCGCACGCCCTCTCCGTTGGCGATGTCGCAGTCCTTGATTTCACCGTAGTACATGAGAAGCCTCCCGGGCAGGAAGGAGCGCCGCACCCGTCAGGGGTCCGGCGCTCCGGTACCTGCTGTTTGACTGGTCTGTCAGGAATGGATCAGAGGTGGAGCACCCGGTCCTTGATCTCCTGGGTGCGCCCCTGGTTCCAGAACTGGGTTCCGATGTAGCCGCAGGTGCGCCGGGCCACATTCATCTTGCTCTGGTCGGTGTTCCCGCACTGGGGGCACTTCCAGATGAGCTTGCCGTCCTCGTTGACAATATCGATCTCGCCGTCCCAGCCGCACTCCTGGCAGTAGTCGGACTTGGTGTTCAGCTCGGCGTACATGATGTTGTCGTAGATGAA
>CAYYHY010000093.1:0-9492 GCA_964471855.1 uncultured Oscillospiraceae bacterium | reverse complement strand
CAGGCGCTGGCTGTATAAAAGCAGGGAGCAGAGCCCGCAGAAGGCTCCGCTCCCTGTTTCTGTCTTACTCCAGGACGACAACTTCCCCGGGGGCGTCGGTCACGGCGTGCTGGACAATGATGCGGTGCAGCCTGCTGACCGCCTCCGGGTCCTTCACCTGCTCCTCCCTGACCACAACCCCCAGCCAGCCGGTTTCCGCCTGCACCTTCCTGCGGATTTTTTCCAGATCCTGGTTCCGCTCGTCACAGATGAGCAGTTCCAGGGGCTGTCTGACCTGCTCTCTGCAGTCTGCCAGGCGGGCCGTGCCGGCATACAGAAGGTCTGTCCTCAGATACACAGCCACCTGGTATCTGGTGTAGTACAGGTCCGCCGACAGGTCAGCCGCCGGTCTCCGGATCCGGACCCCCAGCCGGAACAGGGCGGAGCTGAGGGTCCTGGCTGCATTCCCCGCCCGGTCTCTGAACGCCTCTTCCCCCGCCCGGAATTCGTCGATGCGCCGGAACAGCTCGTCGATATACAGGATCTGCAGGAAGATCCCCTCCAGCAGCTTCACCGGGATGCTGTTGCCGGCCAGGCGGATGATCTTGTCTCTGGCAAACAGCTGGTCGCCCCTGTGGTACTCCTCATTGTGGTCCCGCAGGATCTCGTAGTCTCTGTCCGTAAACCCCATGAACAGCAGGCACTCCCGGGGGGTCAGGTAGCGGAATCTGCTGCTCCCCTCCCCTCCCAGGTCAAAGTACAGGTTCCCGGAGTTGGGGTTCCTGTCCTGCTTGGTTGTAATGGTCCGGATCACGTCCACTTCCGGGTTCACTGTACCGTCCTCCAGGACGATCCTGGGGTTCTCCTCCCAGATCTTCCGCCGGGAGACGGTGTCTTTCGGGGTGCACTCCACAGCCTCGGCCAGCAGGTCCTCCCGGCTGTAGTCCGTCCGCAGCAGATCCCGGACCGTCGCGCAGCGGTAGAACTCGGAGCTGCAGTAGGCGCTGATCACGTCCTCTGTCTTGTTGCAGTAGGCGTAGTTGCAGAACGCCCGGCGGGCCGTCTCGTCCTCCCCCACCAGGACGCTGATCATCAGCAGGCGGGGCCGGTTCTGGGGCAGGCCGAAGTCCGACGCGTTCAGGGGGTACCAGCAGCTGTCGTACCCCAGCCTCTGCAGGGTCCTGACCCACTCGATGAAGTTGGTCTGATGCCTGCGGTTCAGCAGGGCCGGCACGTTCTCCATGAGGAGAAACCGGGGCAGGCTCTTCCCCGCTCCGGCCATCTCGTTCAGAATCCGCCCCACCTGCCACAGGAGGCTGGACCTGCTGTTGGAGCCCGGGTCAATGCCCTTCATGTAGCCGTGGAAGGCCCCCACGTTGGAGAGGTCCTGGCAGGGGAAGGAGTAGGTGAGGATGTCCACCCCCTCCGGCATCCGGTCCCCCGTGAGGCTGCTGATGTCGATGAAGTTCCGGTTTCGCTGGATGGAGGCGGCGATCCGGCGCAGGACGTTCAGGGAGTAGGTGGACAGCGCCCTGTACTCCAGCGGCTCCTTGCCGGTGTTGCTCAGGGTGAGGTCCTTCAGCCTCTCCAGCAGCTGCGCCTTGGTCAGCTGCATGATCTCGTCCGGAATCACCGGGTCCGCATTCTGGAGCAGGTCGTAGGCGGCGATGGCATGGATGTCCCACTCGCAGGTCCCCGCGCACTCATACTCCACCTTCAGATTCTGCAGCGCCCTGGCCTGGCTCCCGATCCCGCTGAAGAGTTCAACCACTTTGTACATGAATACCCATCTCCGGCGGTCACAGCAGATTCTCGCCAGTTACGCCGGACAGATCCACTGCGTAGGTAAAGTGAACGACATTCCGGGGGATCCGGTCCCACTTGAAGGAGTGCTCTGTGATCAGCGGAAACCGGTCGTCCACCGGGTACCGCTTGTGCTCGATCACGGCGTACCGCTCCCTGCGCTGGGGCGCCCCCCGGGGGAGGCTGGCGTCCTCCAGCCCCTCCTCCAGGCTGCTGCGGTCAAACCCGCACTGCACCAGCCTGTCCACCATGCTGTTGATGCAGATGCCCTGGGCGGACCTCTCGAACCGCACAAGGTCCAGATACAGGGGGAGGGCGTTTCCGCTCAGCTGGAAGACACTGCTGATCTCCACACAGTACCCGTACCGCTTCAGGGTCGACTTCACCTCAACGCTGAAGGTCCCCGGGACCTCGATGTCCCGGGTGCCCCCGGTCAGTGCGTTCCACACCGGTCTGCAGCCCTGACCGGCCAGCTGCGCCAGCACATGCATCTCCCCCAGCACTCCGTGCACGGACTGGTTCCGGGACACATTCCCCAGGGTGTCCTTCCAGTCCTCCCACCAGCCCGCCGGTTCGTTCACCAGGCCGCTTCTGCGCCTGCCGTCCTCCCCCGGCTCAATGAAGTCCCGGCAGACGACGGCGAAGGGGTTCCGCAGCCGCATGTCCCGGCAGGTGAGCATCAGGACATGGCGGGAGTCGGAGCCGATCCTGCACCAGTCCGCCGCCATGGTGATGGCAGCAAACCGGGCGTGGAACTCGCAGTCGTCCGGGCAGGGCACAGCCACGGAGATCCCCCTTCCGTCCCGGACCGTCCAGGCCGGCCACTCCTCCGGGAGCGCGCCTATGCGCATGGCGCTGTCAGGGAACACTTTGTAGAAGCTGTCCTCTATGGCATCGAGAAGCTCCAACGGCGCCGCCCCCCTTACATGAAATAGCTGTACAGCTGCTGGACATAGCCGTCGCTGCCGCCCTCGCAGAGCTCCGGCTCCATCACCTGGATGCGGGCCGTGTTCAGCACCAGCGTCTTCCGGAACAGCTGCTTCTGCCGCCTCTCCGCCGGGTCTATGGTGCTGAGCTTCTTCATCATGGCCCGGCACGTGCTGACCCGGTATCCGTCCCGGCCCCGGCGGTCCACCAGCTGGAGGATCTCGTCCGTGCTGTTGTCCCTGAGCACCTCCCGGGTCTCCTCGGAAGTTCCCTGCCAGGACAGATGGATGTACCACCAGATGGTCCGCAGCCAGATGCGGTTGGTCTTCTTCCAGTAGCGGTCCGGGTGGTCCTCCCCTCTGCCCCACCGGAGGCTGACGGCGTCGGGGATGACCCGGACGCTGAGGAACCGCCAGATCCCCTCCGAGGAGGCCTGGCGCAGGTTCATGCTGAATTTCTGGCTGCGGAAGGCCTCATACAGCCTGAGGCCGAAGCTGAGGTCCAGCAGGTAGCGGCTGTTGCCGCTGCTGATCCCGTCTTCGGTTATGCCGATCTCCTGCAGACTCTTCTGAAACAGGTCCAGCAGCGTCCTCCGGAGCTCCATGAACTTCGGGGGGCAGTCTGCCTCCCCGGTCTCCATGAACCTGTCATAGCAGACCTGGGCATCTGCCCTGGAGAGCTCTTCCCATTCCATCTCATGACCTCCCCGCGCCGCCGCTCTCAATGCAGCTGCGTACGGACCCGGCCAGTCTGGCCGGGGAGCTCATGTCCCACTTCAGCCGGGTGACAAAGTAGTACATGGCCTCTGCAATGGAGCCAGGTTCACAGACCTTCTCCTCTTCCCGGTCCTGGCTCTGCATGACCCTCTCCCAGTCATCCCCCAGCAGTTCCCTGGCCGTCTGGGCGATTACGGTAAGGGCGGAGGCCAGAACCTCCCGGAACAGGGGAGACTCCATGGGGGCGGACTCAATCTGCAGAAGGGGGTAGGCGGGGTGGGCGCTGTTGAGCCGGATCTCCACGTACTCCTCGCTGAAGGGGTCCGTCAGGGCCTCCGCGCTCTCGTCGAAAAAGACCGTCCACAGGGGGCCTCCCGGATTCGCCACGGAGGAGATGGGGAAGACGGAGCCGCTTCCCTCCAGGATCAGCTCCCATCTGTCCAGGACCCCCAGCACGGTGCCGGGGGTGCGGGCGAGAAAGGCCTCCCCGGGGGAGGCCGCGCCTGCCTCCGCCAGGTAGAGAATGGTCTGCAGCTTCAGGGTCCCCTTCAGCTCCCCGGGGTCAAATACATGGGACACCGGGAAGGGCCGGTTCGGCTTCAGCCGGGAGATCTGCCCGAAGGGGATGACCCCGCACTGGGACGTCCCCGGGGAGGCCCACCTGAGGGCGATCCCCAGAGTCCCGTTCAGGGGAACAATGCCCCCCGACCCGAACAGCCGCTGGGGCTGCATGATCTCGCATGTCCTGGAGACCTTCAGCCCGTGGGTCTCGGGACTCCAGATGCCCCGGGGATCGCTGAGCTTCGCCCTTCCGCTGTCAGCTGCCTCCCCCAGGGGCTCCAGCTTCAGAGGGGACTCCTGGGAGTCGGCGGGGTAGGTGCACTCCAGCTGCCCGCCCCGGTACATGACGGCCGCCAGGTCCGCGTCGGTGAGCTCGGGAAACGTCTTAAACTGCGCCTTCATCGGGCTTCACCTCCCTGATTTCCAGACCTCCCTGGAGGCTGCTGTCAGAAAACGCAAGAAATACCGTCCCCTTCACGGTGCACTTGTCAGCATTCCCCTGCACCGTCACGCCGCAGAACGTCTGGAACTTCGCAGATTCCCTGTATTCAGCCGAAAACCACTGGCCCCTGACCTGGCGGTTCCGTCCGGTAATCCTTCCGTTCACATTCCTGGGCTTCCCCTTCCGGCTCCTGATCCGCTCCGTCTCAAACTTCACCCCGGTCAGCTCCAGGGGGAAGCGCTTCTCCACCTCGGTCTCCCAGGTGTCCGCGTCATAGGCCTTCCGCTCGGTGATGACCTGCACCTGCAGGATGCAGGGGTTCTCCGTCAGCGCCAGCTCAAAGGGGATCTCCAGGCCCCCTCCGGTGTACCTGCACTTGGATGTGCGCAGACCGGCGCCGGCCTTTCCGCCCCCTCCTCCTCCGCCGCCCGGCGGCCCGGGAGGCGGCGTGGCGGCCCTGCCGAAGTTCTCCGGGGGAAGAAGCAGGTCGGCCAGTGTGCGGCCGAGACCGATGTTCTTCCGGTCCGGGGGCGGGGCGGTCTGCCCTCCGTAGGCCCCCTTCACCTTGCGGATGACGTTCTTCTGGATGGCTGTCACGATTCCGGGTCTGTGTCCCCCGATGCTCCGGTCCTCCCAGCTGGAGTGGTCTGCCAGCTCCCCTTTTCGGATGTACTCCTCCAGGGACATCTTCTGCTGCGACCCGGACTCGGCCGGTATGTCCTTCAGGGTGTTGGCGGAGTTGAGGACAAAGATGCCGAGGATGTACTCCCCCTCCCCGCTCCGGGGCATGCCCCGGGTCCACTGGCCGTTCATGTCGTATCCAACGATCATGCCCGGCTTCCGGGTGTAGCAGATAACGGGGGCGTTGCCCGTCTGCTCGCCGTCGCTGTCATCCGCCGGCCCGAGATTGGTGATCTGCTGGTAGGGGGACTTCTCGTTGTCCGGCGGGTCCATCCTCAGCTGGCTCCTGCTGAGCTTTGCAAACGCCAGCACGCCGGCTGTGTGCCCCTGCTCCAGCGGTCCCCGCAGGGCGATGGTCTCGATGACCGCATCCCCGGGGGAGAGCAGGGCGCCCGGTTCGAGGTCACAGCCGGCGGCCAGTCTGTAGAGGTCCTGTATCGCCTGGAAGGCCGGCATCATCTGCTGCCCTGCGGGCTTTCCGTTCACAGTGGCTCTGAGATACGGACCGTGCCCGTAGCGGCGGTTGTACAGTCTGGGGGCATACCAGCGCTGAACCGCCGTACGGAGGTAGCTGTCCACCCGGCCCGCCCAGGGCGGCCTCGAATTCCGGCTGGCGTTGACGGGGTAGGCCTCGTTCAGCAGGGCCTCCGGGCGGATCCAGGGGATGATCACGGTGGTGCCCGTCTCTGTGTCCCTGTAAGGCGGGATGCCGAATATGTTCAGGATCCCCGCAATCTCCTGCTCGCTGTCCACAGGGATGGTGCTGTTTCTCGGCCAGTCCTTCTTCCCCCACCAGGCGATGCCCCTCCGGACGCCCTTCTCGTTCAGGAGCGCATTCCTCCCGGTCTCATCCTCCACCAGGCAGGCGGCCAGACGGGACTGGTACCTTCCGTCCTGACAGATCCGGGAGTAGTAGAGAACCAGACCGATGCCCACCCGGTAGTAGACCGTCTTCCCCAGACCCCAGGAACCTCCGGCCCCCTCGTTCTGCTGGGCCTTGCTGATCTCGTAGACAAGCTTCAGCAGGTTCCCGAAGCGGTTGTCCGTGACATCGCCGTAGCGGACGGGACCGGTCAGCCCCACCGTGCCCCTGTCCCTGACTGCAATGAAGTCCGCCTGCTCCCGGGGGAACTGCATGTTGAGCCTCGCCGTTATGCCCTCCAGGTGGCGGCTCAGCTGCCGGCTGGCAAACGAGCCCACCAGAAAGTCCACCTGCACGGCGGCCGTCCCCGGCTTCGCTGCATCCAGGGAGTTCTGCACGCACTCCCGCACAAGCAGATCCAGCACAGGCATGTTCTGGTTCTGGATCAGGCGGAGCAGGGAGCTCCCGCTCTCCGACATCCTTCCGTGTTCTCCGTATTCGATCTGCATCAGGTCTGCTGCTCCTCCATGTCGTCCTCCGGGTCCCTCGCCGGCATCCGCACCGTCAGTTTCCGGGCCATCTTCTTCTGTCCCCCGGGGATGCACAGCTGGATGCCGATGATGTCGCTGCCGAAGTTCATGTCCTTCCGCCTGGTCCCCCGGGCCGCCTTCGACTGCCCGTCGATCCTGTAGATGAGGAGCATGGGAACCTGGTCCATGCCGGCTTCCTTCCGCGCCGCATCTATGTACTCCTGGGTCATGGCCGTGCCTGGCCGGCTGACGGACCCGGGCAGATCCGCCAGGTGGTCCTTGAGGGATCTCAGCACCCCGATGGCGATGCAGCCCTCCGGCTCCACCGCCAGCCTGCTGCGGTTGACCTTCCCCAGCAGCTTCCCTGCCGCCTCCCAGTGTTTTGCATCGCAGGGGCGGCTCCCGGCGTCCTGTATCTCCCCCGCCCCTGCCGCAATGACGCTCCACCGGCTGAGCATCGACTCGCCGGAGAGCTGTTCAAGCCAGCTGCAGAGAGCGGCCGTCTCGTTGAAGCCCCTGGCCCTCTCGGCAAAGCGGAACCCGGCCCGCAGGAATTTCCCGATGACGGTCTCCACCGGCACGTCCCGCCAGCAGAGGGAGTTCCTGTCCGGAGACACCTGCGCCTCCCGGCCCAGCCCCGCCAGAAACCGCTCCGTGATCTCAATGTTCTTCTGCTGAATTTCAGCGTTCTCGTCGAAGAGGATCGTCTGCGGCCTGACGCCGGTGAAGTCCATGTCCGCCTGTACGGCATTCACCATGTGCTTCCTGGATGTCAGCCTGAGCCAGCTCAGTTTGGGGGTCGCCCGCACCGCCGGGGGATAGTCCTGCGGCCTGACCCCCGCCCGCTCGTACTTCCTGATGTCCTCCCGCATGTCCGCATCCAGCTCCGCCAGGAACCGGAACTTCTCGATGGTGTCCTCTGTCATCCAGATCCTCGGCAGCAGCTCATAGCCGCGCCGGAACCCGAACCAGCGCCCCATCTGCATGAGGGAGTCCGCCTGGGCGGAGCCCCGGAGGAAGAAGGTGCTGACCAGCCCCTCCAGGGTCAGGCCCCGGGACAGGGTGCTTCCGCCGATGATGATGAACAGGGTCGCAAAGTCAGGGGCATCCTGGCTGTTCATGTCCGGATAGACCAGCCGCACATGCTCCCCCTCCGGAGTGGTTCCGTTCTTGGAGCAGTTGTCGATCACCAGGTGGAGACCCCGGGTGTATGCGGGCTTCCCCGACCCGTCCATCCGGATGTGGCTGAGCCTGACCGAGAGGATGTCCCGGAGGGCCTGCTCGATCTCCGCAAAGGGGGGACATACCCTGATCTCCTCCGCGCTGCGGCCGAAGGTCCCGATCTGCCGCATCCAGGTCTCCCTGCTGACCCTGGCCGTCTCCGCCCGGTAGACATCCCGGCAGCGGGCAAAGAGCTCCCCCGTGCGGGCCGCCCTGCCCAGCCAGGCTGACAGCGCCTGCGCCACCGCATCGTGGTGCACCTGCTTCTGGCTGGTATGGATCAGCATGCTGACCGGCTTCTTCCATCCCCATGTCCGCATGACTGCACAGGCGGCGATGAACCAGCAGACTGCATCCTTCATGCTGTCAGGCAGCCGGTCTGAATCCCCGTCGTATACAGAGCGGATCTTCTCCAGATCGCCCTCCGGAATGACCCGCGTGATGTCCAGTTCCTCCCGGTCCTCCCCGGTTCTGCTTCCGAAGATCTGCTGCGGACCGATGTACTCGTCCGCCGCCCGGAGCATCCAGATGAAGTCCCGGGGAAACAGGGACTCGTCCGTGCTCTCGTTCAGGAAGTTTGCATAGGGCGTGGCCGTGTACATGATGTAGTTGACTGCCGCCGCCGGCTTCCCCGGGGCGCCGCCCCTGCCCGGTCTGCGGTCCATCGCCAGCCGCACGATCAGTTCGTTGATTCCCCTGCGCTCCTTCTCTTCCATGCCCACGGGGACGGCGGTGTTGGAGATGCCCGCCTGGTCCGCCTCGTCGTCGATGATGAGAATCTTCAGCAGACCGTGGGACTTGGCGTCCGAGTGGAGCCACCCGATGAGGTTCTGCAGACGCGTTTTGTTTTTCAGGCACACCGTGAAGTACCGCTTCTCGGAGCCCGGACCCAGGTGAAGGCTCTGGAGTCTGTTCAGCCTTCCATTGGGGGCGGGCTGGTCAATCCGGTACCAGTGCAGATTGCCGTCACCGGCATTCAGGTCCCTGTCAATCCGGTCCAGCGTCTGGATGCGCAGGTTCTCAATCGAACCGGACAGGATGATGAACATGTTCCATCCGTGGTCCGCCGCCATGGCCATCAGGGCCTCCATGTTGGCTGTCTTCCCGGACTGCACGTTGCCCACCACCAGTCCCCGGACGGGCTTTCCCGGCTCCGTCTTCAGACTCAGCTTCCGCAGGATTCCGCCGGCGGCCCCTTCCAGTGCCACCAGGGCTCCTTCCTTCCACCCGTACTCCTCTTCCAGCCTCTGCCTGTAGAGCTGCCAGCAGGTATACTGGCCCTGCGGAACCCCCAGCATGTTGTCCTGGCTGGTATCGGTCAGAACCCCGTCGCTTCCGGCGCGCTTGAAATTGAGCTGCTGCTGGTAGGCCTCACAGCACTCGTCTGTCAGCTCTCCCCACTCCTCCGGGGTCATGGGGGGCCAGAAATCATCCCTGACCCGCTCGGCAAGAAAGGCGCTGAGACCTTCTCTGTTCTTCCTGCAGGCAAGGCGGATCTCCTCCACCGTGTGGTTCGTTCTCTGCAGCTGCTTCCGAATCCAGTCCTTCGGTTCTTCGTATTCATAGGTAGAGAATCTGCTCACTGCCGCTGCCGCCCCCTGCATGGAAAACTGCCGGTAATCTGCTCATTCTTTCCGCACGTTTCCCGCCGGCACATGACCGGCAGAAACCCCGTCCCCTGGTGCTGCAACAGGCACTCAGGGGCGTTCTGCTGCCCCCTCAGCCCCGTTCTGCAGCCGGACCAGGGGGTTACCAAAACCTATACGTTTT
>CAYYHY010000092.1:0-9533 GCA_964471855.1 uncultured Oscillospiraceae bacterium | reverse complement strand
CTGGGGCTGAACTCGGATGACACATTCCTGTACTGCGAACAGATCTCACGGAAGGTCCAGGCTTTTCTGAAACTGCCTGCATTGCACAACAGACCGTTGTACCTGTACAGCAACCTCCTGACTTCCGCAGCAGAATTTTTTCTTTAAAATATAAACAGAAGCCTCAATGCATGACCTCGCAGGATGTGCAGTTTACTGGAAAATATGTCCATGCAGATGCAGTTCCGGACACATCTGGCGCTGTGCAGCCTGCGCTCACAGGGGGCGGGCTTCGATGCCGGCTGTGGTGTCCGGCGCAGGAGAGGTGGCAGGAGCGGGGAAACATGCTGTACAAACGGCTGTGCCTGCAGCCCGGATTCTGGAGCCGGGTACCGGCTGTCACAGAAAGGGGCTGCAGGCAGAGGAACCGCGGGCTGTCCGAATACTGCCGTCAGATGTCAGACCCTGCGCATGCGGACGGCCATGTACTGGCGTTCCGGCATGTCGATGCGGATGCTGCCGGAAAAGGTGCCGGGCAGTTTCTCCACAGTCATGTTCCAGGTGTCGATGAGCTCGATCTCAAAGGTACAGTTCTCTGGAAGGGTCCAGGTACGGAAGGCGGGGCGGCTGAAGCCGAAGTAGAAGAGGAAGAAGGAGCAGTCGCTGCAGCCGAGGCCGGGGAGATCCCAGGCGGCCATGCCGTCCTCTCTCTCCTGGTCCAGGGGGACGGCGCTGACGGGGACATCCTCCATCACGCTTTTCAGGAATGCGATCCTGTCCGGCGCTGTGCCGTGGAGAAGACCGCCGTGGGACCACCAGATTTGGGGATACTGGATGTACACCTCGCCGTGGGACAGGTATCCGCCCCGGATGCAGCCCTCCCAGAAACGGCGGACCAGTTCCTCGCCGGTGATATTGCCCCAGCCCTGGTCGATGTTGCCCTCATAGGCGCACTCATCCACGATGACTGGCTTCTGGTACTGCTCCCGCCACTGGGTGATGGACTCGGCTGTTTTGTATACATCCACCCGCTGGATGCTCACGTGGGTAATCCAGGGGGCAGAGTGGTCGTACAGGGTCCGGCAGTTGTGGATGGAGCGCAGATGGCGGCAGGGGTCCCGCTCCACCAGGGCGGCGGCGAGGGTCTCCCAGTGCTCCACGCTCTTCCAGGGCATCAGGTCGAACTCGTTGGCCAGAGACCACCAGACATTCTTGAAAGAGGAGAGCCGGTCCACTGCATAGCGGAGGTAAAAGAGGTCCTCCTGCAGGCTCATGCGGGAGAAGCCCCAGCGGTCGTAGGGATGGAAGAGAATGATGTCTGCCTGGATGCCCAGGGCGTCCAGACGGGCGATCCGGTCCTCCAGCCGGTCCCAGAATTCGAAGCTGAAGGAGCTGAAGTCAAATCCGGTCTCTCTGCTGCCGGTGAACGGGTACAGGTCCGGGTCGGTCTCGTTGAAGGTGTAGTATTTGGGGAAGATGCACATGCGGATCTTGTTGAAGGGGGAGCGGCTCAGGGTCTCCAGGGTCTGCTCCTGGACCTCCTCCGGCTGATGGATCCATGCGTAGCAGGTGGTGCCGAAGGGCTGGAAGCGGGTTCCGTCCTCATATGCAAAATGGAAGCGGTCCTCCGGCGTCTCCGTTTCCCGGGGGACGACCTGGCTGCGCAGACGGACGGGTCCGTGGTTTTCAGGCCCCGCCGGGGTGCAGGTGCACTCCAGGTGGATCCCGTCCAGCTCGGAGCAGCTGGAACGGGTGACCGCGGTCCAGATCCCCGGTCTGGGGGGCATGAAACGGATGCGGTATTTGCCCTCCCCGCTGCAGAATCCGTTTACCCTGACTGTGTCAGAGCCGCAGGAGAAGGAGGCGGAGAGGCTGACGCTCCGGCAGGAACTGTCTCCGGCAGGTCCGCTGAGTTCTGCCTCATATATGCTGTACTGCTCTGTCACGGGAGCATCTCCTTTATAATGGTGTAAGGACAGGAGGGATCCTGGACTGTCCTCCGTCAGAATAACCGCTGAGGGACTCTGCGTCAAGTGCCGGACCGGGGAACTGCCAGCGGCGGAGGTCAGACTCTTGACGCCCCCGCTCCCCGGGAGTACCATTAGGAACAGAAGCTGAAAACACTGTGACACATGCTGGAAAGGCGGAAGAGAATGAGCAGCAGAACAGAGAAGTCCCTTCAGGAGACCCTGGTCAGCCGGATCAGGGAGCGGAAACTGACAGGGGTGCCGTACCTGGAGCGCAGACCCTACGAGACTGTCCACGCGCAGCTGTCGGGACAGGCGGCCGCGGCGGGTTTTGTGCTGATGAAAAACGAGGGAGACCTGCTCCCCTTAAACAGGGAGAAGCCCCTGGCCCTCTACGGCGGCGGAGCCGTGCGCATGGTGAAGGGCGGAACCGGATCCGGGGACGTCAACGAGCGCTCCTGTGTCTCCATCCGGGAGGGGCTGGAGAAGGAAGGATTTGTCCTCACCACAGGGGAGTGGCTGGACCAGTACGACAGGCTCTACGAGCAGGCACTCCAGGACTGGAAGGCGGAGGTCCTGAAGAAGAGCGGCGGCGGGGCCTCCATGGAGTTCTTCATGGCGTATTCAGGCACCCCCTTCCGCCGCCCCGCAGGGGGACCGGTGACAAAGACAGAGGCGGACACCGCGGTCTGGGTACTCAGCCGCAGCGCCGGAGAGAACAGGGACCGGCGGGCGGAGCCTGGAGACTGGTACCTCAGCGGGGAAGAGGAGACCATGCTGAGGGACATCTGCACACTCTACCAGAATGTGGTGGTGCTCATCAACACCGGCGGTGTGGTGGACCTGAGCTTCCTGGACCGGTATCCCGCAGTCCGCGCCGTGCTGTACATCTCCCAGCCGGGGATGGAGGGCGGCACCGCGGTGGCGAAGGTGCTGGACGGCACGGTCAACCCGGGCGGAAAGCTGACAGACACCTGGCCGTACCGCTATGAGGACTGCCCCTGCGCATCCTCCTTCTCCCGCATGGCCGGGGAGGGGGCAGAGGAGAAGTATGAAGAGGGCATCTACGTGGGATACCGCTACTACGACTCCTTTGATGTCCCTGTGCGCTACTGCTTCGGCAGCGGTCTCTCCTACACCAGCTTCCGGATCTCTCCGGCGGGGATTTCAGCCGACAGGGACGGAACCGTCCATGTCAGCGCCTCGGTCACCAACACCGGCGCAGTGCCGGGACAGGAAGTGGTCCAGGTCTACGTGTCCCTGCCGGTGGGCAGGCTGGAGAAGGAGTACCGCCGTCTCTGCGCATTCCGGAAGACCCGTCTGCTGAAGGCGGGGGAAGAGGAGACTGTGCAGATGGACTTTAACCCCATGGATCTGGCATCCTTCGACGGGGAGTCTGCCTGCTGGGTGCTTGAACCCGGGGCATACGGCATCTTTATCGGCTCCTCGCTGGAGGACAGCAGCCCGGTCTGCTTCCTGGAGGTCCCGGAGGAGAAGGTTCTGGTCCGGACAGAGCACATCTGCCCCCTGCAGACGGACCTCACGGAGCTCTCCCTGCCTGGGGAGAAGCGCAGCGCCCGGCAGGCAGAACTGCTGAAGCTGCGCAGCAGCCTGGATGCGGTCCCGTACAGCTGTGCGGACCTGGAGACCAGAACGGTCCAGTATGACGGGAAGGAGACCTTCGACCCGGCCGTGACGCAGCTGGCAGACTCCCTGACCCTGGAACAGCTGATCTCCCTGACCACCGGGGATCCCGCCAAGGGGCAGGGCAGCAGCCTGGGAAGCGCCGGCGTCACAGTATCCGGCTCTGCTGCAGAGACCAGCAGCTGTGCGGCAGACAGCGGGGTGGCCAGCGTGGTGCTGGCGGACGGCCCCGCCGGACTCCGTCTCAACCAGTACTACTATGCAAAGGACGGCCGGGCGGGGATGCTCCCCATGGAGGTCAGCCTGGAGCACGGTCTCTTCTACGATGAGCCCCCCATGGAGGGCGAGAAATACTGGCAGTTCTGCACCGCGTTCCCCGTCGGCACGCTGCTGGCTCAGACCTGGGACCCGGATCTGCAGAGTGCAGTGGGAAGAGCCGTGGCGGAGGAGATGCGGGAGTTCAATGTGGACCTCTGGCTGGCCCCCGGCATGAACATCCACCGCAGCCCCCTGTGCGGCCGGAACTTCGAGTACTGCTCGGAGGACCCCCTGCTGACCGGGAGGACCGCAGCCGCCATCGTCCGGGGCGTCCAGGAGGACGGCCGCAGCGGCGCGACCATCAAGCACTTTGCCTGCAACAACCGGGAGGACGGGCGCATGACCTGCAACAGCGTGCTGTCCGAGCGGGCCCTGCGGGAGATCTACCTCAGGGGTTTCGGCATCGCCATACGGGAGTCCTCCCCCGCCGCCATCATGACCAGCTACAACCTGATCAACGGGGTCCACTCCGCCAACTGCCGCGACCTGTGCATGAAGGCGGCCCGGGCAGAGTTCGGATTCCAGGGGCTCATCATGACAGACTGGACCACTACGGAGTACGGTCCGGACTGCACGGCCGCCGGCTGCATCCGCGCCGGCAACGACCTGGTCATGCCCGGCCAGGAGTCGGACCACGAGAGCATCCGCAGCGCCCTGGCGGACGGCTCCCTGTCCGCTGAGGAACTGAAGACCTGCGTCTGCCGCATCCTCCGGTTCATCCTCAGCTCCGGGCGGTACGAGCAGGGCTGAAACACCGGGCACACCGGCTGTATAAACAGATGATAAGAAAGACGGCCTGTCCGGAAGTCCGGGCGGGCCGTCTCTGCGTCCTTAAAAGAATCGAAAATGGTTATGCCTGGTCAGCGGCTGCGGATCAGCTCCTGATAGCTGGTGCCGAAGTCGGCCATGGCGTCCAGGATGGGTTTCATGGTCTTTCCCAGGCTGCTGAGGGAGTACTCCACCCGGGGCGGTGCCTCCGGGTATACAGTCCGCACGACCAGTCCGTCCTCCTCCATGGAGCGCAGGCTCTCCGTGAGGACCTTCTGGCTGATGCCCTCCAGATCCCTGCGCAGTTCGTTGAACCGCCAGGGGCGGTCCATCAGATTCCGCAGTATGAGCAGCTTCCACTTGCTGCCGATGAGCCGCACGGTGGTGGCCACCGGGCAGAAGGGCAGTTCCTCTCTGGTCATCATCTCTCTTCACCCGCCTCCGAACGCTGTCTGTTTCCGTCATTATAGTTCTCACGCAGTACGGGCGTCAAGAAGTAACAAAAAGGTGACTGAGTTACAAAAAAGTGCGTACTTGCGGCGCTTCCGGGCCGTTTATAAAATGAGACTGCAGGGCAGGGTCCCTGAGATGGAGGTGGAAACCATGGCACTTTCCAGTCTGTACGCATGGAGGGCACAGATCCCCGGCTCCGCCTGCGGCACGGCCTGCGGGGCAGCAGCACCGGAGGAGAAGCCCGCCGCCTGCGGCACGGCCTGCGGAGCAGCGGCGCCCGAAGAGAAGCCCGCCGCCTGCGGCACAGCCTGCGGAGCAGCGGCACCGGAGGAGAAACCCTCTGCCTGCGGAGCAGCAGACAAGTGATCCTCCCTCCCGGCGGCATCTGCCGCCGGGAGCACTTCAGACAGGAGGGAGCAAGCATGAAACAGTACTTTGCCTTCCAGTGGCACATTACAGACGCCTGCGACCAGCGCTGCAGGCACTGCTACATCTTTGCCGAGGACGCCGGACGGGTTCCCTGCTCCATGACCTGGGAGCAGATGGAGGACACCTTCTGGAACTGCATGGACTTCTGCAGGGTCTGGGACCGGCTGCCCTACTTCTACATCACCGGCGGAGACCCGGTTCTGCATCCGGACTTCTGGCGTCTGTGCGGACTGCTGAAGGAACATGACATCCCCTTTACCATTATGGGCAATCCCTTCCACCTGACGGACGAAGTCTGCAGCAGAATGAAGGCGAGCGGGTGCCGGAAGTACCAGCTCTCCCTGGACGGGCTGCGGGAGACCCACGACTGGTTCCGGAAACCCGGCTCCTTTGACGCCACCCTGGAGAAGATACCGGTGATCCAGAGAAGCGGCATGCTGGCCGTCATCATGACCACAGTCTCGGGGACAAACCTGGAGGAGGTGCCGGCGCTCATCGACGTGGTGGTGGAGCACGGGGCGGATGTGTTTGCATTTGCCCGCTACTGCCCCACCAGTACAGAGAAGGACACGGGGATCACCCCCCGGCAGTACCGGGATCTTCTGGCTGTCTGCGACCGGAAGTTCAGGGAGTACCGGGCGTCCGGCTGCAGGACCTGGTTCAGCCTCAAGGACCACCTCTGGACCCTGTACCAGTACGAGACCGGGGAGTTTGTGATTCCCCCGGATGCGGAGGAGGGGCTGATCTACGGCGGCTGCAGCTGCGGGAACAGCCACCTGACCATACTCCCCGACGGGGATGTGTACGCCTGCCGCAGAGTGCAGGGGAGCAGAGTGGGGAACGTATCTGCAGACAGACTGGCGGATGTCTGGGTGTGCGGGATGGAGGCCTACCGGGACTATGACAGGTTCAGAAAATGCGCCGGCTGCGAACTGAAGCCCTGGTGCCGGGGGTGCCCGGCAGTGGCCAGCGGCCGGACGGGGGACTTCTACGCGCCGGATCCTCAGTGCTGGAAGGAAGTTCCCGGATATAAGGAGGAGGCGGTGTGACATGCTCATGGATCTGCTGCGGGCCAGGCACTCCATCCGCCGGTATGAGGACACGCAGATCAGCCGGGAGGACATGGAGAAGGTGCTGGAGGCCGGCGCCCTGGCTCCAAATGCCGGCGGCGGTCAGCGGAGCATGCTGGTGGGGCTGCGGAACAGGGACCTTGTCCGCCGGGTAGGGCGGATGAACATGGCCAGGTTCAGCCGGGAGAACCTGGCAGGCAGCTTTGTATCCAGTGAACAGCCCAGCGTCATTGACGACCCCTCCATTGAGGACGGGTTCTACGGGGCCCCCGCCGCTGCGGCCATTTTCGGTCAGAAGAACTTCCTGTTTAAGGAGGCGGACGCCTTCTGCTGCGCGGAGAACATGGTGCTCATGGCCACAGAGCTGGGTCTGGCCTCCTGCATCGTCTCCCGGGGACCTGAGACCTTTGACAGCCCGGAGGGACAGGAGCTGCTGCGGGAGTGGGGCGTGCCGGAGAACTTCGTCTGCATCTGCTTCGTCATACTGGGGGTGCGGAAGGGACCGGAGCCCCGGGGGAAGCCCCGGCGTCCCGGCCGCTGCAGGATTATCGAGTGAGGAGGACCGCCATGGATGCACAGACATGCCTGAAGAAACTGGAGTACGTGGGTGTCCTGGCCTTTGCCACCGTGGACGGGGAGGGTGCGCCGCAGATCCGGAACATCAGCGCCATCCACTATGAGCCGGATTCCATGTACTTCTTTACAGCCAGAGGCAAGGCCTTCTGCGGAGAGCTTCTCCGGGACGGCCGGGTCCAGATTCTGGGATATACGAAATACAAGGAGATGATCCGCCTCTCGGCCCGGGCCGTACCGGTGCCGGAGAAGGACCAGAGGCAGTGGATCGACACCATCTTCCAGGAGCAGCCGTATCTGGGGAACCTCTATCCGGGGGACGCCCGCTATGCGGCGGGGATCGTCTTTCAGATTGGGGACGGGGAGATCGAGTACTTCAGCCTGGGGGTGAACCCCATCTTCCGGGAGCGCTATGTCCTGGGGAAGGGGAAGGCCTCAGCCGCAGGATACCGGATTACCGGGGACTGCATCGGCTGCGGCCGGTGCCTCGCCAGCTGCCCCATGAAATGCATCACAGCGGGGGAGCCGTACCGGATTCAGGGGGAGCACTGCCTCCACTGCGGCATATGCAGCCAGGTCTGCCCGGCGGGGGCCGCTGTGAAAATTTAGAGTGTCCGGTCCAGGCCGCCCTGTGGTACAATGACCGGAGAGAGGACGGTGGCAGCTGTGACACAGACCGAGCGAAGGCAGTATCTGATCCGCAGGCTCCTGCAGGAGGAGCCGGACTTCAGGGACCTGGAGATCCCGGCCGGGGAGCAGAGCCAGAGGCGCATGCTGCGCTCCCTCATGAACATCCGGGAACCGGGTCCCGTGGACAGGGACTTCCTGACCGTCCAGGACCAGTACCTGCAGAGGGTGACGGAAGAGAAGGGGATCACGGACATCAGGGATCTGACGCCGGTGTCCGGAGACCTGTACATCTGGCAGGGGGACATCACCGCCCTCCGGTGCGGTGCCATCGTAAACGCCGCCAACAGCGGCATGACCGGGTGCTACGTCCCCTGCCACAGCTGCATCGACAACTGCATCCACACATACGCCGGCGTCCAGCTGCGCCAGTGCTGCGCAGAGTTCATGGAGGAGCAGGGGCACCCGGAACCGGCCGGCCGGGCCAGGATCACCCCCGCCTTCAACCTGCCCTGCGGGCATGTGCTGCACACGGTGGGTCCCGTCGTCCAGGGGGAGGTCACCGGGGAGGACGAGGCGCTGCTGGCCTCCTGCTACCGCTCCTGCCTGGAACTGGCGGAGGAGAACGGAGTGGACAGTGTCGCCTTCTGCTGCATCTCCACCGGTGTGTTTCATTTCCCGAACCGGCGGGCGGCGGAGATCGCAGTGGAGACGGTACGGGACTATAAACAGAGAACGCAGAGCGCAGTCAGGGTGATTTTCAATGTATTCAAGGACATCGACCTCCGGATCTACCGGGAGCTTCTCGGAGCAGACTGAACGTCTGCGGGAGGCCCTGGAGTCTGCGGACGCCGTGGTGGCGGGGGCCGGAGCCGGTCTCTCCACCTCAGCCGGCTTTGAGTACGGCGGGGAGCGGTTCCGGAAGTACTTCCCGGACTTCGAGGCCCGGTACGGGTTTCACGACATGTACACCGGAGGCTTCTTCCCCTTCCCTTCGCCGGAGGAGTACTGGGCCTTCTGGGCCCGGAACATCCTGGTCAACCGCTACATGGACCCGCCGAAGCCGGTCTACGACATCCTCTACGAGCTGCTCGGGGGTCGGAACTGCTTTGTCATCACTACAAACGTGGACCACTGCTTCCAGAAGGCGGGGTTTGACAAGGACCGTCTCTTCTATACACAGGGGGACTACGGGCTCTTCCAGTGCAGCAGACCCTGCTGCCGTCTGACCTGGGACAACGAGGCGGCGGTGCGGGAGATGGTCAGCCGCACAGAGGACCTGCGCATCCCCTCTGAGCTGATTCCGGTCTGCCCCCGCTGCGGCCGGCCCCTGACCCTGAACCTCCGTTCGGATGACAGATTCGTGGAGGACGCGGGGTGGCATGCGGCGTCAGAGCGGTATTCCGCTTTCCTGAAGCGGTACAGCGGCGGCCGGGTGCTGTTTCTTGAGCTGGGCGTGGGCTGGAATACCCCGGGCATCATCAAATACCCCTTCTGGCAGATGACCATGCGGAACCCGGATGCGGTCTATGTCTCCGTCAACGCGGGGGAGGCCGTCTGCCCCGGGCAGATTGAGAAGCAGTCGATCTGCATAAACGGAGACATCCTGGAGGTGCTCATGCAGCTGCGGGGAACCGTCGGAACGTCAGAACAGATTTCTTGAAAATGGTTATGCAGGATGGACAGAGGCACGGCAGATCCTGCA
>CAYYHY010000091.1:0-9611 GCA_964471855.1 uncultured Oscillospiraceae bacterium | reverse complement strand
AAACGCAGGGGCACAGACGTCAGGTCTGCACCCCTGCGGGCATCTCTGTGTATTCTGCTCTGTGCCGCTCTTCAAGAAACATCAGCGGAACAGAACGGCTGTCAGACCGGACAGGGCGGACACCGGCACACCGATAACCAGCCCGATGAGCGCGCCTCTGACTCCTTTCTGCTGAAAGCCCAGGTACGCCTCATCCATGTCCTCCGTAGCGGGGAGGCGGAGTCTCTTCCACCGGGCGAACAGCCCCATGTCCACCACCAGCATGTCAAAGAAGACTACCACCGTCCATATGATCAGGCCTGCGCTGAATCCCTGGGAGAACCTCCTGACCCCGGTTATCCGGACCATGAAGAGGACCAGGATGACAAACAGGATGCTGCCGATGAGGCGGATGAATTTGATCCGCTTCACGTCCTCCTCCCGTCCCACCGGACCCAGCTCCGGGTTGAAACGGTAGTAGCGGTCCTGAATCTCCGTGGGGTACTCCATGACCCACATGTCCCTGTGGTTCAGGGCGGAGGTCACAACGGCAAACCCGTAGATGGCGCACGCCAGTATGCACTCCAGAATCAGAACCATGACATGCCCCCCTCGAACCGTCTGCCGCTTCTCCGGCGCCGTTCCCGTTTCATTATACGCCGGCGGGTGCCGGAGTTCAACGTTCCGTATATTTCATCCCTGTTAAGTTTTGTCCGGGCATCCCCCGCCTGTTCCCTGTCCCCGGGGACCGGGAGCAGGGCAGGCGGGGGAAGCTGTTCCTCCCCCTGGACCCCGCCCCTGTTCCGGAGCGGGGCAGCTGCCCCGGAAACCGGTCCCTGGAGGGCGGACTTTGGGGAGAGAGTAAGAAAAATGGTCCATTTTCCCCCGTTCCAGTCAGAAAGCGTGCAGTTTTTGCATCCCGGGTACTTGACACCTCAAATTCTCTGTGGTAGTATTCGAATCACATTTTCACGGCTGTACCGCCTTCTTTACCTGTATCCAGGAATTGCGTCTTCCCGGCTGAGATACTTGCTGAGGAAATGTTCATTCTTTACCTTTCCAGGAATCCTCCTGCCGCCCCGCCGGGGGCAGCAGGGGGTACAACCAAAGAACAGCCGTACGGCTTTTCTGCACACGACTTGCTCCGCCGTGTACCGCCCGCAGTGCACGGCTTTTTTCTGCCCTCCGGCGCCGCCGGAGGAGACATGCCTTCCGTGCGGCGGGGACTTCCCCCGGGGCGGGACAGGCAGATCAGCGGGAACTTAAGCAGCAAGGCCCGGACGGGCTTTCTTTTTTTGGAACTTTGCAGTGCATTTGCACGTCTGGACCCGGGAGCTTCCGGCACCGGCGTGGAAATGAGGGCGCTGTACTCATCGCATATTGACGGACGCCGGCCGGCTCCTGTATAATGGAACGCCGCCTCTGCCGGCGGGGAGGATTTCCTCCCGGTCTCCGGGGGCAGCGGGTTTTCCTGTGCCGTGCCGGTGCACAGCATATCCCTTAATAAACGAGAGACAGTGAGAGCGGCTGCGGGCTGTCCCGCCCGGGGAAAGGCTGATGAAATTGAAAAATCGAATCGATCTGACCCTGAAGCAGATAACCCCCATGCTTCACTTCCAGTCCCAGCAGGCCGGAGCCTGTCTCCGGGCCTCCGAGGTCAAGCCGAAGCTGGACCGCTTTGTAATCTCCTGGCTCAGAAAGCAGGGGCTGGCATCCGAGCGTCTGCCCCGGGACTGGGTCATCCGCAACAGCCAGTCCGGGGATTCCCTGCGCTACAGACTGCATTTCACCGCCTGCGGCAGCAACGCCTGGCCGGAGGACAGACCGCCCCACCCCCTGTACTTCGCCGCCTCCATGAGGGGGTCGAAGGCGGGCTGCGTCTTCTATCCGGAAGGAGTGAAGATGACCGTCTTCACCCTGGCCAAGGCCCCCCTCCCCATGAGGCTGAGCCTGCCGGACGGGCGCCGGACGGACAGCATGATGGATGTACTGGAGGCCCTGATCCCCCCCTTCCTGGCGGTGACCTGCTTCGGCATACGGAGCACCAAGGGCTTCGGCAGCTTTGAGGTGAAGGGGTACCGCTGCGGCTGGAAACAGCTCATGGCCTACCTCCCTACTGACATCACCGGCCTCTTCCAGCTGAACGCAGCCTCCGAGGGGGCTGACGAGGGGACAGGCATCCCCAGCATCTGCGACGACCGTCTGGACGACGTCTTTGTTCTCTCCGCCATGATGAAGGGGGGCGTAAACTACGCCTTCCGCAGACCCCCGGTCTGGTACCGGGGCGCCGTCATGGAGTACGCCGACCGCACCGGCTTCGGCACGGAGAAGGCCTTCCTGAAATCCAGAGTCTTCACCCCTGCGGACCGGTCCTGGTATGAGGAGCGGATCCTCCGCCATAAAGACGGGAACACAGGGGGACGCTGCACCAGGTACCGCTTCATGCGGGCCATGCTGGGGCTCACGGACAGCTTCATCTACGGGTCCGGGGATTCCAAGAAGGTGTTCAAGATAGAGCCCGTCCTGCGGGAGATCGACCGCTTCCCCTCCCCGGTGCGCTTCAAGCCCTGCGAGCAGGGGCTGCGCATCGTGGTCCGCCGGATCCCCGACGCCATGTTCGGGACCCGGTTCATCTTCGACCAGGGGGGGAGCACCATCCTCACCCCGGACAGGTCCGAGTTTGACCTCTGCCGCTTTGTGCAGGAGTTTGTCCGCCCCTTCTCTCCGGAGGAGGCCCCTCCCCCGGCCTGGGAGGAACTGAACTGCGCGGTGCTCAAGGTGGACCGGGACACCCCCTGGAAGCGGCACATCCGCTTCGCCCGCACCCTCAGCCGCCTCACCCTGGCGGGAGGAGGCGAGGTGCCGTGAGCGCTCTGTACACCGCCGTGGCGGTCCGCTCCTCCACGGATCTCCTGCAGCTGGCTGAGACCCCCCGGGACGCCCTGCGGGCCTCCGCCCTTCTGTCCCGGCTCTCCGGCCGGATGCTGAAGGAACTGTCCGCCCGGGGCGCTTCCCCCCGCGCCATCCTCTTCCCCTGGATCCAGTGCATCGACGGGGAGCCGGTGCTCTCCGACAGTCCGGACAGCGAAATAGAGTGTCTGCGCCGCAGGGGCGTACCCCTGTGGCCCGGCCGCATCCTCCTCCAGCGGGACTTTGCGGGGGCGGCCGCGGAGGCCCGGACCTGCACCCTGGACGCCCTTGCAGATATTCTGACGGAGAGCACGGGAGGGGACCGCAGCAGCATCCGGACGTTTCTGGCTGAGGAGCTCTGTCTGGAGGCCGTCTGCATGGAGGCCCCCCAGCGCAGCTCCCCGGCTGCGTATATGGACCGCTGCCTCGCCGCCCTGCTGCGGGAGGAGACCACGGCCCCGGCGGAGCTGAACAGCCCCCTGGCGGCCCTGGTGGAGGGGAGGACAAAGGCAGCCTCCCTGCTGCTCCCGGAGGACACGGATGTGCCCCCCACCCTGCAGGCTCTGGCCCGGGGCAGCAGCCCCGCGGGCTGGACCTCCGAGGAATACTATGCGGTGCTCTGCGCCGCCAGCGATACCATGGACCGGCTGCTTGCCGGCATGCTCAAGCCGGACAGGATCCGGCATCTGGCCCGGATGCGGCAGACCGCATTCGCCTCCGCCGCCTCCTGCGTGCTGGACTACGGCGGGGTCTGCATCCGCTCCTCGGGGGAGGGGCTGCTGGCTCTTCTTCCCCTTACAGGGCAGGACCCGTATACCGGCGCCCCCTGCACCCTGTACCGTCTCTGCGACCGGATCCGGGAGCAGTTCAACGGGGTCTTCGGGGACATGCGGGTGAGCAGAAACGGCATTCCCTCTGTCAGCTTCGGCATCTCTGTCAGCCATTATACTCTCCCCCTGCGGGAGGGTCTGCGCCGGGCGGAGGAGATGCTGCGCACAGCCGCCGGCAGCGCGGCCAACTTCTGCTGCACCGGATTCCAGCGCCGGGGCTGCCAGTTCGTCACCATGCTGGACAGCTACATGGACTGGCGGCAGAACCAGTCCGGGAAATGCCTGTGCACCCTGATGGACGAGCTGTTCCTGGAGAGCCGGGAGGACGAGGCGCCGGAGTTTCTGGTCCGCGTCCGCCACACCCTGGAGCGCAGCCGGGCCCTGTTCGTCACCGCCCTTCAGAACCGGGACCAGGGTCTGCAGCACGCCGGCAGTCTGTTTGTCAACCTCTTCAGCGAGGAGGACCATGCCCGCTACGGGGACTACCTGGAGAAGCTGTGGCAGTTTCTGGCCGCAGCCGCAGACGGCATGGAGCCGGAAGGGGCGGAACATGTCATGGACCAGCTGCTGGGAGCCGTCTGCATGCTCCAGCTCATGAAGGACAGAGGCCCGGAGGAAAGGGGATAGCCAGATGTACCTGCAGGTGACCATGCGGCCGCTGGAACCCTTCTTCCTTCCCCTGGAGCGGAGCAGCGTCTCCTCCTCCATCAGCAGCTTTCAGCGCTCCCGTCTTCTGCCCTCCCAGTCCGCCCTCTTCGGGGTGCTGCGCTACCTGGGCATTGAAAATCCCCGGGACGACTTCGCCCTGGGGGAGAGCGCAGAAAACGTCGGGGGAGAGAGCTTCGACATGATGAAGACCGGACAGAGCTTCGGCCGCATCCGCTCCATCGGTCCCCTGACCATTCTGGACAGTGAGGGAAGGCACCTGGTCCCGGCCCCGCTCCACCTTGTCAGAAATACCCCGGGGTGCGGCGGTCCCGCTGTACCCTGCCTCCACTATACCTCCGCCCGCACCTCGGCCGGTCTGCGCTGGCTGCCGGAAGAGGAGGGCCCGGAGGAGAACACCTTTCTGTGTCTGGAAACCGGCCTGCTGGAGGAGGCCCCCTTCGACCTCTCCCTGCAGACGGTCATGGACCGGCGGGCCGGTCTGCTGACCAGGGAGCAGGTCATGCTGCGCCCCGGCTGCGCCTTCTCCTTTACAGCCCAGGCGGACTCCGGCTTCACATATGCCTCTTCCCGCACCGTGCAGATGGCCCGGGCCTCCTTCGCCGCCGAGGTGAGGGAGATCCCCGGAGAGCCGGCCCCGGTCCCCTCGGCCGCTCTGCGCCAGCTCTTTCCCGCCTTTGTCCTGGTGGACGGGAGGACCCGTCCCGCCTGGTGGGCGGCCGCCCTGTCCGACTTCTGGTACTCCGGGAACCCGGAGAACCTCCGCAGCGCCTGCTGCCTCATGCTGGCCCGGCACCGCACCCTGCGGGTGCTGACCACGGACTACGGGGCGCAGGGCTGGTCCGGCCGCCGGCGCAGAAGCCCTGAAATCCTGCGCCTGACCGCTGCAGGCAGCGTATTCCTCTTTGAGGACGCCGCCGGACTGGAGAGTTTCCTTTCCGTTCTCCAGTCGGACCCCCATTTCGCCGCACAGCAGGCCGCCGGCTACGGCAGCCTGTACTGCAGCAGCTAGAAAGGAGGAGAGGAATGCAAACCTGGTTTTATCGCATAAAGTGTCTCACCAGCCTGCACATGGGCAGCGGCGAGTCCGTACTCAGCGCCGTGGACCATGAGGTGGAGAAGGACCCCGTGCTGGGGGAGCCCGTCATGAACGCCAGCGGCGTCAAGGGCGCCCTGCGCAGCTGGTTCAGAGAGCAGGCGGAGACGGACAGCGATGCCGAGACATATATCTTCGGCAGCGGCGGAAAGCCCGGGCACTGCCGCTTCTTCCAGGCGGACCTCCTGGCCCGCCCCGTGCGGGTCTCCTCCGGGGACAGCGCCTACGTCCTGGCCACCACCCCCGAGCTCATCAGCCACTTCTGCACCAGGGCCGCCCTGCTGGGCATAGAGGGCCTGGATGCTTCCGCTCTTCCGAAACTTCCCGCCGACGGCTCCGTGCTCTGCAGCATCCCCTGCCAGACGGTGGAGGGTCTGCCGGTCACCGCAGCCAGAACCGGCTCCCCTCTCCTGGAGCTGCTGCTGGGCAGCTCCAGCTGGTGCCTCATGAGCCCCTCCCAGCTCAGCGAGATTGACCTCCCCGTGGTAACCCGCAACGTGCTGGAGGACGGGATCAGCCGCACCTTCTGGTACGACCAGATCGTGCCCCACCAGTCCGTCTTCGGTCTGCTCCTCTCCTGTCCCCCCGGGGACAAGGGTCTCCCCGGAGCCCTGGGCAGCAGGGCGGTGGTCCAGTTCGGATCCGGCGCCTCCATCGGCTGGGGCTACACTGTCATGGAACAGGTGGTGACCGGCAATGGATAAGCGGCGGGTCGACCACTTCATCCCCATCGCCGCCCTCGTCCTGGAGGAGACCGGCATTGTAAGGGACGGCCAGATACCCCGCAGCCTCCAGCGCCAGGTGTCCGCCTTCGGGGCCGCGGTGCAGACCGGAACCCTCCTCTCCGCAGTGGCCTGGTTCACCGTACAGGGGGAGCAGAAGGCCCGCAGGGACTCCCTGATGGACGCCATCTACCAGGTGCTGGTCCACGACCGGCAGGCCCGGCCCGACTCCAGCCTCTTCGAGGTGGTGCGGGAGGCGGGACCCCAGAGGGAGCGGGAGATGCGGGACACCGTCCTCAGCGCCGCCGTCGCCCTCCGTCTGGCCATGAACCTGTACCAGCTGGTATAGGGGCCGGAAAGGGTGGCAGCCATGAATCTGAACTACGCCTTCTGGGTGGACTACAATTCCGACCTCTACGGCACCCCCGCGCCCGGCGCCTCGGCGGCCCGCAACCGGACCATCACCGGAAGCCTCTGGTCCGAGGGCGCCGAACTCATCCCCTTCCAGGACCAGTCCTTCTGCATGAAGGTGCTCTACCCCGGTCTCCTTACCGGCATCGGCAGCCGCCATGAGAGCGGCCGCAGCACGCCGGAGTCCCCGGAGATCTCCCTGGGCTTCGCCTTCGACTATGTCACCGGTCTCCCCTGCATCAGCGGCAGCACCGTCAAGGGCATCCTCCGCAGCCCCTTCCTTCAGAACGAGGAGTACGTCCAGGAGCTTCTGTCCACCGTCACGGGGGAGAAGCACAGCCTGGACGACATCCATGAACTGGAGAACCAGGCCTTTGGCCGCAGGCACCCGGCTGACAGAAGAGGTCTGTACTTTGAGTACGAGTCCGGCAGCGACGTCTTCCTGGACGCCTGGCCGGTGCGGCCTCCGGCGGACGGCAGACTTCTGACCCTGGAGAACATTGCGCACCAGAGGGCCAGAAACCCCCGCTTCGAGGACCTTGTCAGCCCCGCACTCCTGACCCTGCTGAAGGTGGCTCCGGAGACGGTGTTCCAGTTCCGCTTCCTGCTGAAGGACACGGAGCTGGCCAGCGGAAAGACGGTATCTGCCGGGGCAAAGCTGGACCTCTACCAGCTGATCCTGGCGGACCTGGGGGCCGGGAGCCGGACCAGCGTGGGCTACGGCGCCCTGGAGAAGACAGAGAACCTCACCGGCTGCTGCTGGCTGACAGCCGCAGAGGGGCCGGAGGAGCCGGATCCTCCCCCGAGACAGCGGCAGGAGAAGAGCGCCTCCAGAAACAGGAACGGCGCAAAGCCGAAGAACTCCCCCTGCAGGGCACCCGGAAAGAAGAAACGCCGCTGAGGCAGGTCCTGCTGTGCAGGCGGCCCGGCGGTTTTCTGCTCCCTGCGCCCGTGTACCTCTTCGTAATGGAGAATCAATCAAATCTTAATCCCTCGCCGTTTGACTTAAGCCTTCAGCGAGAGTATAACTGAGTACATCAAACAGCAAGGAGGAACCCTGTATGCACAAACGCAGAAAAGTCGCGCTCGTGGTCGCCGGCATCGTTGCCGCCGTTATGGGCGTCTTCCTCACCATCGGCAAGATGGCAGGACTCGTCAAGGAGGAGGAAGAGGCTGCCGCTGCCGACAGCCCCGACAGCAACGCGGAGGAGTAAGGCTCCCTCCGGGACGCCGCCTCTTCTGCCCCTGCCCTGTGCCCCGGACGGTTTCCCCGCCCGGGGTTCCGTCATGCTCCCGCGGCCCGGTCATCCCGCCGCGGATTCAATAAACGGATGGTGATTTTATCCATGAAGACCGGAACCCGCATCTCCGCCCTTGTCCTGGCCCTTCTCATGTGCCTCTTCTGCATCTCCGGATGCGGGAACAGTGATTCCTCTTCCTCGTCCGCCGGGAGCAGCTCTTCCGCCGGAACCGGGAGTTCCTCCGGCAGCCGGAGCGGATCCTCTGAAAGCTCCGGCTCCGGGAGCAGCAGCAGCGTGGAGGAGCCCGGAAGCTCCAGTCCCGCAGATACAGACGTTTCGGAAGAGGAACCCCCTCCGGAGGACACACCGGGGGATGCATCCGGAAGCGTGTCCGCCAGCTCACCGGAAGCGTCAGATCAGTCTGAGGAGGCGATCACAGTGGATCCTGCCGGCATCGTCCTTTCGGACTCCGTCACCACCCAGCTGCAGGAGCTGGCCGGCGCCGCCTTCCCTCTCTTCTCCATCCAGTTCCCCTCCGGCTGGTCTGCATCGGTCCAGGAGGTCTCTGAGACAGGGGAGACCATCGTGCTCTCCAGTGAGCGGGGTGTCACTGTCACCTACATGGTCACCGCCGACCCCAGAGTTCCCGCAGAGAGCGCCATCGCCAGCGTGCTCGACGTCACCCAGGCCGCCCCGGCCGGCTTCGTCCCCGGGACCGTGGGGGAGGAGGATCTCTCCGACATCGGCGCCTTCATGGTGGCATCCCTGGACAGAATTCCCAATGACGGGGAGGCAGCTCCCGCCTCTGCTGCCGGCTATGCCCTGATCCCCGCCTCCATGGCCGGCGTCTACGACTCCGCCGGCGACTACGGGAATGAGTTCTGCTTCTTCTACGGCGGCTTCATCTCCCTGACAGCCGAGGCCCCCGATGGCATCTTCACCCCGGAGGAGGCGGCCCAGGTCCAGGCCATCCTCCAGAGTTTCCGCGCCGTGTGAACATATCTGCATCTGACCGCTCCTCCCGGACACCCGGAGGGGCGGTCTTCTTCTGTCTCCGGTCCGGCAGAGGGCAGAGAGACCGTTTCCCGGCGCCGCCGCCCTGCGCTGACTGGAGAATTATGGTATCCCGATTGCATTCTGCGACCCAGGATGCTATAATGCAGTTCATGTGGACGTCAAGCGGACTCACCAGACCATCCCCCGCGGCGTGGACAGCACAGCTGCTGTTCCCGCCGCATTATTGCCCTTTTTCCAGAAGGAAACCTCATCGGCTCCCGACGTACACTGATATGACGGATCTCCGTCTGACCCTCGCAGGCACAGACGGCAGACCGCGCCCCGCCGGGTTGCGGAACCCCGCCCCGGATGCTATAATGGAACCTGTCCTAGAACTGTCTTTGACACCATACACCCTTGGGCTGCCCTCACCGTTCTGTCTGAACCATCAGACAGATTCCGGTGTCCGCAGCACCTGACAGTACCTTGTAGGGGGGATCTTGCCTTAGAAATGCTGAATCTGACAACCGGAAACCCGGAGGAGAATCCTGGTGCCGCCCAGGCACCGGCAGACGGCTGAACGGTCCTGTCCCTCACCGCTCTGTCCGGTCACTGCACCATTCTCCACTGGACAGAGCCCATCCCTGTCAGTTCTCCGCCGCTGAACACATACACAGCGGAGGACACAGGGAGACTGTCAAAAAAGGAGTGAAAAAATGAAGACGAAACCAGGTCGAAGAGTACTGGCATCCCTGCTGGC
>CAYYHY010000090.1:0-9635 GCA_964471855.1 uncultured Oscillospiraceae bacterium | reverse complement strand
TGTCCCGGCCCCTCCTTTTTCCCCTCTGCCCCCCTGCAGGGAAGTTTCGCCGGAAGGGTCCGGGAGGATTGACAAAGCCTCTCCTGTACGGTACATTAAAAGCTGGAGCATTTTCAAACAGATTCCGCTACAGGAGGATATGTTTACCATGGAACAGTATGTTCTTGCCCTGGACGCAGGCACCACCTCCTGCCGCTGCATTCTCTTCGACCGGAACGGCAGAATGTGCGGCGTCAGCCAGAGAGAGTTCACGCAGCACTACCCGAAGCCGGGCTGGGTGGAACACGACCCCATGGAGATCTGGGCCGCCCAGTCCTCGGTGCTGGCGGAACAGCTGGCCCTGGCCGGGAAGTCCGCCGCCGGCATCGCCGCCCTGGGCATCACCAACCAGCGGGAGACCACTGTCGTCTGGGACCGGCACACGGGGCAGCCCGTATACAACGCCATCGTCTGGCAGTGCCGCCGCACTGCGGACCTCTGCGAAGAGCTGAAGAAGGACGAAGAACTGACCCGGTACATCCAGGAGCGCACCGGCCTGCTGGTGGACGCCTACTTCTCCGCCACCAAGATCAAGTGGATTCTTGACAATGTGGAGGGCGCCCGGGAGCGGGCGGAGGCGGGGGACCTGCTCTTCGGCACCGTGGACACCTGGCTGCTGTGGAATCTCACCCAGGGGGCCGTCCACGCCACCGACTATACAAACGCCTCCCGGACCATGCTCTATGACATCCGGAACCTCTGCTGGGACGAGCGCATCTGCAGCACCCTGGGAATCCCCATGTCCATGCTGCCGGAGGTGCACCCCTCCAGCTACCTCTACGGCACCGCCCAGCTCCAGGGGCTGAAGCTCCCCGTGGCGGGCATCGCCGGAGACCAGCAGTCCGCCCTCTTCGGGCAGACCTGCTTCGAGCCCGGGGAGGCGAAGAACACCTACGGCACCGGCTGCTTCCTGCTGATGAACACCGGCAGCCGCCTCTACCGCAGCAGCAACGGCCTCCTCACCTCCCTGGCGGCCACCCTCCCCGGCCAGGTCCAGTACGTGCTGGAGGGCTCCGTCTTCTCCGGGGGCTCCGTGGTCCAGTGGATCCGGGACGGGCTCAGGCTCATCACCGACGCCGCGGAGACGGAGGAGATCGCCCGCAGCACCCCGGACACCGGGGGCGTCTACCTGGTCCCCGCCTTCACCGGTCTGGGTGCCCCCTGGTGGGACATGTACGCCCGGGGCACCATCACGGGACTCACCCGGGGCACCGGCCGGGAGCACATCATCCGGGCCGCCCTGGAGTCCATCGCCTACCAGGTCCGGGACCTGGTGGCGGCCATGGAGAAGGATACGGGCATCTCCCTGAGCTGCCTCAACGCCGACGGCGGGGCCAGCCGCAACGGCTTCCTCATGCAGTTCCAGGCGGACATCCTGGACCGGCAGGTCTGCCGCCCCGCCATGATGGAGACCACGGCCCTGGGGGCCGCCTTCCTGGCCGGTCTGCAGACCGGGGTCTGGAGCGGTCTGGAGGAGCTCTCCGCCCTGCGCTCCCTCAGCACCCGCTGGACCCCCTCCATGGACCCGGAGACCCGCAGCGCCCTGGTGGATGGCTGGCACCGGGCTGTGCACCGCAGTCTGGGACAGGAGCCCGCAGCCCTCTGAACCTCTTGTCCTGAGTCCTGCCCCCTGCTATAATTTCCCTGTGCTGGAAACCCCGGCGGGAGACCGCCCCGGCCGCTTTCAAAGGAGAGGATCCGGTTGAACAGAAAGAGCAGAAATACAGCCCGTCTTCTCCACTCCGGCGTGTCTGTATACATTGTCGTCCTGCTCATCTTCGCCCTGGCCACAGGGTACTTCTCCGTGCCCCTGGCCCTGGCGGAGCTGGCTGCAGCAGCCGGTCTGGCCGCCTACAGCTATGTCTCCATCCAGCGCAGGAACCGGGAGCTGTCCCGGTATCTGGACACCATCTCCGGCACCGCCGACGCCGCCTCCCAGGACGCCTACGGCAACACCCCTCTGCCCATGATCCTCTTCCGGCCGGAGTCCGGGGAGATCGTCTGGACCAACGACCTGTTCCTCCAGATCACCGGGGAGCGGGAGCAGCTCTACGACCAGAAGCTGTCCTCCCTGATCCCGGACCTGGACATCCGCTGGCTGAAGGAGGGGAAGACCCGCTGCCCGGAGGAGGTGCCCTACGCCCGGCGCCGCTTCCTGGTCTTCGGACACCTGGTCCGCACCGGAGACAACGGCAGGGGCGGCAGCTTCCTGGCCGCCACCTACTGGGTGGAGGTCACGGAGCTCAGCTGCGCCCGGGAGACCTTCCTGGCCACCAAGCCCGTCTGCGCCGTGCTGCTGCTGGACAACTACGAGGATCTGATGAAGAACCTGACGGACACCGCCCGGTCCTCCATCCTCAGCGAGATCGACGCCCGCCTGGCCGCCTGGGTGGAGCACACCGGCGGCATCCTGCGGCGCTACGAGCGGGAGCGGTACATCTTCATCTTTGAGGAGCAGTACCTGGCCCCCTTTGTTAAATCCAAGTTTGACATACTCAGCACCATCCACCAGGTGAAGAACCCCGCGGGGATCGAGGCCACCCTCTCCATCGGCGTGGGCAAGGACGGGGACTCCTTCCAGGAGCTGCTCAGCTTCGCGGAGCTCTCCGTGGACATGGCCCTCTCCCGGGGCGGGGACCAGGCGGTCATCCGCAACCGCTTCACCTTCGAGTTCTACGGCGGCCGCTCCAAGGAGACGGAGAAGCGCACCAAGGTGAAGAGCCGGGTCATGGCCAATGCCCTCTCCTCCCTGATCTCCGACTCCACCCACGTGTTCATCATGGGGCACCGCTCCCCGGACAACGACGTGGTGGGAGCCGCGGCGGGCGTCTTCGCCATGTGCCGGAAGTGCGGCACCCCCGCCTTCATCATCCGGGACTCCTCCCCCGCCCCCGCAAAGGCCCTGTATGAGAAGCTGGCCGGGATGCCCGAGTACAGCAGCTGCTTCCTGAACGCCCAGGACGCCCTGATCATCGCCGACTCCCGCTCCCTCTGCGTGGTGGTGGACACCAGCCGGCCGGAGCAGGTGCAGGCCCCGGAGCTGTTCCAGTCCTGCAACCGGGTTGCGGTCATTGACCACCACCGCCGGGCCGCCACCTACATCGATGGGGCCGCCCTCAGCTACCACGAGCAGTACGCCTCCTCCGCCGCGGAGCTGGTAACGGAGCTGCTCCAGTACATCATGGATGCCAACGAGCTGCTGCAGGGGGAGGCGGAGGCCCTGCTGGCCGGCATCATGCTGGATACCAAGAACTTCACCATGCGCACCGGCAGCCGCACCTTCGAGGCAGCCGCCTTCCTGCGCCGCTCCGGCGCCGACACCAGCGTGGTGAAGAAACTCTACCAGAACAACCTGGAGGTCACCGTCGCCAAGTATGCCATCATTCAGAACGCCGTCATGTACCGGGACCGCATCGCCGTGGCGGTCAGCGACAGCATCACCGACCGGGTGACAGCCGCCCAGGCCTGCGACGAGCTTCTGAACATCAGCGGCATCGACACCTCCTTTGTCGTCTCCACGGACGGCCAGCAGGTCAACCTCTCCGGCCGCTCCCAGGGGGACATCAATGTCCAGGTGGTCCTGGAGGCCCTGGGGGGCGGCGGCAATGCGGCCGCTGCCGGGGGCCAGATCCCGGGAACCGCCGTCCAGGCCGTGGCGAAGGATCTCCGCCAGGCCATAGACCGCTACCTGGACAGCTGAGCACCGTGCAGACACCCTTCTCTGAAAGGACAGGTACAATATGAAAGTCATACTGCAGCAGGACGTCAAGGGCCAGGGCAAGAAGGGCCAGATGGTCAGCGTATCCGACGGATACGCCCGCAACTACCTGATTCCCCGGAAGCTGGCGGTTGCCTGCACCGCCGAGAACATCAACACCATGAAGCAGCAGGAGAAGGTCAGGCAGGCCAGGGCCGCCGCCGAGAAGCGGCAGGCGGAGGAGACCGCAAAGACCCTGGACGGCATCCTGGTCAAGATCGCCGCCCGGGCCGGGGAGGGCGGACGCCTCTTCGGCGCCGTGACAGCCCAGGACATCTCCGAGAACCTGGCCGCCCAGCACGGCATCGAGATCCCCAAGACCCGCATCGTCCTGGACGCCCCCATCAAGGCCTGCGGCAGCTACACCCTGAAAGTACGGCTGGGCTACGAGATTTCCGGCAGCCTGAACGTGCTGGTTGTGGAGGCCCGCTGATCTGCCGTTTTTCTGCAGCCCGCCGGAAGCGGCGGGCTGCTGTGCCACTTCCATTTTTCCCTGAGGAACCCTCCGCCGGACCGGAGAGGCAGACTCAGCCCGCATCCCGAGGAGGCAGAAACCATGCCCGCTGAGACAGAAGATCTCCTGCTCAGGCAGCTCCCCCACTCCGTGGAGGCGGAGCAGGCCGTGCTGGGCTCCATGCTCATCGACTCCAGGTGCATCCCTGACGTGATGGACAGGCTCAAACCGGACGACTTCTATGTAAAGCAGAACCGGGAGATCTTTGAAACCATCCTCGTCATGTTCGGCTACTCCCTGGCCGTCGACCCGGTCACGGTCCTGGAGCAGATGAAGCTGAACGGCACCTACGACGAGACCCAGTCCAGAAGCTACATCATCCAGCTGATGGACAGCACCCCCACCGCGGCCAATGTCGGCAGATACATTGACATTCTGAAGGACAACTCCCTTCTGCGGCAGCTGGCCGAGGCCGCCTCGGACATCACGGAGCAGATCCAGAAGCACAGCGAGACCGGCCAGAACATGCTGGACCTGGCGGAGCAGCGCATCTACTCCATCCGCCACGACCAGGCGGCAAAGGGTCTGACCCCCATCTCCGAGGTCCTCATCGACGTATACGACCACCTGGAGGAGCTGGCCTCCAGCGACAGCGACATCCCCGGTCTCTCCACCGGTCTGCACGACCTGGACGCCGCCATCGCCGGCCTCAACCGCTCCGACCTCATCCTGCTGGCGGCCCGCCCGGGCATGGGCAAGACCTCCATGGCCCTGAACATCCTGCTCCATGCGGGCAAGAAATCCGGGAAGAAGATCGCCTTCTTCTCCCTGGAGATGAGCAGGGAGCAGCTGGCCATGCGCCTCATCTCCGGGGAGTGCTTCGTAGACAACAAGAAGCTGATCACCGGCCGCCTGGACAGCGACGACTGGGACAAGATCGCCTCCGCCTCCGACGTGCTGACCCAGTCCACCATCCTCCTGGATGACGACTCCACCGTCACCGTGGCGGACATCCTGGCCCGCTGCCGGCGGGTGGAGGATCTGGGCCTGATCATCGTCGACTACCTGCAGCTGATGCAGTCCGCAGGGGGCCGGACCCGGCCCGGGGACAACCGGCAGAACATCGTAACGGAGATCTCCCGCTCCCTGAAGCTGATGGCCAAGGAGCTGAACGTGCCCGTCCTCTGCCTGAGCCAGCTCTCCCGGGCCAACGAGCGGCGGGAGGACAAGCGCCCCATGCTCTCCGACCTGCGGGAGTCCGGGGCCATCGAGCAGGACGCGGACATCGTCCTCTTCCTGTACCGGGAGGGCTACTACAACAAGGCGGCCGAGAACCCCAACCTGGCGGAGTGCATCGTAGCCAAGAACCGCCACGGGGAGACCCGCACCGTCAACCTCCAGTGGCTGCCGGAATTCACCACCTTCAGCGACATCGAGTGGCAGCACAGGGAGTGAGGCCATGCCGGACACCCTTCTTGCCGCCGTCCAGGCCCTCCCTCCCGGCAGCACCGTCCTCTGCGCCGTCTCCGGCGGAGCGGACTCCGTCTATCTCCTCTACCGGCTCAGCCGCCTGCGGGCTGACTGCCCCTTCCAGGTAGTGGCAGCCCACTACAACCACCGCCTCCGGGGGGAGGAGTCCGACCGGGACGAGGCCTTTGTCCGCCAGTTTGTAGCCTCCTGGTGCGGAGAGCTCCGGGTGACCGGGGAAGACGGGGAGCGCATCCTGCCCCCCGTGCAGCTCATCACCGGCTCCGGGGACGTGGCGGAGGCCGCCAGACAGAGGAAGACCGGTCTGGAGGAGACCGCCCGGGAGATGCGCTACGCCTTCCTGCAGCAGGCGGCTGAAGAGGCGGGGGCCGGCTTCATCGCCACCGCCCACAATGCGGACGACAACGCGGAGACCCTCCTGCTCAACCTGCTCCGGGGCACCGGCCTGCGGGGGCTGGGGGGCATCCCCCCGGTGCGGGGCTGCCTGATCCGCCCCATGCTGGGCATCACCCGCCGGGAGATCGAGGACTACCTGAACCTGCACGGAATCCCCCATGTGGAGGACAGCTCCAACCAGTCTGACGGCATGCTCCGAAACCGCATCCGCCACCGGGTGCTCCCCCTGCTGGAGGAGCTCTCCCCGGGGATTACCGGCAGAACCCGGGACCTGATCGCATCCCTGCGGGCAGACGAGGCCCTGCTGTCCTCCCAGGCGGAGGCCCTTGTCTCCGGCGCTTCTTCCCTCCCCGGCACCATCCGGGTTCCCGCCTCCGCGGTGGGGACCGCTCCGGACCCCCTGGCTGTCCGGGCCGTCCGGGTGCTCATCGGACGGCTGAGAGGGGGCGACCAGGACTGCTCCTCCGCCCACCTGGAGTCGGTGGTACATATCTGCCGGGGGGACTCCCCCTCGGCCCGGGCCTCCCTCCCCGGGGGCATCACGGCCCGGCGGGAGTACGGGGACCTGGTGCTGACCTTCGGTGAGGCTCCTCCCCCCTGCCCGGAAACGGTCCTGACCCTGCCGGGGGAAACCAGCCTCGGCTGCTGGCTGGTCTCCGTTCATAAGGGCATATACAGCGGGGAGCCCCAGACCCCCTGGTCCTTCTGGCTCAGGGGCTCGGTCACATCCCTCACAGCCCGGACCAGACAGGCGGGGGACACCCTCCGGCGCCCCGGGCGCAGCTCCCGGAGCCTCAAGAAACTGCTGATTGACGAAAAAATTCCCAGGCATCTCCGGGACTCCCTCCCGGTCCTCTGCGCAGACGGCCGGCTTGCCGCCGCAGCGGGGCTGGGACCGGACAGCGCCTTCTGTCCGAAACCCGGGGAAACTGCCTGGCATGTGACAGCATCTGCCGCCGGACCCGGCGGCGGAGCGGAATCAAACTGACATTAAGGAAAGGAAGAGGCGCGCCATGCTGGAGAAAGACATTCAGGAAGTGCTGTTCACGGAGGAGCAGCTGCGGACCCGCGTAGCCGAAATCGCGAAGGAGATTGAACGGGACTACGCCGGCAGGGAGATCATGCTGATCAGCGTGCTCCGGGGTTCCTTCGTGTTCATGGCCGACCTGTGCCGGGCCATCGATCTGCCCTGCATGATCGACTTCATGTCCGTATCCTCCTACGGAAAGGGCACCAGGTCCACCGGTCAGGTGCAGATCACCAAGGACCTGTCCGAGGACATCAGCGGCCGGAACATCATCGTAGTGGAGGACATCCTGGACTCCGGCAACACCCTCCACTATCTCCTGAACATCCTCCAGCACCGGAGCCCCGCCTCCGTGCGCCTGTGCACCCTCCTGGACAAGCCCAGCCGCCGCACCGTCCCCGTCCATGTGGACTACTCCGGCTTCCTCTGCCCGGACGGATTTGTGGTGGGCTACGGCCTGGACTATGCGGAGAAGTACCGCAACCTGCCCTATATCGGAATCCTGAAGCCGGAAATCTACGGCGGCGAGTGATCTGCCCGGGGGCATACGAAAGGAAAGTCTATGAGACGCATCACCCCGCGCGATATCGCCGTCTGGATGGGGGCTGCACTGATCCTGACGCTGGTCTTCAGCATGATTACAGATTCCGGCAGGGAACCAGCCATGGACTACAGCCAGGTCCGCGCCTGTTTCGAGGAGGAACGGGTGCAGTACTTCACCATCAAAGGCAAAAAGCTCACCATGGAGGTCCGCGGAGAAAACGGCAGCCTCTCGGAGCAGACCGCCCAGCTGGCAGATCCGGCTGTCTTTTACATGGATCTCCACGAGCTCATCGACAGGCAGCTGGCGGACGGAACCCTGGAGGGCTACAACTACGAGGCCGGCGTGGAGGACTCCTGGTGGTACTCCCTCCTGCCCTACGCCGTCGCCATCCTGCTGATGTTCCTGTTCTTCGCCCTCATCACCCGGCAGCGGAACATGGGAGACGCAGGGGGACCGGGGCCCAACAAATTCGGGAAGGCCAGAACCCGCATCCTCTCGGACAAAGACAGGAAAACGACGTTTGACGACGTGGCCGGCGCCGACGAGGAGAAGGAGGAACTCCAGGAGATTGTCGACTTCCTCCAGGACCCGGAGCGGTTTACCGACCTGGGCGCCCGCATACCCAAGGGCGTCCTCCTGGTGGGACCTCCGGGCACCGGCAAGACCCTGCTGGCCAGAGCCACCGCCGGGGAAGCGCATGTTCCCTTCCTGTCCATCTCCGGCTCCGACTTCGTGGAGCTCTATGTGGGCATCGGTGCAAGCCGCGTCCGCGACCTCTTTGACCAGGCCAAGAAGGAGTCCCCCGCCATCGTCTTCATTGACGAGATCGACGCCGTGGGCCGCCAGCGCGGCACAGGACTGGGCGGCGGACACGACGAGCGGGAGCAGACCCTGAACCAGCTGCTGGTGGAGATGGACGGCTTCTCGGCCAACGAGGGCGTCATCGTCATGGCTGCTACAAACCGGCAGGACATCCTGGATCCCGCCCTCCTGCGGCCCGGCCGCTTTGACCGCCAGATCTACGTAGGTCTGCCCGATATCAAGGGGCGGGAGGAGATCCTCCATGTCCACGCAAGGAAAAAGCCCCTGGGGGACGACGTCTCCCTGCGGGACCTGGCCAGAGCCACCGCCGGCTTCACCGGAGCTGACCTGGAAAACCTGCTCAATGAGGGGGCGCTCCTGGCCGCCAGAAACGACAGACCCTTCATCACCGCCAGCGACCTCCACGAGGCCATGCTGAAGGTCATCGCCGGTCCGGAGAAGAAGAGCAAGGTCATCACCCCGGAGGCAAAGAGGCTCACCGCCTACCACGAGAGCGGCCACGCCGTTGTCATACATGAGCTGTCCACCCAGGACCCGGTGCACCAGATAACCATTATCCCGCGGGGCAGTGCCGGCGGCATGACAATCTCCCTCCCCTCCGAGGACCGGGACTACCTGTCCAAACGGGAACTGGAGGAGCGGATCGCCGTCTGCCTGGGCGGCCGCACCGCAGAGCGGCTGGTGCTTGGAGACATCTCCACCGGAGCCTCCAGCGACATCCAGAAGGCCTCCCAGATCGCCCGCTCCATGGTGACAAAGTACGGCATGAGCGAGAGACTGGGGACCATCTCCTACGGAAACGACGATGACGAGGTCTTCATCGGCCGCTCCATGGCCCACACCAAGTACTACTCCGAGGAGGTGGCCGGTCTCATTGACGAGGAGGTCAAGGCCATCGTGGACAAGGCCGGCAGCACATGCGAGGAGATCCTCACCCGCTGCCGCACCCAGCTGGAGATCACCGCCCGCTACCTTCTGGACAACGAGACCATGGACGGGGAACTCTTTGCCAAGGTTTTTGACGACCCCGGCTGCAAGGAACTGGCTCCCTACTCAGACTTGAAATCCTGATACTTCTGCCCCCTGGCACCCTTTCCGGTGCCGGGGG
>CAYYHY010000089.1:8583-9744 GCA_964471855.1 uncultured Oscillospiraceae bacterium | reverse complement strand
AGGGAGCCGTGGGCCACCTCGTGGGGCCGGCCGATGGCCAGCAGCACATGGCTGGGATCCAGGGAACCGGAGGTGCAGGCAGAGCCGGAGGACGCCTCAATCCCCTTGTCGTCCAGCAGGAGCAGCAGGGACTCCCCTTCGATGCCCTCAAAGCAGAAGTTTGCGTTGCCGGGCAGCCGGGGGGACCTGGCGCCGTTGAGGGCGCTGTGGGGGATCTTCAGCAGTCCGTCGATGAGGCGGTCCCGCATGGCGGTCTCCCTCGCTGCGGTCTCCTCCATGTGCGCCACGGACTCCTTCAGAGCCGCCGCCATGCCCGCGATGGCGGGGAGGTTCTCCGTGCCGGCCCGCTTGCCCCGCTCCTGTGCGCCGCCCTCGATAAAGGTCTGGAGGGGCATCGTCCGGCGGCAGTAGAGAGCGCCGGCGCCCCGGGGACCGTGGAACTTGTGGGCGGAGAGGGACAGCATGTCAATCTTCATGGCTTCCACGTCAACGGGAAGCTGACCCACCGCCTGCACCGCATCCACATGGAAGGGGATGCCCTTCGAACGGCAGAGGGCGCCGATCTCGGCGATGGGCTGGATGGTGCCGATCTCGTTGTTGGCAAACATGACAGAGACCAGGGCCGTGTCGTCGCGGATGGCTGCCTCCACATCCTCGACCTTCACGATCCCCTCCTCCCCCACCGGGAGCAGGGTTACCTCATAGCCGTCCTTCTCCAGGCGCTTCAGGGTGTGGAGGATGGCGTGATGCTCAATGGCAGTGGAGATCAGGTGCTTCTTCCCCTTGCGGGCGCCCAGACGGGCGGCGCTGGTCAGCGCCTGGTTGTCCGCCTCGGTGCCGCCGGCTGTGAAGTAGATCTCCCGGGGGACGGCGTGCAGAACCTCTGCAATGTCCGCGCGGGCCTGCTCCAGCACCTCGGCCGCCTTCTGACCCGGGGTATGGAGACTGGATGGGTTGCCCCAGAATGTCTCCATGCAGTCCACCATGGCCTTGATCGCAGTCTCGCTGGTCTTTGTCGTGGCTGCGTTGTCCAGATAAATCATGTCCGTTCACTCCTGAATGGCAGGAATCTGAATTACCTATATTCCCGCCGTGTAACTAGGTTTATGAAGGAAGGATAACACCTCAGCACCGGCATGTCAACAGTTTTTTTGCTTCCCG
>CAYYHY010000089.1:0-8483 GCA_964471855.1 uncultured Oscillospiraceae bacterium | reverse complement strand
TCTCTGGAAGTCCGCATTTCTTCTTCTGCTTAATAAGAAGCCTGCCGGGGTTTGCAAAGCCCCGCTCTGCAGAGTATGATATCCGGAAACAGCAGGTGCGTACAGCAGCCTGCGCCTCCCCGCTCTGCTGCACGCCGGGCGGGGAGAAAAAGAACAAACTGCGAGGTGTTTTCCCGTGAGCCTGAAACCCTGTCCCACATCGAAAGTGCTCTCAGTCCTCCTGGCCCTCAGCCTTCTGCTGTGCATGTCTGCATGCAGCAGCTCCCCCTCCGGCTCTGCCGGGTCATCTTCTTCTGCCCCCTCCGCCGGGACCGGCACAGGACCGGGGAGCGGAACCGGCACCCAGGCTCCCTCCGCCCCGGCCGGCACCTTCACCCTGGATTCCGTTCCCGAGTGGAGCGAAGGAACTCCCTGGGTGGAAATCAACGGAAACAGACCTTTCTTCACGGATGAGGAACTGTCCTCCCGGTCCACCGAACAGTACAGTCCTCTGGACAGTCTCGGCCGCTGCGGTACAGCATACGCCGTTGTCGGCACCGACCTGATGCCCACGGAGGACCGGGGCAGCATCGGGTCCGTCAAGCCCTCCGGCTGGCAGTCCGTGAAGTACGATTTCGTGGACGGCAGGTACCTGTACAACCGCTGCCATCTCATCGGCTACCAGCTGACGGCGGAGAACGCCAACGAGGAGAATCTGATCACCGGAACCCGCTACCTGAACATTGAGGGGATGCTCCCCTTCGAGAACATGGTGGCCGATTTCGTAAAGGAGACAGACAGCCACGTGGCCTACCGCGTCACGCCTGTATTCGCCGGCGATGAGCTGGTGGCCCGGGGCGTGCTCATGGAGGGTCAGTCCGTGGAGGACGGCGGAGAGGGGATCTGCTTCTGTGTCTTCGCCTACAACGTCCAGCCCGGTGTGGCAATCGACTATGCAACGGGTGAAAGCACCGCCGCAGAGAACCCGTCAGGCAGCACCGGCGGGGAGGTCCTGACCTATGTCCTCAACACCTCCTCCATGAAGTTCCATCTTCCGGACTGCCCCTCTGCCCAGGGAATGAGCGAAAACAACCGGGAGGAGTTTACCGGCACCCGCAGCGAACTCATCGACGCCGGCTACACCCCCTGCGGCGTCTGCAAGCCCTGATCTCTGGCTGAAATTCCGGACCTGCAGTCCGGACTGAACCGCAGCAGTACAAATGACGCCCGCAGGACATGCCGGCGCAGAGCATGCACTCTGCACAGCCGGCCGGGTCCTGCGGGCGTTCCTGTTCTCATATCCTCCGCCTCCGGCGGTCCGGAACCGTCAGGGCTCTGCCGTGTCCCCGGGCGGATCCCCCAGGACCTCCCGGGTCAGTTTCCTGCATCCGGGCAGTTCCTCCAGAAAGAGGCGGGCATACTCCCTGTCGCTCCCTGTGAGCTTCCGCAGCAGGGCCTGCCCCTCCTCAGATTTCAGGAGGCGGACGGCAGCCGTCTTCGGCATGTGGTCCTGGAGGATTTCCAGAAGCGCAAATGCATCGTCAGAACTGCCTCCATCCAGACAGGCGCGGACCTTTTCCAGAAGCCAGACCTCCCTGCCCGCAGCGCTCATGTCCGGGAAGTCCTCCACTCCCAGGGGCCTGGGGACGAGTTCCATAATGAGGGATGTGGGTATAGAATCGTTTCGCCTGTAAACTGTGTACGAACCGTAGCGGTTGTACTCCGTATCCGTGCGGAGCAGATCCTCCCAGAATCCGTCCAGCGGTATGGATGTTTCGGCAAGACGGCTGGGATATTCTCCTATGGCTGCCTGCGTGAGATACGGATGCTTCCCGTAGCTGTCGAGGATGGTCTGCCGGCTGATATTGGGGTGCCAGCTGTTTCTGCCGCTGTACACATGCTTCAGGATCTTCACCTCGACCTCGTTGAAATTGGCAAGGATTTTCTCCTGTTCCCGGTCCATCCAGGCACTTTCCGCTTCCACCTCCAGAAACTCACTGAGGGCAGCTTCAGCCGGTGCCCGGTCTCCTCTCCTCATCCTGTCCCTGTCTTCTTCGCTGAAAGTCACGGAACCTTCTGACCAGGTGCACCGGTACGGGCCCAGAGGACCCATGCAGAAATCGACTTCCGGCCTGTCGAAGTCCTCGGCGGGGAGGCTTTCGTATACGTCAGAGAGCCACCGGCAGAACTGGACCTGCCCCCGCAGGGACAGGGGCTTCCCCCCGTCCTCGTCACCGCCTTCCGGCTCAAGAGGGAAAAACGGTGAGCGGTTTGTTTTGGCGAAAGGAATCCACCCCAGAAAGAGGTGGTCCGGGTCCCTGGCATACAGCCCCGCAGCTTCGTCTACCAGACCGCCGTTCGCCCCGCATCTGTCCAGGCGGAGGGTGACATTCCCGGTTTTCAGTACTCGCCGGTTGGCCAGAACGGCGATGTCGCTGTCCTCTGCAGGAAAACGGACCTCACAGGCAGGCAGGGCGGGGATGAATCTGGCCTCCAGAGTGCTGACGAAGTCCTTCACCTGTTTCTCCACAAAGGCATACAGTTCCTCAGGAGTCCCGGTGCGCAGAACAGGAAGGATGTTCCCGCAGTTCCAGGTCGCCAGCCGCGCAACAGAGGTGGCAAAGCTGACGGTCAGCCTCGCCGTCAGGGTGAGGTCCATGGATCTGTGCAGTGAGGACGAGATGTCCAGGTCTGCCTTGCGGGCCGGATGCAGCCAGGGAACAGCCGCCTGATCCTCCGCTTCCGACATGACGCTCCAGAACTGCTCCAGCAGACGGCTGACCGGCTCCTGGCTGACCGTGGTTACAGCTGAGCGGATCAGCCTGCCGGGATCCTGACCGGTCCTCTTCCCGAAGCGGTCTGCGGGAGTCTCCGGGAATTCTCCCTTCTTCTTCCTGATCTGCCGGTCGACAAGCGTCTCATACAGCCGGCCGGGATCGGATACGGTCAGACTATTCAGCATGCCGCCGCAGAGAGGGGCAAGAAGCTGCTCTGCCCTGCTGAGAATAAAGGACCGCACATGCTCTGCAGAAACGGGTTCGCACTTTACATAGGATACCACGGCTGTGCCGGTCTGCCTGTACTCGAAATCGACAAGGTCGAAATCTGCAGTTACGGTTATCTTAACGCTGCAGTCCTGCTTAGCCTTGATCTCAGTCCGGACCTGCGTCAGGGCAGCGCTGGTCCCCTTGAAACACTGCTCTGCACGATTCCGCAGCATGTTCTCAGCTGTATCCTGGATTTTCTGCTGAAAATTGCTGTTAAGAAGTTTAGAAGGAGGAAACATCTCCATGAGCAGTCTCCTGTTCTTCTTCTTGTTCACATTTCCCACTCAGCATTCGCACCTTTCTGCAACCGGACGCCCAGTCCCCGTCTTCACAGCGCGGCAGGAAGCCGCATTTCCGGATCTTGCATCTTCGGATGTCTGTACCAGGACAGTGCGGGTATCCGCCCCTCCGGCGTCTGCATCCGTGCCGCCCATTGTACAGCAGATCCTGCGCCGCAGCAAGAATTTCAGAGGTGGATCGGTACTGCTCCAAATCCGGATTTTTGTCTTTCTTTGGCATGCAGGCATCTTCCGGTGCCTTCCGCTGCACAGAAACACAGAGGGCACCGCCCTGAGGACGGTGCCCGTTGCATGTCAGTTTTCGAGAGCCGGAATGTGAATGACGCCCACGGGGCACTCCTTGACGCAGAGCTTGCAGCCCACGCACTTGGTCTGGTCGATGCGCGCCAGGAAGTTCTCCACGGTGATGGCGCCCAGCTTGCAGACCTTGGTGCACTTCATGCAGCCGATGCAGCCGGCGGAGCAGGCCTTGCGGGTGTCTGCACCCTTGTCCTGGTTCTGGCAGAGAACCACGGGGTGGGGCAGCCGCTTGGGCTCCGGGATAACGGAGATGATGTGGTTGGGGCATGCGGCGGCGCAGGCGGCACAGCCTGTGCACTTGTCCCGGTCCACCTTCGCCACTCCGTCCACCACATGGATGGCATCGAAGGCGCAGGCCCGGGTGCAGTCGCCGTAGCCCAGGCAGCCGTACTGGCACAGCCCGTCGCCGCCGTAGAGGCCCTTGACGGAGAGGCAGGTCTGGATGCCTTCAAACTCGTACTTCTTGCCGGTCTTTTCACAGGTGCCGGAGCAGGCCACGACAGCCTTCTGCGCCACGGAGGCGCCGGCCTCCACACCCATGATCTTTGCCACCTCGGCGGCCACCTTGGCGCCGCCGGGAACGCACTTGTTGACAGGAGCGCCGTTCTCAACCACGTTCTTGGCGTAGTCGGAGCAGCCGGCACAGCCGCAGGCGCCGCAGTTGGCACCGGGCAGAACGCCGGTAATCTGCTCAACCCGCTCGTCAACAGGGACATACATGAAGATGGATGCGGCCACCAGGATGACAGCGCCGATGAGTCCAATGGCTGTCACCAGGAGAATGGCCATGAGAATTGGATTCATTTAACTTTTCCCCTCCTGTCAGCCGAAGATGGCATCCACGATGCCGCCGAAGCCCATGAAGGACAGGGAGGTCATGGCAGCAGCGACCAGCGTGATGGGCAGTCCCTTGAAGCACTCGGGGCACTGGGCCTGCTCGACCCTGCGGCGGACGCCGGAGAAGAGGACCATGGCGACCAGGAATCCAAGGCCGGCGCCGGCTGCGCAGACAATGCTCTCAATGAAGTTGTAGCCGTTGTCGATGTTCAGGATTGTGACGCCCAGGATGGTGCAGTTTGTAGTGATCAGGGGCAGGTACACGCCCAGGGACCGGTACAGGGCCGGTACAAACTTCTTCAGGAAGTTCTCCAGCAGCTGCACCAGAATGGCTATGACAAGGATGAAGACGACGGTCTGGAGGTAGCCCAGATCCCATGCGCCGCTTGCAGGGGTCAGCAGGTAGGTCTGGATCGGCCAGGTGGCCGCGGTGGCCATCACCATGACGAAGACAACTGCCAGGGACATGCCCACGGCGCTGTCCAGCTTCTTGGACACGCCCAGGAAGGGGCAGATGCCCAGGAACTTGCAGAGGACGTAGTTGTCCACCAGGATCATGGTGAAGAAGATAACGGCAAGCTGCTTGATCATTGTGCGCTGCCTCCTTCCGCGGTCTCAGCCTTTGCGGCCGATTTCTTCGGGCGGCTGGTGAGCCATACGGCTGCAGCCATCATGATGCCGAACACAAAGAATCCGCCGGGGGCGCTGGTCATGATGGTGAAGGGTTCAATGGACTTGGGGATAACCTGAATGGCAAAGCCCTCAGGCAGGAAGGGAAGCAGACCGTCCAGGCCGGACATCCAGGTGCCGGACCCCAGGATCTCGCGGATGGTTCCCATGATGGTCAGGGTAATGGTAAAGCCGATACCCATGCCGATGCCGTCCAGTGCCGAATCCACAACGCTGTTCTTGGAAGCGAAGGCCTCAGCACGGCCGAGGATGATGCAGTTGACCACGATCAGGGGCAGGTACACGCCCAGAGCGGTGTCCAGGCTGGGAACGAAGGCCTTGACCACCATCTGCACGATGGAGACGAAGCCTGCAATGACAGTGATGAAGCAGGGGATGCGGACCTGGTTGGGGATCACCTTCCGCAGAGCGGAGATGACGATGTTGGAGCACGTCAGAACGAATGTCGCCGCCAGACCCATGCCGATGCCGTTGGAGGCCATGGTGGTGACAGCCAGCGTGGGACATGTGCCCAGAACAAGCCGCAGCACTGGGTTCTCATTCAGAAAACCGTTGGTCAGTATGTGCAGTTTACTGTTTTTTTCACTCATTGTGTCTCCCCTCCCCTCAGCCGATGGCGTTGTAGCCGGCTATGGCGGCGTTGACAGCGCCGGTCACGCCGCGGCTGGACATGGTGGCGCCGGTGATCTTGGTAATATTGGCGTCCGCGCCGTCCACAGTCAGGGTTTCGGAGGCGTTCTTCCCTGTGAACTGGTCCCAGAAGGCCTGGCCGTCGGGCAGGGTAACCACCTTGCTGCCGATGCCCTTGGTCTCCGCCTGTTCCGTAACCTTGATCTGCGTGATATTGCCCTCCGCATCAAAGGCAGTCATGACAACGATGGTGCCCTTGCCGCCGTAGCCCGTGCCGCTGGAGGTGATGACGTAGCCGCCCGTATCCGCTTTGTAGATGCCGGACACGTTCTCCACAGTGACGCCGGTTACTTCTTCAAAGGACGTGGCCTCAGGAATCAGTTCCTTCCGGGTTGCTTCCTGCTGCGCCCGGGTCGCTTCTTCAATGATGGGAGCTGTCACAGAGTTGGTGGCTGCCAGAGCGCCTGTGATCACAATGCATATGACGCACAGCACGACAATGGGTTTGCCGATCCGGTTCCAGTTGCTCATTTCGCCGCCTCCTTCTCCTTCTTCTCCTTCTTCTGCTTCGCAATGCCCAGTCTGCTCTGGCGGGTGTTGACCTCAATGTACGGCACCAGCAGGTTGCACAGCAGGATGGCGAAGGACACGCCCTCGTTCATGGTGCCGAACTTTCGGATCATCATGGTGATGATGCCCAGCAGGAGACCGTAGACCAGCTTGCCCAGCTGAGTGGTAGGAGAAGTGACATAGTCGGTGGCCATGAAGAATGCACCCAGCATGAGGCCGCCGGAGAGCAGCTGCACTATGGGGTCAAGGCCGAAGCACAGGGAGAGCACAGCCACAGTGCCCAGATAGGTAACAGGGATGATGGGGCTGATGACCTTGGTGGCGATCAGGTAGACGCCGCCGATGATCAGGGTGATGGCGCAGGTCTCGCCCAGGACGCCGCCGTGGTTGCCGATGAGCAGAGTCAGATAGTCCTTCGGACCCAGCTCGGCGCTCACAGCCAGGGGCGTTGCGGAGGCCAGCGCGTCTACGCCGCCGGCGTAGGGGAAACTGGACATGCGGGAGGCGAAGCCCATGGCCATGGAGATGCGGGCCACGATAGCCGGGTTGGCGAAGTTGTATCCCAGTCCGCCGAAGAGCTGCTTGACAATGATTATGGCTATGAACGCACCCACAACTGCCATCCAGGGGGGCAGGGTTGCGGGCAGGTTGAAGGCCAGCAGCATGCCGGTCACGACTGCGGAGAGGTCGCTGATGGGTACCTCCTTGTGGCGCAGCTTGCACCAGAGATACTCAAAGATGACGCAGGACGCCACAGTCACCACGGTGAGAATCAGGGCGTTGATTCCGAAGATGATCACGGAGGCGATGAGGGTAGGCACCAGGGCGATGCAGACCCGGCCCATGATCTTCTGCGTGGAGTCGCTGTCTGTTATATGGGGGGCAGCGGTGACTATCAGCTTGTTGTCCATCACTTCTTGCCTCCATTCTTCATCATGATTTTAGCCAGGGCGATGGAGGGAGCCAGGGGCCGCTTGGCCGGGCATACGAAGGAGCAGGTGCCGCAGCTCATGCACAGGTCGGCGTTGAGCTTCTTCAGGAGGTCCACATTGCCGTCCTGCCAGGCCTGGACAATCTCCTTGGCGGACAGTCCCAGGGGGCATGCGTTGACGCAGCGGCCGCAGTGGATGCAGTTGGTCTCCTTGGGGATGTGGGCCCACTTCTTGGAGAAGGCCAGGATGGCGTTGTTGTTTTTCAGAATGGGCTGGTCCAGGCTGGACAGGCAGTTGCCCATCATGGGACCGCCGTAGAGCACCTTGCCGGGCTCCGCAGTGAGACCGCCGCAGAAGTCCAGGAGCTCCCGGACGGGGGTGCCGATAATCACTTCCACGTTCTTGGGCTCTTTTACGATGTCTCCGTCCACGGTGAGGCGCTTGGTGGTCAGGGGCATGCCGGTCTCCAGATATTTGCCCACGAAGGCAACGGAGGTGACGTTCATGACAATGACCCCTACGTCGGAGGGCAGGCCGGGGAAGGGGACCTCGCGTCCGGTGCAGTTCTCAATCAGGACTTTCTCAGCGCCCTGGGGGTAGCGGCAGGGCAGGGTCTTGACTGTAATGGCAGAATTCTTGATGCTCTGCTTCATGCAGTTGATGGCCTCGGGCTTGTTCCCCTCGATGCCGATGACGCACTTGCCGATCTGCAGGTACTTCATGACAGCTTCAATGCCGCTGAGGATGTACTTTGTATCCTCCAGCAGGCAGCGGTTGTCGGAGGTGATGTACGGTTCGCACTCTGCACCGTTGATGATCAGCGTGTCGATGTCGTCCAGGTTCTTGGGTGCCAGCTTGACTGCCGCCGGAAAGCCTGCGCCGCCGAGACCCACCAGCCCGCTGGCGCGGACCGCATCCTGGAAAGACTTCAGATCTGTCACTTCCGGAGGCGCGATGGAGGGGTCCACGGTCTGCTGACCGTCCGGGATGATGACCACCGCCGTCTGCGCCGCTCCGTTGGGTGCAATAATCTTCGTGATGCCGTCCACCTTGCCGGACACGCCGGAGTGAATGTCCGCAGAGACAAAGCCGCCGGCCTTGCCCACCACGGTGCCCACATACACCTGGTCGCCCTTCTTCACCGCAGGTGAGGCAGGTGCGCCAATGTGCTGGGACATGGACAGGACAATCTTGGACGG
>CAYYHY010000088.1:6043-9773 GCA_964471855.1 uncultured Oscillospiraceae bacterium | reverse complement strand
CAGCTGGCCCAGGCCGGCCATGAGACATCGGAAGAGTTCCGCACCACCTACGACAAGGTCTATAAGGCCGTGGCTGCCGGCAATACCGGTCACACCGGTGACCTGGCTGTCCAGCTGGCCATGTACTGGCAGCTGCACCTGGCCTATGACGACCAGTACAGCTACAGATTCTACGATACCGTACAGGAGCAGAAGGAGAACCTCTTCTACGCCAGGGTGGACTCCTATTTCCGGGATCCCGGCAAGGCAGACGCGGCGGCCAGAGCCGCCGGCACAGAGGCAAAACTGATCCTGGGCAGCAGTGCGGACCAGAACTTCATGCGGGTCGCATGCGCCGCCGCAGAACATGACATCCTGGACTTCTTCCGCGCCTGGGGCTTCACCCCCGACGCAGAGACCGCCGCATACGCCGCTCACTTCCCCAGGGAAGAGCGGCCCATCCAGTTCATAGACGACGACTCCCGCCTCTACCGCATCGAAAAGGGCAGCGGCATGAGCGAGGGCACATCTGTCAGCGCCAGCATTACCAACACCGATCCAGATGACGGGCGCAGGATCACTGACAGCAGCCAGGTTGTCCTGTCCCTGTCCAGCAGCAATACCAGCGATGACGCCATGCTGGGCTACGAGATCTACCGCAACAGCCGGCTGGTGGCCTTCGTCCCCGCTGACCAGGATACGTACACCGACACCATCGCTACAGAGAACAACAAGGCCTTCGTCTACACAGTGGTGGGCGTGGACCGCCTGCTGCAGGAGACAGAGCCCTTCGTCCTCCCCGAGGTCAAGGTGCAGCACGACGGCGCAGTCTCCAAGGATGCCTGGTCTGTATCCACCAGCATGACAAGCAGCGATGACCAGGAAGTTCCTCCTGACGATGATAACAAAAACTGCGAGACAACCTTCATCTCCTCCATTGACAGAGTGATGGACGGCCAGGCAGACACTGTGTACACCGGCTCCGCAGGGGAGGACACGGTCCCTGAAATCATCCTCAATCTCGGCGGTCTGGAGCAGACGGCAGCCCTGAAGTACACACCCGGCGGCAGCAGCCCGATCCAGTCCTACTGCATCGAGACCGGCACCGACGGCGTGAACTGGACCAAGGTGGCCGAGGGCACCTTCAGGAACGCCGGCCAGACACCGGAGGTCATCTTCTTCAACATGCTCCAGGAGGACGGCACCCTGGACACCTACATGCACGTATACGCCGCCTCCTGCATCCGCATTACAGCCCCCGGGCAGAGCCAGGTCTCCCTGGCCGAACTGGACGTCCTGGCCCCCACCAGCGACAACGTGGAGCTTGTGGAAAGCGGCTTCGGCAGGCTGAAAGAGAACTATCAGTATTCCACGGGTTCCGGCGATATCATCCCCAGGGATTCCATCATCTTCTTCGGCGAATACAAAGGGAGCCCCGCCTACAATGTGGTGGTGCTCTATGACCAGGACGGGAAACCTGTCAACGGAGACTGCGTCTTCTTCGCCCATGTCACAGAAACAGGCGACCTGGGCGACACCAGCGACGGCATGTGGGTTTACTGGCTGGAAAACAGCGGCGACCTCGCCAGACTCAAATCCGTGCAGGCGGTCCTCTACCGGGTCACCGACGCCACGGAACTGACCGGCGCCCGGGTGACCAGCACCTCCCTCCACTTCAGCATACCGGAAACGGTGCCGGAAGTGGATCTCAAGAGCAGAGTAGATTCCGATGATGCCCCCCTGCTGTCCGCTGCAGACAGGATGGAGCCCGCTGCGGCGCCTGTCAGGGCAGACTCCGGATCCCGGCCGGCTGCCGTTCTGCTCTCCGCAGCCGTTTCCAGCGCACCCGCCCTTGCAGAGGCGGAGGACCACGGCCATGAAAACGGCGCCTCCGCAGTCAGCTGCCCCCTGGTGCTGACGCCGGACACCGAAAGCCGGTCCGTCAGGCTGGACCTGTATGCCAGTGAACAGCCTGTGGCCATGCACGCCAGCATCCGGATCGCGGAAGAGACGGCCGGACACCCGGCCAATGGAACCGTCTCCTGGACGTCCCCCACGGAAGGTCTCTACATCGCCGACAGATACCAGAACGGCGTCATCGACATCTACGTGGTCTCCAGAAGCGGCTTCCTGGGCAGCACCTCCCAGGACAAACATCACACCCTCGTCCTGTCAGGGGACCTGAAGGTCACGGACTTCAGCGCCGGAGAGGTCGCCCTCAGATTCCTGTCCGAGTCTGTCGACTATGTGGCCCCCGACTACATCCAGTACACACACCCCGCCGAGGCCTCGGCACAGCTCGACCTGTCATCCCACACCCACGATTTTGAAGAGAGAGTCATCCCGCCCACCTGCACCGAGGACGGCCATACCGTCAGGGTCTGCAGAACCTGCGGCGCCACCGAGGAGGTGCCGGGCAGCACAGTGCCGGCCACCGGCCACAGGTATGAAAACGGCCAGTGCACCGTTTGCGGTGTCCACGAGCCCCCCGCCTATGCAGACAGCACGCCGGGCGGGTCCGGCGGAACCGGCGGCGGCGGATCTTCCAGTTCCGGCGGGTCCGGCAGCCAGGGAGGTTCCTCCGGCTCCAAAGACAGAACCACTGTGAAAAAGCACCCTGACGGCAGCACCACCACGACCACCACGACGGCCGCCGGGGCAGAGGGCATAACCGAATCTGACAAAGACGGAAACATCACCTCCGCCAGGGTCACTGTTCCGGAAACATCCGGATCACAGAGCCCGGTCAGAGCCCCCATCCTGGATGTAACACCCGCCAGGGACCTCAGCGCCGCCCCTGAGATTGATGTCAGCGTCAGAAACGGCGGCAGGGCCCGGGTTGAAATCCCCGTAAAGGGGGTCACCCCCGGCACCGTGGCATATGCCGTCAGAGAGGACGGCACAGAGGAGGTCATCCGCGACTGCGTCCTCTCCGAAAACGGCGTGGTCCTCAATGTGGACGGCAGCATTACCCTGAAGATAGCGGACCGCACCGTGCAGTTTGCAGACGTGCCTGACGGCAGCTGGATGGCGGACTCCGTGGCCTTCACCGCAGCACGGGAGCTGTTCAGCGGAACCGATGAGGCGGCCCGCCTGTTCTCTCCTGCACTGCCCATGTCCCGTGCCATGATGGTCACCGTTCTGCACCGCCTGGCCTACTGCCCGGAGACATCCGGCGTCAGCTTCGACGATGTCCCGGCCGGCCAGTGGTACAGCGGAGCCGTCTCCTGGGCCCAGACCAGCGGAATAGCCGCCGGCTACAGCGACTCCCAGTTCGGTCCCGGCGACGACATCACCCGCGAGCAGCTGGCTGTCATCCTGTACCGGTACGCCTCCCTCCGGGGGTACGACACCGCGGTCACAGGAACCCTCGACGGGTACGAGGACGCCGGCAGCGTGGACAGCTGGGCAGAGACCGCCGTGATCTGGGCAGTCCAGTTCGGACTCATCAGAGGCACGGATGAATCTCACCTGTCGCCTGTCAGCTCCGCCTCCCGGGCGGAAGTTGCCGCAATGCTGATGCGGTTCTGCGAATCTGTCGTCCGGTAATGCCGGCTGAAAGATCAGAAACCAGTACAGACCTTCCAGGGTCCCGCAGGAACTGCTCCTGCGGGACCCTTCCTGCGCCACGGAAGCAGGGGAGAGGACCCCTGCGCCGGATGGAATCTTGCGCAGGCGGCACTGCATATGCTACAATACGCACAGGACCTTTCTGTTCCCCGGCGGTTTCTTCCGCCAGCGGAAGATGCAG
>CAYYHY010000088.1:4761-5943 GCA_964471855.1 uncultured Oscillospiraceae bacterium | reverse complement strand
CGGACACCCCTGCCGCAGCGGCGCCAGGAACATCCCCAGGCAGCCCTTCCCGCTCCAGGCGGAAAAAGAGAAAGGGCGGCTGCTGAAAGGAGGCCATCATGGCTGACAGGAAAAAGCAGAACAGAAGGAAAGGGAGGTCCCGCTCCCGGCACACTTTTCCGGGTCTGGAGGGGATGCCTCCCTTTGATCCCTGCAGTCCGTCGGCTGACGCCCTGTTTTCAGGGATGGCGGCAAAGGCAGAGAAAGAAGTCAGCAGGCTCAGGCAGATTCCGGAGCAGGACCGGACTCCCAGGATGAACCTGATGCTGGCCGGCGACCTGATTATCCAGTGTACTTCCAGCACTGTTTTCGACGCAGAGAATTACAAAAGCATCAGGGAGGCATACGATATCCTGACCCCTCTGAAGCCCCAGTACGGGGACGATCCGTTGTGGCTGGGCTACATGTCCATGGTCTGCTACACTCTCCCGGAGCACCTGTACGAATGCGTCGAGTTAAATGACCGCCTGAAGAAAAAGTTCCCCAATGACCTGACGGTGAATTCCCTGTCTGCGGGGCTGCACGACATCATGGTCTCCAGCGCAACCCACTATTCTCCGGAGAACCTGCCGGTCGTCATGGAGTTCATCCGGTCGCACTTCGGCGAGCCGTCGTTTCTGATTTTGCCGGACAGCAGCAGCCGCAGGGCCGCTGTTCTCCGGTGCACGCCGGACAGCGAACACCCGTATCAGACTCTTATGACTCTGGGAGTCGGCATGTTCTGCAGCAGCCGCATCTCTGATGCCGTGGAGCACGAAGTGGTGATGTTTTTCTCCAGAGACCTGGACCAGAACCTGTTCCTCGCCGGCGGCACCCCAGAGACCGCCCTGCTGAATCTGCTCTCCTTCCTTCCGCGGCTCCTGGTCCCGAAGAATCCGGATCTCCACAAGCTGCCGGAGGAACATCAGACCCCGCCGGGTCAAGCGGCTTTCCCATCTGGACCTGGAAAGCCAGCAGGTCTGGATTTCACCCGCATGCCGATTGTGACTGTGCTGGACTCCTCTCCCTGCATTCTGCCGGACGGCCGCCCGTTCATCCCACAGCTCGCCCTGCCCATCAGGGAAGAGGAGGAGCAGCTGTCCCAGGAAGATCTGGAATACCTTGTCCGCACCCTGCCCCCGGAGCAGCTCATATCAGACCCGG
>CAYYHY010000088.1:0-4661 GCA_964471855.1 uncultured Oscillospiraceae bacterium | reverse complement strand
CGGCACCCGGACCAGCCCCGGACAGCCCGCCCCGTACCGGCAGGAAGAAGAAAAAGGGAAGCCGCTGACACGGAAGGCGCAGAAAGGACGGTCCTGGGATGTCAGGAAAGAAGAAGAATAAGAACAGGAAGAACAGGAAAAAGACCGCCTCTCCGCCGGACCGCCCCCGCTGCGGTCCGGACAGCACCGTGCTCTCCATGTCCGTGGAGGATTTCGCGAAGCTGGCAGAGACCATCGGGCCGGAGGCAACAGCAGAACTGCTCATGCGTGCCCCGGAACAGGAGCTGTCCCCCGCGCTGGATCTGTTCCTGGCCCGCATCCTGATCCTCACCGCCTCGGAAACCCCGGAGAACTCCTTCACAGAGAGAGTACGCTTCGACCGGGTGAGGAAGGCCCGCGACATCCTTCTCTCTCTGGAGCCCCAGTTCAGCAGCGACCCCCTGTGGCTGTTCTGCATGGTCAGCGTCATGCATGATCTGCCGGAGTACATGTACGAGGCCCCTGCGGCGGCGGAGCGCCTGTCGGCTGCAGCCCCCGGCCCTTATGCGGCGGAGCAGCTGAGAGCCGCCCGGCAGATCCGGTCCTCCAGCGCCTCCTTTTACCCTCCGGAGACGCTGCCGTACATCATTTCGTATATCAGAGCAAATTTCGGCGAGCCGATGTACTACGCAGTGCCGCTCACCGGCGGGTACGGGGACCTGGTTCTCCGGTGCCAGCCGGATGCAGAACATCCGTACCACACCCTGGTGTCTCTGGGGCACGCCGCTGCCGTCGGCGGGAACCGTCCTGGGGACCCGCCCCATGAGCTGGTCATGTTCTTCCCGGCGGACATGGAGCTGTCCCTCGTGCAGCGGCGGGACAGGCCCGAGAATCTTCTCATGCGGTTTTTCCTCGATCTGAAGTACCGCATTAACAAGGACCAGAACGCCTCCACCCTGCTCACAGCCTCCGGGATGCCGGAGTTCTCGGCTCTCCCCTTCACGGAATTCCTGATTCTGCCTGTGCCCGGCGCCTCTTCCTGCACTCTGCCGGACGGCCTCACTGTCTCTATGAAGGCAGTTGTCCCCCTCAGGAAGGAGGAGGCGGCTCTGCCCTTTGAGGAACTGGACGCCCTCGTCCGCAGTCTGCCCCGGGAGCGGCTGACCGCCGGGCTGGACCGCCCCTCTCTGATAAAGCCAGACGCTGCACCTGCAGGCAGGACCCCCCGGACGGGGGCGGCGAGAAAACGCAGATGACCCGGTCATCCTGCAGCAGAAAGGAAGGACGACCCCCATGGCTGGCAGCAGAAAAAAGAAAAAGAGCGGCAGAGCTGCAGGGCAGCCGGAGCTCCGGCAGCCAGAACCTGCTGAGGTCCGCGGCGGCAGCGGGGAGCAGCCCTCCCGGCAGGAGATCCGCAGTCTGAAGGCCCGCGCCGGTGTGGACGCCGCGGTCAGACAGATCCGGCAGATCCCGGAGGCGGAGCGGCCCTCCTGGATGCAGCTGGAACTGGCCGGCTGTCTGGTGGAGCAGGGCGTCCGGTCGATGCGCGAAGAAGACATCTTCACCGTGGACATGGACTACGGGCCTCTGCTGGAGGCGGATGCCATTCTGACCGCCCTGGAACCGGAATTCGGCACTGACCGCGCCTGGCTGATGTACAGTTTCCTGTGCGGCTACTATCTGCCGCAGCGGCTGTACGAGGGTCATCAGGCGGTCAGAGCTCTGCTGCGGCTGCGTCCCGGCGAACCAGCTGTCACCGCCATGAAGAAGGTTCTTGAGATGCCCCTGCAGTCCAGCATCCAGTACTACACTCCGGACGCCTGGCGGAGCTTCCTCCGCTTTATCCAGGAGAACTTTGGGAATGTGCAGATTGGGTACGTTCCGCCCTGCGAGCCCGGAAAACAGCAGACCGCTGTCCTCCGGTGCCAGCCGGACCCGGAACACCCGTACCAGACCCTTGTGTCTGCGGGCAGCGGCATGTACGGCCGGAAGGGGCAGAATGAGCTCTCCACGGATCCGCCCCACGAGCTGGTGATGTTCCTGCCGGAGAAGTATGACCTGGATCAAACGCTCAAGGGACCCTATCCCAGCAGCTTCCATCTCACCATCTTCTCCACCCTTCTCGCCGGCTTCAGCGGACCGGCGGACAGGGAGGCCCTGGTGCCCCTGGACGGCGGCACGTACCCCGGCTCCCCCTTTGACGCAGTTGCGGTCCTGCCCCTGCGGCGGGCTCTCTCCTGTCCTCTGCCCGGCGGTCGCACCGTGGCCATGTCCCTGGCGGTTCCGGTCAGGAATGCGGAACTGGATCTGCCGGACCAGGTTCTTGCCTGGATTTTCCGGGAGATGCCCCAGGAGTGCCTCACGGCAGACCCGGACCGCCCCTCTCTGGAGCAGCTGTACAGGGAACAGATCTCCGGTCCCGGACGGAGGGGGCGCCAGAATCTCCGGGGCTGACCCGCTCACAGACACATGCAGGCGGGGGGTGTTCCCCGCCCGGCAGCAGGAAAGGAGGCCGTCATGGCCAGCAGCAGACGACATGGAAAGAAAAAGCCGGATGCCCGGAAAAAGGTCCGGCAGTCCGGCCCTGCTTCCGCAGGGGAGCAGGGGGTGCCTTCCAGACAGCTGATCGAGCAGCTCATGGAAGACGGGCAGACGGACCGGGCGGTCGCACTGCTCCGGCAGGTCCCGGTGAAGGAGCAGCCGGACTGGATGAAGTGGTACCTGGGCATCTGTCTGACCCGCGTGTTCATGGAGACCACTGAGGCAGCGGGGGCATTCTGCAGGGCGGACTTCAGTCCCCTGGAAGAGGCATACGGCCTTTTAAGGGCTGTGGAGACCACCTACAGCAGGTCCGAGGACTGGCCTGTGTCGGTGTTCTTCTGCATCAGCCTGCTGCCGGAGCACATATACGAGGCTGCCCCCATTGCCGCCCGGCTCGGCAGGACCCTGAAGCATGCATGGAAGCCCCTGGTCCCCATATTCAACGCCTCCGGCGCCGGCTTATACAGCCAGAAGCAGTACGAGGCCCTTCTGCACTTCATCCGGGAAAACTTCGGGCTGCCCTCCGTCCTGAGCATGTCGGACCCCGAAAAGGACGAACCGGCGGTCACCCTGCTCCGGTGCCAGCCCGGTCCCGGTCATCCGTACCAGACTGTCATCAGCCTGGGGAGCGGCACGGCGAGAGCAGAAAAGCTGTCCGGGATGCGCGGCGCCCCGCCCCGGGAGATGCTGATGTTCTTTCCTCCGGACCAGGACCTGTACCGTCTCCAGGACGGCAGCGGTATCGGAGACAGGCTCCGCAGCCTGATGGTCCGTCTGAACACCGACAGCTTCGCCGGCAGCAAGGATCTGCTGCGCGGACCGGCGGAGGAATTCCCCGATATGCCCTTCCGGGGGCTGATGCTCCTGCCTGTGAAGGAAGCCCCGGTGTGCCCCATGCCGGACGGACCCGGCGTCGCCATGACCCTTGTCCTGCCTCTTCTGGAGGAGGAAGCGGCAATGGCCGATCCGGACCTGTTCATAGCAGCCGGCGAGCTGCCCCCGGAGCGCCTCACGGCCAACCCGGACCGGCCGCTTCTGACGCAGCATCTGGAAGCTGTCCACGCCGGTACGCAGCCGGTTCCCGGGGATGACATCGATCCTGCCGTTCTCGGCAGAATCGACCAGCTGGCGGCCGCCGGGGATTATGCCGGAGCCGCCGCCCTGATCCGCCGGCTTCCCCAGCTGGAGCACGACCTCTCGCTGAAGCTGGCCCTGGTCAACTGTCTGCTTCTGCCGCATGCAGCCTCCGATGAACTGATCAGCACCAGTGAGGCCTCTGCAGCGCTGGAGGAGGCCTATGATATTCTGACATCTGTAGACCCCGAGGAGGGGATCAGAGCAGAACAGTGGACCACCCAGATGCAGATGGTTCTTCTGCTTCTTTCTGAGCATGTATACGAGATTCCTGAGCTGGTGGACCGCCTGGAAAAGGCGCACTGCACCGGGCCGATGCTGCCGTCTCTGAAAAATATGTTCCGCACCATCACGGACGGCAGCCCGAAGTTCTACAGCCGGGAGGAGTACGGGATCCTGATGCGTTTCTTCCGGACAAACTTCGGCACGCCCAGGCTTCTGGCCTCTCTGGCGAACCCCGGCATCGGCGGACCGGAGACTGTCTTTCTGTACTGCCGGCCCAGTCCCGAACATGCCTACGTGACGGCCGTGTCCTGCGGACGCAGCATATACAGAGGAACCAGCAGAACGGCTCTCTCCGGCGGGTCGCCTCCCGATGAACTGGTGATATACTTCCCTCCAGTCCGGAGCACCGGCGACCTGACCCGGAGAGGCGACCCTTCGGTCCTGCTCAGCTTCCTGTCAAAGCTCGTCCTCGTGGACAGGTCCGGTGAAACTTCCGGGTCTGTGTACAGACTGGTCATGCATGATGAGACCTCGCCGCTCTGCAGGGAAATCCTCTTCCTCCCTATGAAGGATGTCCCGGTGTGCCCCATGCCGGGCGGTCCCGGCATCAGCATGACCCTTGTGCTGCCTCTTCTGGAGGAGGAGTTTCATCTGTCCGACAAGGAACTGGCTGAGGCTGCCAGCCGCCTGCCGCCGGAACGTCTCATCGCAGACCGGAACCGGCCGCCCCTGCTGACACCTGACGGAACGGCGCCGTCCGCATCTGCCGCAGGCAGCCCCCG
>CAYYHY010000087.1:0-9788 GCA_964471855.1 uncultured Oscillospiraceae bacterium | reverse complement strand
AACGAATCCATGCAGCAGACGTATATCTTCCCCGTGTCCTTCTGCCTCCACACCTGGAATCCCTGCGAACCGAGAGAAAACTCCTCTGTAAAGCTGTGCTTCACGGCTTCGGTTCCGTTCCAGATGTAGGCGCTGAACGCCCATGGGGTCATGCCGCCGGTTTCCTGAGTCGCTTCCCCGCTGTCCAGGACCAGCAGGTCCTCCAGCCCGTCTCCGTTCATGTCGATGAGCCGGCCGTACATGCGGTGATCCGGATCATCGATGTCGTCCAGGGCGGCCAGCATGGCGGCGCGGTACGCATCATCCGCGGCGGGCTCTTCCGGTTCCTCCTCCTGGGGGGATTCCGGATTCTCCTCTTCCTCTTCCTCCCCGCCGGGTTCCGGGGTTTCCTCCTGGTTCTCTTCCTCTTCCTGTTCCTGTTCCTCCATGGTCTGCTGCACCGTTTCCAGCCGCTCGCGGAGGGACTCGTCTTCTCCGATTCTCTCCAGGGCATCCTGCAGGGCCGCGGCCGCCTGCTCCAGATCTCCCTGTGCCTCATAGACGTCCGCCAGACCCAGCCAGGCCTCCGTCCGCTTCTCATCGATCTCAATGGCCGCACGGAAGGCCAGGATGGCCTCCTCATAGTTTCCCTCTGTCAGGTAACGCACGCCCAGGTCATACTGCTCCTGCCACTCGTCCGCCGGCGAATCGCAGGCGGACAGAACCAGCAGGACCGCCAGCAGCAGGGCTCCCAGCCGTTTCACACAGATCCTCCCTCTCTCCGGGCGGAGACACCGCCCGTTCCTGCCATTCATTGTAAGGCCGTGGGGCAGACCCTGTCAAACCCGTCTGTCCTCTTCCAGAGACTGTCTGTCATGATTCGGCGCTGCACGGACCGGTCCAGGAGAAAAGGCGCGTGGATCTGAGCCGGTTCCGGCGGAACATCTGTCTGCCGCTGTATAAACAGGAAAAAGCAGCCTCCCCCTGCCCCGCAGGGAGGCAGAAAGAGACTGCAGGATGTGTACAGATTGGAAGCCGGGCGGGCGGGGTTTCAGAAGCCCTCCTCGTCCAGGACCTCGAGCAGGGCCTTGCGGCGGGGGAATTTCCAGCGCCAGACGCCGGCCAGCTTCCTGGCCTCGTACTCCGAGCACTCCCGGAGGTAGCGCAGGTTGCCCACAATCTCCTCGTAGTTCTGCCGGCCCGTCGCATTGTCCAGGTCCCTGTTCAGCAGCTCCACATAGAGGGTGATCACCTTGTCCCGGTTCCACTTGATCAGGGAGCCGCGGAACTCGTTGAGCAGTTCCAGCTTGCCGCTCTTCTTCACCTCTTCGAAGAGGCGCTCATACTGGCCGTCCAGCTCCAGCAGCCGGCTGGTGTGGAACTTCCAGCCCGGGGCCTTGAGGATCTGCTCAAACAGGTCATGCCACCTGTCCTCCGGGGTCAGCTCCTTCAGCTTCCGCACCAGCTCAAACTCCGGCGTCATGATGTTGAGCACCAGGTACTCCAGCTCCTGCTGCTCTGACTCCCTGTCGCCGATCTCCTCATACAGCTTCACCAGCTGTCTGGTATAGAGGAGGGTCAGCTCCGGGCTTTCGCTGTCCATGTCCCGGCTGGCGCGGAGCAGATCCAGTGCCTTCTCCCGGTCTCCGGCACTGAGGGCCTCGTCCGCCTCCCACTGCCGCACGGCGGGGGTGTCGCTGTACTTTTCCAGGCTGTCCCACATCTCCTCCGGGGTGGCGCCCAGGCAGGTGAGAATCTCGATGCGCCGGCGCAGGAGGGTGTCCCGGAATGTGGGGATATCCTCGATCCCGGACGTCTCCGCCTCATCCAGCCACTGGTCCATCACCTGGAGGCTGTCCCTCAGCAGGCAGGGCTCCCAGAAGGAGTCGAACAGGGTCCTGGCTGCATACTTCCGCAGATCCGGAGCGATCCCCTTCAGCTTCTGGAAGATCTCCCGCTGGTCCTCGGGAACCGTCATCCGGGCCAGGTGGTGCATCATCTCGGCGCACTGCTCCTTGACCTCGGCGATGCTGCCCTTGGGCTCCGGAATGTAGCGCTCGCTGCCGGTCATGCCGTAGGCGTCCGGGTTCTCCTTCACCCGCTGGTGCCGGAGCTCCTGTGTGTCCTCATACCTGGAGTCGTAGTCCAGCAGGGAGATCTTCAGGAGCAGGCCGTACACCATGCGGAAGGCCTCCATGGGGCACTGGGCCCGGAGCATCTTCTCCGTCTCATTGTGCAGCAGACGCTTGAGCCCGTCTGACACCTCATAGAGGCTGGGGTACTCGGTGGGGTCGAAGCGCCTGAGAATGTCATCGATGTTCTTTGAGATCCTCTCCTGGATGTCAAAGGGAACGCTGCCGTTCCTGAGCATGAGGAGGGTCTCCTGAACGGACGGGTACTCCACAGCCAGGCTGTGAAGCAGGTTCCGCAGAGCATCCGAGCTGATCTGATCCAGAGCCTCTTCCCAGCGGCTCTTCGGATGGTCCGGGTCGGGATCTGACTGGCCGAACACCTCGGGGAGCTGGCTCACGTCCGCCACTTCCATCTGGTAGAGCATCGCCGCCTCGTGCTCGCAGCCGCTGCTGGCAGTATGACGGCCGCAGGTGCAGGTCCAGGTGTCTGCGGTGCCGTCCTTCAGGGCAACCCGGACTTTGTACGGCGTCCCGTCCTGCACCTCGGCCAGCACGGTGTCGCCCCGCCGCCGGAGATTCTTCAGGTTGCCGGATGTCCACAGTATGGCACCCCGCTTCAGTGCAGAAGGATTGAACCCTTTCTGCCAGTCTTTCATCATAACAGTCTCCCCCGTTCGTTCGAGACCTTGGAGTCTCGATTTCAGCTTCCATTATATCACAGCATGGAATGCTGCGCAAACACTGGATTATGCTCTGCGGCAATTTCCCGCTGTTTCCTGCGGAAATATCTGCTGACAGCAGAATATTTAAAGCACGGTTTTCTGCATGCAAACAGCCCGGCATTAACCAAAAAAAGGAAATTTCTAAAAAGTCAGCTTTTTTGAAGTACTTTGCTGACAGTCTGCCGGGACGAAACTGCAGGAAATCAGGTCCCCTGAACAGGTCCCGCTGAAATTATACCGCCTCGGGGCGAAATGTCAATTTCCCGCCAGGATACCCTGCCGGGAGTGCCCCGGACAGCGAAGGGGGACCGGCCGGAATGCGGCCGATCCCCGGGATGTGTTCTGGGATTACAGACCCATGACCTGGGCCAGGACCTGGGCTGCCTGGGCGCGGGTCACGGGACCTGCCGGGATCTCCGGCACAGCTCCGGTCAGACCCAGGGCTCCGGCTGCAGCGGTGAGAGCGGAGGAGAGCACAGAGGCGTCCGCCTCAGCCTCCCCGCCGGCGGTGAGGATCCCCTGCTGGACGCACCAGGCCACAGCGGGGGCTGCCCAGGGGGCGCTTCCGGTCACGCCGGAAGGATCCACAGAGGACAGGTCCGCACCGGCGGCATTCGTCAGGGTGACGGCCAGCTGGTCCAGGGTCATGACGGCATTGGGAGAGAAGCTTCCGTCCCCCATGCCGTGGAAGACTCCTCTGGCCGTAAGGGTCTTCAGGGCCGGCAGGAGCGCTGCATCCACGGAGGCCTCATCGGAATAGCCACGGACCACGTTCACTGTGCAGGTGTTCTGCACCGTGCCGGGCTCTGTGTAGGGGTTGGTAAAGGGGGATGTGACGGAGACGGTCACGCTGTTGGCGCCCACGCTCAGAGCATCCGGCGCCTGGATGTCCACCGCGGCGCCCTCCGCACTGGGGACGGCCTGGACAGCCGGGGCGGTGACGCTGTAGTCCACATTTACGGTGCATTCCGCAGCGTCCGGGTCGAAGTCAGCAACGGCGGTTCCCGCCACGGACAGGGATTCCAGCGTGGCGGTGCGGTGGAGCAGGGCCTCCAGGACCGCGTTGCGGTTGATCACGTTGATGTTCTTCGCATTGGTTCCGGCGGAGAAGTCCATGTTGTCGCCGGGGCCCGGGGACAGGAAGGTGTTGCAGGCGATGTGGTACACCTGGTCGTCTTCCAGTTCCACGCCGTTGCACTTTACTGAGGTCACCTCGCCGTTGGCTTCAAACTCCCCGGAGGCGTAGGTGACGTCCAGACCGTACTGGAGCAGGGTGGTGTAGGTGCCGTACTGGGAGGACCCGGAGAGCAGGGTCCGGATGTCCTTTCCGGTCATGTCCATGGTGACGATGTAGTTGTCAAAAGGAGCCACTGTGTACAGGAGCCGCAGGGAGATGGGGTCCCCCTTCCGGATCACCGTGTCCCCGATGTTCCGGATGCCGCCCGTGTTCTGGAAGTAGGCCACAACCGGCTCGCCGTAGACGTGGTTGAGATAGTAGTAGTTCTGCCTCAGATACCACTTCTGATAGGCAAAGCGGTCCGCACCTTCCGCGTAGCTGAAATCGGCGTCCGCAATGCCGCGCTGGGCGTCCATCATCTCAGTGAAGATGGCGTTGTACCGGTCATATACAGCCTTGTACTCCGCATCCTCCGGGAGGTTCTCCCGGGTCGTCTCGCTGGAGCCCAGGATGCTGTTCCCGTCGGCGTCCGTATGCTGGGTCATGGGGTGCAGGGAGGGAGTCGCCGTGACGGTGCCGTCCTTTGCCACCTCCAGCTTCAGCTGGGCGATGATGGTTCCGTAGTTCTTGGCCTTTACCACAGCGGTATCTCCCACCATGCCGCAGACGGGGGTGACGGTCTGGCTGCCGAATACCGCGTCGATGCCGCCCAGTTTCTCAGCCTTGCAGGCGGCGTTCACCGCCGTTACCAGATCCGCCAGAGAGCCGGTCACCGGGGATGCGGGGTCCGGGGTCTCCTGGACTGCGGGCATGTGGAGCATGGCCACCACAATGTCGCACTGCTCCTGGCTGCGGAGAAGCTTGGTCACTTCCGTGCTCTCCTGGACGGCGTCCCGGAATTCCAGTCCCTCCGAGTTCAGGGTGGAGATGGCGCTGAAGTTGACAGGGTCGATGATGCCGAAGAAGCCAACCTTCAGTCCGGCGATCTCCTTCACGGCATAGGGCGTGAAGACCCGCTGTCCTGCCTTCTCCCCGTCCGCATAGTAGACGTTTGCATTGAGGAAGGTGAAGCCCCCCTCCTCCTGCCAGGTGCGGAAGACTTCCTCCCGGCTGGAGGCATTGGACCAGTCAAAGTCATGATTTCCGATGTTTGCAAACTCGGTTCCCATGGCCTTGAGCATCTCGTTGACAGGGGTTCCGTGGTTGGTCTCCGAGATGGCGGAGCCGGTGTATATGGTGCCGCCGGAGACCACAACGGGGTTGGTGCTCTCTGCCGTGAGAGCCTTCATGGCCCCCACCAGACGGGCGCCGCCGGGATTGCCGGTGGGTGTGCCGCTGTCATCCAGGGCGCCGCCGAAGTCGCCGATGCCGAAGATGTTGATCTCGGCCGGTGCGGGGGAGGAAGCTGCCAGGCCGGGGACAGCCATGGCCAGCATCAGTCCCAGTACCAGGATAAGGGACAGAATGCGTCTGGTTCTTGGTTTTTTCACAAACAGGACTCCTCTCACATCACAATTCGTGTTTCCGCATCTTCCCGCCGCTGTGCGCATCCGCTCCTCCTGCGCCCCTTCTGCCGGGACCGGAGACCGGAGCCTGACTCTCTCCGCAGCTGCCGCAGCCGGACCTGACCGGAAACTGGAGAGACACCCCTCCTGTTTCCAGTATAAGGGACACCCGGAAGGGCGTCAAGACATGAGCACTGTCCTGATTTCGGAAAATTTGCCTTGACAGCAAAATTATACAGTAAAGCAGCTTGCATGACATAAAACCTTGTGATATGATTTCCATGTACAAACTGCGAACTGTCTGTGTCCCGCCGTCCTTCAGTCCCTGAGTCCCCTCCGCCTCACCTGAAGCCGCCGGAGCCAGACATCCTGACCGCGCCGCTCCCGTTCCCCTGTTCAGCACCCGGTCTCCCGGGTCTTCCGCCGGCAGGCAACCCGGGAAGCGGCAGGATCCCCATGCCGGAGGGACTGCCTCCGGTACAGGATCCGGTCAGGACCCGCAGTTTCAGGAAACATGCACCAGCAGGACGGCAGCAGAGTCTCTGCCGCCGGAAATCCGCCGGGCTGCAGACCCGGCGGCATCAAGGAGGAAATGCAAATGTCCGAACCCGTAAGAGTGCTCATCATCAACGGCAGTCCCAGGAAGGACGGCAACACCGCCATCGCCCTGAAGGAGATGGAGAAGGTCTTCCAGGAGGGAGGAGCCCTGACCGAGCTGGTCCAGGTCGGTCATCTCCCCGTGCGGGGCTGCATCAGCTGCAACACCTGCTTCAGGCAGGGCAGGTGCACCTTTGACGACATCGTCAATGAGCTGGCTCCGAAGTTCGAGGCCGCCGACGGCCTGGTTGTGGGCTCCCCTGTCTACTACGCCTCCGCCAACGCCACCCTGGAGGCCTGCCTCGACCGCCTCTTCTACTCCACCCCCTTCGACAAGACCATGAAGGTGGGGGCCAGCGTGGCCTGTGCCCGGCGGGGCGGCTGCTCCGCCACCTTCGATGAGCTCAACAAGTACTTCACCATCTCCGGCATGCCCGTGGCCTCCAGCCAGTACTGGAACAGCATCCACGGCCTGGCGCCCGGAGACGCAGCACAGGATCTGGAAGGCCTGCAGACCATGCGCACCCTGGCCCGCAACATGCTCTTCCTTATGAAGAGCATCCGCCTGGGCCGGGAACAGTACGGCCTTCCGGAGAAGGAACCCCGCGTTTCAACCAGCTTTGTCCGCTGAACGGGGGGTGCTGTCATGGGACCCGATCTGCATCTCCGCCTGTCCACAAGGGAAGCAGCCCAGGTCTGGAAGACCAGGCTCAACGGTACAGGCGTAACCATTGCCGGCTACCGGGGTTTCGAGGACGCAGCAGAGATCTGCGTTCCGGAGACTGTCGGCAACAAACCTGTCACCGCCATCGGCTTCCACGCCTTCTCCCCCGCAGGGCGCAACATCAGCCCCAGGTCTGTCAGGCTGCGCTCCCAGCTCACGGCTGTCCGGATTCCGGATACGGTCAGGGACATCGGCATGTTCGCCTTCGGAGGCATGGAGAACCTCAGGGAACTGAAGCTCCCGCCCCGGCTTGACCGCATGGACATGGGTCTGTTCGAAGGGGACATCGCCCTGGAGACGGTAACCCTCCCGGAGGGCGTCCCCCTCCTTCCTCCCCGCACCTTCAGCGGCTGTACAGGCCTGAAGCGTCTTGAGCTTCCCGCCGGAACCCGGCGCATCGACACCTCCGCCTTCATGGCGGCCGCAGTGGAGACGCTGGTACTGCCGGAGGGCCTCTCTTCCATCCACGAGGAGGCGTTCCTCAGGGCCTGCATCACAGAGATCTATCTTCCCGCCAGTCTGAACCTGGACCGGAGCAGCGCCCTCAGCAGCTGCGGCATCCTGCTCATCCACGCCCCTGCCGGTTCCAGCGCCCAGAGATTCGCTGAGCGCAGCGGAATCCCCTTCCAGCCCTCAGACTGACAGCTTTATCGGGAGGAGGCAGATGCCCCGGCCGGCGCCTGTCTCCTCCTTGCGTTTTCTGCCCCTCCGGGGCACTTCCCCGCAGTCCGGCAAAGGAGGCCTGGCTTTGAGCAAGAAGAAAATGAACGGGCAGCTGCTGCCCCTCTGCCTTGTCTTCCTCTCCTCCGGCGCCATCTACGTCACGATCTTCTACCAGGCTTTCCAGTCGCTGTCCTTCCCCCTGAACCTGATTGTGCTGGCCGCGGAGCTGGCTGTCTCCCTCTTCCTCACCACCATTATCCACGAGCTCGGGCATCTGGTGTTCGGTCTGCTCACGGGATACCGGTTCAGCTCCTTCAACATCTGGGGCTTCATCCTGAGCCGGGACGGGGACGGCTTCCACCTGGGCCGCATGCACGTCACAGGCATCGGCGGCCAGTGCCTTCTGATCCCCCCGGAACCTGGAGACGGAAAGCCCCCCGCTCTGCTCTGCAACATGGGCGGAGTACTGATGAACCTGGCGGCAGCTTTCCTGGCGCTCCTTGCTGCGCGGCTGCTCCCCGCGGGTCCGGAGGCCGGCGCGCTCCGGGTCTTTGCGGGGGTGAACATCGCCAGCTCCTTTGAGAACGGCATACCCCTGCGCACTGACATGGCGGTCAACGACGGGTACAACACCCTGTGCCTTCTGCGCTGTCCCCAGGCAGCACCCGCCTTCCAGATGCAGCTGAGGATCATGGAGATGGTCAGCAGAGGAGTCCGGCTCAGGGACATGCCGGAGGAGTGGTTCACCCTGCCGGATGAGGAGCTCCTCGGCGTCTGCCCCGTCGCCGCGCTCGGCGTGTACCGCTTCAACAGACTGGTGGATGCCCATCAGTTTGAGGAGGCCCGGCAGCTGGGGCAGTATCTCCTCGCCCATGCGGACGGCATGGCCGGTCTGCACCGTTATGGCACCGTCTGTGACCTGATGTACCTGGAACTTGTGGGACAGAACCGCAGGGAAGTGCTGGCCGGCATGTATGACGGCAGTCAGAAGAGGTTCATGCGCTCCATGTCGGACAACCTCTCGGTGCTGCGTACCGAATATGCAGGGGCTCTCCTCCAGGAGCACAGCCCCGGAAGGGCTGAGAAACTGCGCAGGGAGTTTGATGCCCAGGCCTCCCGCTTTCCCTACCCCAGCGAGGCAGAGTCGGAGAGGGAACTGATGGATCTGGCACTGACCGCATGGGAACAGAGAACAGTACAGGAGGAGAGGGGAATTGTTCCGAAAAATGAGGCGGTTCCGGCAGGAAATGGCCCCGGCTGACTGTGAGGATGCTCTCAGGGAAGGTTCCTGGGGTGTCCTGGCTGTCACCGGAGATGAGGGCTGGCCTTATGCAGTCCCTGTAAACTATGTCTATGCCGGCGGCTGCATCTGGATCCACGGGGCGAAGGCGGGTCACAAAATGGATGCCGTCCGCCGGGACAGCAGGGTGTCCTTCTGCGTCACCGCCATGGCCCAGAACAGACCGGAGGAGTTCACAACTTACTACAGGAGTGTCATCGCCTTCTGCCGTGCGGCCATTGTGGAGGACCCGGAGGAGAAGCGCCGGGCCATCATCCAGCTTGCCGACCGGTTTTCCCCGGATGAACCGCCTGAGCGGCGGGACCGGGAGATTGACCGGGAGTGGAACGCCCTCTCCATCATACGCCTGGACATAGAGCACATGACAGGAAAGATGGCCATCGAACTTCTCCCCTCCGCTGACAGCAGCCCGGACTGACTTCATTCACCTGCATTCAGCACAGCCGCCCGCCGGTTCTCCGGCAGGCGGTTTCTGTTTCTGACCGGGCAGAAGCCGCGGATGGAGCCTCTCTCCTGCTCCCTCTTGACAGGGACCCTGGCTGATGCTAGATTTTCTGCAGAGAAACCGGAAGCGCATGTGACGCAGGGGTTCATGCGGAACAGCAGAGTGCGTCATAACCAAATATGATGTTCTTCTGCTGACGCGGAACACAGCCAGGTTCGGTCTCTGCATCACTGCGGCAGATGCCGTTAAGGGGAGATGAATATGGTCAAGCGGGCTGTCAGCTTTCTGTGTGCCGTCGCTGTGCTCCTGTCGCTGGTCAGCTGCGAGTCAAAGCCCAAAACACCTGAGGAGTTCTATGAGCTCGGCATCAAGTACCTGACCGAAGGGAACTATGAGGAGGCAGTCATCGCCTTCAACTCCCTGCTGGAGATTGATCCGAAGCATGTGGACGGTCTCATCGGCCGGGCCCAGGCTCTGCAGCAGCTGGGCGGAGAGGAGAACCTCGAGGCGGCAAGAGCAGACTACGAGGCCGCCCTGGCCCTCG
>CAYYHY010000086.1:7552-10012 GCA_964471855.1 uncultured Oscillospiraceae bacterium | reverse complement strand
TTCACCGTCCGGCCCTCCAAAGATCCCCATCCGCAGGGGGCGCACAGGCATCCGGCTCTTCTGGGGCGTCACCAGGGCGGGGTCCTGCCCCGTGGCCCGGGCCACCAGGTTCTGCACCATGCGGCCGCAGGTCTTCCCCTGGCACAGGCCCATGCAGGCTCTGGTGCGGCGCTTCACGCCGTCCACCGTCACGGCCCCGTCGGCCACGGCCTCCAGGATCTCCTGCTCCGTAACCTCCTGGCAGCGGCAGATGATGATATCTTCCCCCATGCTCTCAGCCCCCCTGCTTCAGCGTTGTACGGGGCAGACGCTTCATGCTCCGCACCCGGTCCACCTGCTCCGCCGGCAGAGAGATGCGGATGACCGCCGTCCCGGCAGCGGATTTCCGCCGGGTCACCTCCAGTACAGTGGCGGCACACACCGTCTCCCCGGCCCGGTCCACCGCCTCCACCCGGTCCCCCTTCCGGGGCAGGGGGAGGTACTCCCAGGGGAAGTCCACCGTGCCCATGCCCTCCGGCAGGGACCTGTCCACCAGGGTAATGGCCAGACCCGGACAGGCTGCCACGCAGAGCCCGCAGCCGGTGCATCTCTCCTCATGGAGCACGGGGAGGGCCGTGATCTGCTCCCCCACGGTGATGGCGCCGAAGGGGCAGGCCCCCTCGCAGGGATTGCAGGGGATCTCCTGGACGCACTCGATGCAGGCCACACGGCCCCGGCGCACCCGGTCCTCGCCGGGGATCCCGGGGCAGGCCGCCAGTTCCTCCGGGGAGGGGATTCCGGTCTGTCTTACGCCTTCCACGGTCCCGCTCCCCCTTCCTTCCAGTCCGCATACCCTGCCAGCTGCACATCCTTGGCCCGGCGGCGCCCCTCTCCGAACATCCCGGAGCGGAGCATGTCCAGCCGCCGGCGGATCTCCTCCATCTTCCGGTCCGCCTCTTCCGAAGTGAGATGCCCCAGGGCGGCGGCAGCGGCCACCCCGGCCAGGCTGCCTTCCTCCATGGCGGAGGAGGCCTCCTCTACACCGGTCACATCCCCGGCCACATAGAGGCCGGGCACCGTGGTCTCCATGTTCTCATCGTGGAGGGGCACATGGCCCCCGGAGGAGGGAATCCAGCAGAACTGGCAGCCCGCCATCCACAGAAGCTCCGTCATGGGGGTGAGGCCCACAGCAAGACAGACCGTATCCACATCGAAGCCCTTCTCCGTCCCGGGGATCTGGTTCCAGCTCCGGTCCACCTGGACGATCTCGCAGTGCTCCACCTGACCCTCCCCGGTCACGGCTTTGACGGTGTGTCCTGTATAAAAGGGCACTCCGGCCCGGCGCAGCTTGGCCGCATGGACCCCGTAGCCGCCGATGAGGGGAGCCCCCTCCACCACAGCAGCCACCTCGGCCCCGGCCTGCAGCAGCTGGTAGGAGACGATCAGGCCCACGTTGCCGGAACCAACCATGAGCACCCGGCGGCCGGGGAGCACCCGGTTTACATTGACCATGGTCTGGGCCGCCCCGGCCCCCATGACCCCGGGGAGGGTGCTGCCGGGGAAGGCCATGCAGTTCTCCCGGGCCCCCGCCGCCACGATCACCTTCCCGGCTCTGACGACCCAGGGCTCCCCCTCATGGATGACCCCCAGGCTGCAGTCCTTCTCCATGCCGTACACCGTGCTGTCCAGCCACACCCGGGCGCCGCTGCGCCCCACCTTCTCCAGCAGCTGCTGTCCGATCACGTACCCCCGGGTTCCCGCCTGGTGGTCCCGGGAGCCGAAGAACTTGTGGATCTGCTTGAACAGCTGACCGCCGGGAAGCCGGTTCTCGTCCAGGACCAGCACCTCCGCCCCTGCGGAGGCCGCCTGATACGCTGCACTGAGCCCCGCGGGACCGGCTCCCACCACAGCCAGCTCTGTCTCCAGGATCCTCACAGGCTCTCCCCCGCTTTCTCAAAGGAGCCCAGCCCGTGCTGGGTCTTCACCTGCATCCCCTCGTGCACCGGGGTAATGCAGGTGCGGGTATTGGGGACCCCGTCCACGATCATCATGCAGTCGGTGCATCTGCCGATGGCACAGAAGATGCCCCTTGGCTCCCCCCGCCTCGGCGTGGTGCGGAAGGCCCGGACCCCTGCGTTCAGCAGCGCCGCCGCCACCGGCTCCCCCTCCAGGGCGGATACCGGCCGGCCGTCAAACCAGATGGTGACCTCACGGCTGGTGTCCAGCTCCTCCAGGACGGGATGTTCCACCACTCTCATTCCCTCATCCTCCGTCTCTCCCCGGCCGGGGAGAACATAGTCCTCCCTTAAGACGCATGCCGGTCCCTGCCATGTTCCCGGCGGAGCCTTTCCAGAATCATCCAGCTGCAAAAGAGACAGGGAGGCCGCAGAAACCTGCGCACCTCCCTGTGCCGCAAATCATTCATGTCATGTCCCTGCGGATCTCCTCCGCAATCTCCCGGGCAAAGGACCCCAGGGTGCC
>CAYYHY010000086.1:0-7452 GCA_964471855.1 uncultured Oscillospiraceae bacterium | reverse complement strand
TCCTCCGGGATGTCCCAGCTGGTGGAGAAGTTCAGCACCACGGTGTCCTCTTTCAGCAGGGGACACATGTTCTGGAAGAAGTCCCCGCAGGCCCCTGCGGGGAGGGTGGCACAGACCAGGCTGCATTCGGAGATTCCGGCCAGGTCCGTGGTGTACCCCAGCTCCCCGTCCCAGGACGGCTCCTCCGGGCGCAGGGGCCGGTGTCCTATAACCAGCCGCTCTCCGGCGGCAGCCTGGAAGATCACCCGGCCCAGCTGGCCGGGTCCGGCAACGGCGATTTTCACGTCCTCTTCCCCCTGCAGTCCTGTACGCATTGATCGATCAAAGTCAGGCCCTCCCGGATGTCCTCGTCGGCGGCGGCGTAGGAGATGCGGACAAAGCTGCCGCAGCTGTCCCCCATGCCCACGGCGGGCACCGTGGCCACCCCGTACTCCTCCAGGAGCTTCAGTGCAAACTCGGTGCCGGTGAGACCGGTGGCGGATACATCCGCCAGGACATAGAAGGCACCCCGGGGGCAGCCGGTCTTCAGACCCTCAATGGCCTTCAGCCCCGCCAGGACGGTCTCCCGGCGGCGGGCAAAGGCGGCGGCCATGTCCCTGACCGCCTGCTCCGTCTCCGGCAGCTCCAGGGAGTCCGCCAGGGCCTTCTGTATGAAGGTGGGGGAGCATGTGGTGGAGTACTGGTGCACCTTCATGAGGGGCGCCGTCAGGTTCCGGTCCGCGGCCACATAGCCCAGGCGCCAGCCGGTCATGGCATAGGCCTTGGAGAAGCCGCTGACCGTCAGAGTCCGCTCCCGCATCCCCGGGAGGGAGGCCATGGAGACAAACTCCGCCCCGCCGTACACCAGGCGGCTGTATATCTCGTCGCTGAGCACCAGCAGATCATGGCGGACCGCCAGGGCCGCCACCTGCTCCAGCACCTCCCGGCTGTATACTGCGCCGCTGGGGTTGTTTGGGTTGTTGAGGATGATCATCTTTGTCCGCTCTGTAATGCGGGCCTCGATCTCCCCCGCATCCAGCTGGAAATCATTCCCGCTGCGAAGGGGGACGTCCACAAAGACTCCGCCGGCGAAGTTCACCAGGTTTTTATAGGAGACAAAGGCGGGGGTGGGGATGATCACCTCGTCCCCCGGCTGCACAAAGGTGAGGATCGTGTTGTTCAGGGCCTCGGCCCCGCTGGAGGTGACCACAATCTCCCAGTCCGGGTCCCAGCGGACCCCGGTCTCCCGCTCCTGCTTCCGGGCAATGGCCTCCCGCAGCGGGGGCCATCCCCGGTTGGAGGTGTAGTGGCTGTAGTTGTCCGCTATGGCCTGCATGGCCGCCCTCTTAATCGGCTCCGGGGTGGGGAAGTCCGGCTCCCCGGCGCTGAAGGCGATGATGTGCCGCCCCTGGCTGCGCAGCTCCGCCGCCCGGTCCAGGACGGCGCGGATGGGGGACGGCTGCAGCCGCTTCGCTGCAGAGGACACCATGTCTCTCATGCGCTCTCCCCCTCCGGCAGGATCTCGTTGCGGCACGTGCCGCAGGTCTCGTATTCCTTCAGGTTCTCCAGTGTCACTTCGATCATGCTGCGGATGGCGGCGTCCGTATAGAAGGCCACGTGGGGGCTGTATACGGTGTCGTCCCGCTGGCACAGGGTCCGGAAGACCGGGTCCCCGATGCTGTCCCAGGGCACCTGCTTTCTGATAAAGGCGGACTCGTTCTCATATACATCGAAGGCGAAGCCGGAGAGCTTCCCCCGCTCCAGGGCCTCCAGGACCGCCTGGTGGTCCACCAGGGCGCCCCGGGCGGTGTTGACCAGCACGGCCCCGTCCTTCATCTTCCCGATGGCCTCCTCGCCGATCATGTGCCGGCTCTCCTCCGTCAGGGGGCAGTGGAGGAAGACAATGTCGCTGCGCCTGAGCAGCTCCTCCGGCTCCACGTAGGTGCACAGCTTCTCTGCCTCCGCGCTGGGATACGGGTCCCAGCCCAGGACCTCCGCACCGAAGCCCCTGAGCAGAGCCATGGTGGTGCGGCCGATGCGGCCGGTGCCGAAGACCCCGGCGGTCATCTGCCCCAGCTGGCGGCCCTTCAGATTCTGCATGGTAAAGTCCCCCGCCGCCACCTTCTTTGCTGACAGCTTTGCGTGGCGCAGGACGGAGAGAGCCAGGAGGATGGTGTGCTCGGAGATGGCCTCCGGGGCATACCGGGGAACGCAGCAGCAGTGCAGGCCGCAGGCCCGGGCCGCCCTGACGTCGATGTGGTCGCTGCCGGCGGAGCGGGCCGCCACATACCTGACCCCCTTCTCCGCCAGGCGGGCAGCCACGGTCCGGTTTACGGAGGAGTTGGTAAGCACAATGACGGCATCGCAGGGGGAGACCTCCTCCACGGTGCCCTCGTTCAGCACCCCGGAGGCGAACTCAAAGGTGAAGCCGCAGCGGCTCTCCGCCTCCCTGTAGACAGGCAGCTCGTCCGGCTGCACGCCGTAGACTCTGATATGCATGGATACGCCTCCGTCTCAGCAGTTGAACTCGTGGCGGAAGAAGCGCATGACGGCGGCGATGTTCCGGTCCTCCTCGGACATCTCCTTCTCCAGCCGGTTGACGGCGAAGGTGACGGGCCGCTTCTGCAGCACCTCCGCGATCCCCAGGGCCGCCTGGTAGGACATGCGCTCCAGGGCCTCGGTGGTGAAGGCAGCCGTGTGGGGGGTGGCGATCACGTTGTCCATGGAGAGCAGAGGGTTGTCCGCCTTCGGCAGGTTGCCCTCGAAGACGTCCAGGGCCGCCCCCCGGAGCCGCCCCTCCCGGAGCATGCGGATGAGGCACTGCTCGTCGATAACCTCCCCCCGGCCGGTGTTGATGAGACAGGCGGTGGGCTTCATCAGGGACATGCGCCGCTCGTCCAGGATCCTGCGGGTGGACTCGTTACCCGGCAGGTGGAGGGACAGGTAGTCGGCGCAGGAGACCACCTCGTCCATGTCGGGGGTCAGGCAGCCGTAGTCCGTCTTCTCTTTCTTTGTAATGCGGCGGCTGTAGCCCACCACGTTCATCCCCAGACCCCGGGCGGCGATGCGGGCCACCTGGGTGCCGATCCGGCCCATGCCGATGATCCCCAGGGTCTTGCCGCTGACGTCGCTGCCGTACACCTGGCGCACGGACATGTCCCCGCTCTTGAGACCGTTGTTGTAGTTGACTGCATTCTTGGCCAGCATCAGCAGAAGGCCGATGGTGTACTCCGCCACGGAGCCCTGGTTGGACTCGGCGGCGTTGCAGATCTGGATGCCCAGCTCGGTGGCGGCATCCACGTCGATGCCGTCCACTCCCACCCCGTGCATGGCCACTACCTTCAGCTTCGGGCAGCTCTCCAGCACCCGGCGGGTGAACTTCCCGTTCCGGGTCAGAGCTCCGTCGCAGTCGGCGCACTCCCGCAGGAGGGTCTCCTCGGAGGGGCCGGTGCCCGTGACCAGCTCAAAGCCCTGCTCCCGCAGATAGTTCAGTCCGGAGTCGTTCACCGGCTCCGTAATCAGCACTCTGTATCCCACAGCCTTCTCCTCCCCTTCTGCATCTGCTTTCTGCAATGGATTATAGGGCGGGGAGCCAATTTTTGACAATAGACAAACTGTACCCGGTTTGATAGAATATGCTTACACTTTGTCGAGCCCCGGGGCTGTTTTCCCCCTGCTTTTCAGCCTCTCCGGGCCTGTTCAGAAAGGAGCTGACCTGCCGTGGCCCTGACAGTTGATGATCTGGTAAGCCGGCATGTCTTCCCCGAACTGAATCTGATCGCAGGGCACCAGGGGGCCGGGAATGAGATCCGCTGGGTCAACCTGATGGAGATCCTGGACAGCCCCGGCACCGTCTCCCCCGGGGAGCTGCTGTTTACCACTGGCTACGGCCTCCAGGAGGAGGACAGCTTCCGGAACCTGATCCCCGCCCTGGCGGAGCAGGGGGTCAGCGGCATCGTATTCCAGACGGGGCTGTACATCGACCGGGTTCCCTCCTGGCTTCTGGCCCAGGCGGACGAGCTGGGCTTCCCCGTGCTCACCATCTCCCGCAGCGTCACCTTCTCCTCCATCCTCCACACCATGATGCAGCTCATCGGGCTGGAGCAGCAGAGGGCCTGGAACGACGAGGCCCGGCAGCAGATCCGCTCCTTCCTGGAGCAGACGGTCCGGACCCGGGGCGGGGAGTTCTTTCCGGCGCCGGACCCGGAAGGGGAACCGCCGGATCCCGAGGAGCACTGCACCTGGCTGCTCCTGCTGGAGCCCGTAAACTTCACCTACGCCAGTCTGGACACCTGGAAGGAGTGCCTGGGGCAGATCCGCTCCTTTATCCAGTCCCACGTCAGCGCCTGCGCCTTCCAGACCCTGCCTCAGTTCAAGCAGGTGTTTCTGGCCGCAGGTCCCGCCCGGGGGATCCTCTCCATGCTCCGGGAGCTGAATACAAAGCTGACCCTCCTCTCCGAGCTGTACGGCACCAACTGGTACATCGGCGCCGAGGAGCTGCCGGCCCTGGAGAAATGCAGCGAGGTCATGGACCGGACCATCGAGTGCGTCAGCACCCTCTTCTTCATCCAGGCCCGCAGAGGGGTCTGCGCCTACAGCGACATCGACTTTCTCAAGACCCTGGGCTTCATGCACCAGTCCAGCCACTCCAGCGTATTAAACAACCGGCCTCTGCAGCAGCTGCTCAGCCATGACCGCACCAGCGGCACCGGCTACGTGGAGACCCTGCGGGTCTACCTGGCCAACAGCTGCAACGTGACCCAGACCGCCAAGCGGCTGTTCGTCCACCGCCACACCCTGCTCAAGCGGCTGGAGAAGATCCGGGAGATCGGGGGCGTCAACCTGGACGACTACTACGCCCGCACCTACATGTCCGTGAGCCTGCTCTTCCACGACTATTTTATCTACTGACCTTTTCAGCTGCCCCGCTCCGGTCCCGGAGGCGGGGCGTCCCTCTGCCCCGGGGTGTCCGGGAAGGACAATGTGTACACAATTCCCCTCCAGTTTCTGCCAGTCTGTCTGAACTGAATGTCTGTCCGCTTACCCCCTCTCCCCTTCTCTGCTATAATCGTTAAGAAAAGAGCGGAGGAAGGAGCGGAAGCTGAAATGACACCTGTAAAGGGCGGCTATACAAACTACGGCCAGGACATCGGCATCCTGATGATGCGCACCCGGTTTCCCCGTCTGCCGGGGGACATCGGCAACGCCAGAACCTTCAGGATCCCTGTCCGCTATCTCATTGTGGATGTGGACCCCTTCAACATGACGGAGAAGAACGTAAACGAGCGCCTGGTCCAGCCCTTTGTGGCAGCCGCAAGGCAGCTGGAGGCCGAGGGCTGCAGGGCCATCACCACCAGCTGCAGCTTCCTGGGGGGCTTCCAGCGGCTCCTGGCTGACTCTGTCAGCATTCCCGTCTTCACCTCCCCCCTGCTGATGGTCCCCGTAATCCGGACCATGCTGAACCGGAACCGCTCCATCGGCATCCTCACCGAGTGCGCCGACGTGCTCAGCGAGGACTACTTCCGGCAGATGGGCTGGTCCAGCCGGGACATCCCCGTGAACGTCACCGGCCAGGCTCCCGGGTCCGCCTTCTCCCAGCTCATCATTGGAGACAACCCCATGGGCAGCTGGGAGACCCTGGTGGAGTGCGTCCGGGAGATGACGCAGCGCCACATGGACATGTATCCAGACACCGGCGCCCTGATCCTGGAGTGCACCAACTACTCCCCCTTCTCGAAGATCATCCAGGACATCGCCCAGGTCCCGGTCTTCGGCATCAATTCCCTGGTGGAGTACATGGATGCCAGCATCAACGTGCCCAGCCTTCTGCAGCGCTGAATCCCTGCATAATAAGAAGAGACCGCGGCGGAGCCTGTCCCGCTGCGGTCTCATTTTTCATTCTTCTCTGCTGTGCCGCCGTCCCGCTGGTATCGGTAGGGGACGCCGTACTCCCGCAGCTTGTACTGCAGGTAGCGCCGGGAGATCCCCAGCTCCTGCGCCGCCTTTGTGCGGCTGCCGCCGCAGCGGGAGAGGGCGCTCAGAACTTCCTCCCGGCCCAGGGCGCCGCTCCGTCTGGAGGGCGGCGGGGGACTCTCCGGCCCTGCGGGGGAGGGAGATGCCTGGAAGGGCTCCGTCCCGCCTCCCAGCAGCCCCGCCGGGATGCTCCGGATCTCCACCGTGGAGGCGGGGGTCATGACCACCATCCGCTCCACGAAGTTGCGGATCTCCCGCACGTTCCCCGGCCAGTCGTAGGCCAGGACCTGGTCCAGCACCTCCTGGGAGAAGCTCTTCTTCAGGCAGTATTTTCTGCAGAAGCTGTCCAGGAAGTGGAGGCACAGGGGCACAATGTCGTCCCTGCGGCTCCGCACAGGGGGCACCGTCAGGGGGATTACGTAGAGGCGGTAGTACAGGTCCTCCCGGAACTGCCCGCTCTGCACCAGCCGGCCCAGATCCCGGTTGGTGGCCGCCAGCAGGCGGAAGTCCACCTTCCTGCTCCGGACCGCCCCGATCCTCTGCACCTGCTTCTCTTCGATGACCCGCAGAAGCTTGCCCTGGACGCTGAGGGGCAGGGAGTTGATCTCGTCCAGGAACAGGGTTCCTCCGTCTGCGGACTCGATAAGCCCCTGCTTGCCCGTCCTGCTGGCGCCGGTAAAGCTGCCCTTCTCGTAGCCGAAGAGCTCCGACTCGATGAGACTCTCCGGAAAGGCGGCGCAGTTGACCGTTATGAGGGGTTTGTCCTTCCGGCCGCTGTGGCTGTGGATGTAGCGGGCGATGACCTCCTTGCCGGTCCCCGACTCCCCCTGGATCAGGACGCTGGAATCCAGGGGCGCCACGCTCTCCGCCACGGAGAGAAGGTGGAGAAACTCCTGGCTGCAGGCCACGATCCCCTCCTCCTGCCGGTTCCCGGGGGCGGAGTCCTGGGGGGACTCGTGGAGCACCTCCGTCTCCTTAAGCAGGGTGGTGCAGAGGTCCTGGAAGCTCTGGACATCCTGGAGCACAGTCACCACGTACCGGATCTCCCCCTCCCCGTCAAATACGGGGGTTCCCGTGACGATGCGCATCCGGGTGGGGCCGTTCACCATCCGGGTGTCCCGGTAGTACTGAAGGCGGCTCACCCGCTGCTTCTTCTGGCACACCAGGTCAAACACGCAGATGTCGATATAGGGGTAGAAGTCATGGACGTTCTTCCTCAGGAACTCGCTGCGGGGGATGCTGCGCCAGTTGATGAGCACGTTGTTTACAAACACGAAGTTCCCCCGGGCGTCGTAGATGGCAACCCCGGAGTCCATGTTGTTGGCCAGGTCCTCCAGGGACAGGTCCCTGCCCAGTTCCGGATTCTCCACATCCTCCGCCTCCTTCCGGTCCCTTCTCCGGCTCATTCTACCATGCGGCCGGGCCGTTCGCAAAGGGAATCTTGCCCTGCGGACTTCCCTCCCCCCTGCAGCATGCGAATACAGTTCGGGAAAACATGGC
>CAYYHY010000085.1:0-10034 GCA_964471855.1 uncultured Oscillospiraceae bacterium | reverse complement strand
GGCCCGAAAACCTGACATCTGCCGCTGCGGCCTCTCCCTGCCGGGAGGGGCCGCCTTTTTCTGTCCAGAGCCGCACCCGGTACCGCAGGTGCGGCTTCCCTTCGTTTCAGGCGCCGTCTTCCGGCGTGTAGATATTCTGGGGCGTCTCGTAGACCAGGCGGACAAGGTCGTATCTGACGGTCCTTTTCCTGTACTGGTCCGGCGTGATGCCCGTTGCCGCCTTGAACACCTTCCCGAAGTAGTTGTTGTTGGAGTAGCCCACCATCTGTGCTATGTCCTGCATGGTGTAGTCGGCGTTCACAGACAGCAGGCGGCAGGCCTGCGAGATGCGGAGCTTCTTCAGATACTGGCCGGGAGGCAGTCCGAATCTGCGCTTGAACTCCTTGCAGAGATAAAAGCGGGAGATGCCCGCCATGTCAGCCAGCATGTCCAGGCTGAGGCTGCTCTGGTGGTAGTTCTGGTCGATGTACGCCTTCACATGGTCAATTTTTGACTGCTCCCCCTGCACACCGGCGAGCGCATAGGCGGTCAGGTCCATCCAGCAGCTGTAGGCTATCCTGCTGTTGGCAAAAACAGTGGCCGGCGGTGTCTCCAGGGAATTCCGGTAAATGGAAAAGAGGCTTCCGGGTATGCCTGACTCCGGGGGCAGATGCACCACCGGCCCAGACCTGCTCTGGATCTTCCAGATATACGGCAGGCACTCCTTGGAGAACTCCAGGTACAGGACCTCCCAGTGGGACGAGTCCTCCGGCAGGAAGTACCGGCTCTCCCCGGGAATGTCGATGAGAAATGCGTCGCCGGGACGGACTGGAAAGTTGACCCGGCCGTACTCCAGAACCCCCTCCCCGTCCACGCAGTACTGGACAAGGCAGTGGTTGTCCTTCCTCTCCCGGTTGTCCCATGAGTAGGTGTGAAAGTCCACGTAGTGAAGACCGATGCCGGTCAGGGTCAGCAGCGACAGGTCCGTATTGAACTGGTAGCCAATGGACTGATGGGCCATGTCCAGCACAGAAGTCCCTCCTCTCCACCGGAATGGCACCATTGTACCACACGCGGTTCCGTTTGCAATTCCCCTCCCGGTCCCTGCGCCGCTCCGCTGCCCTCTCCGGAATCATGCCGGATTTCGGGGGAAGAGCCCCCTTCAGCGGGCAGAAACAGCGGATTCCGGGCTGTCTGATGGGCGTTCCGGGGGTCCCGGACCCGTTTTCAGGGCCGCCGGCAGGGGAAAACTGCCTTTTCCGCCCTCCCTGCTTCCGGACCGGAGCACCGCCCCAGGACAATAATTTACCATCGACTGCACGTAGTTACCATTTGAAGTGCAGACAGCCGGCGGTAAGATGAATCAATCCCCGGGAAAGGGACAGGAAATACCGGAGTGTCAGCGGATGCTGACGCAGACAAGGAGGAAAAAAATGAAAAAACGGGTTCTCACACTGCTGACGGCAGCGGCCATGCTTCTTTCACTGGCTGCCTGCGGATCCAGCGGCTCACAGTCGGGAAACAGCGGAAGCGGAAGCGGCAGCAGCGGAGGAGGCGGCGGCGGCGACGGCTCCAGGACAATCAGAGTCGCCATCTGGGACAACAACCAGCTTGCCGGTCTCCAGTCCATTGCTGACGAGTGGGGCGAGGCCAACGGCTATGATGTGGAGTTCACTGTCCCCGGCTGGGACGGCTACTGGACCATGCTGGAGGCCGGCGTCCAGGGCGGAGAAATGCCCGACGTGTTCTGGATGCACTCCCAGAACGCCGACAAGTACATGGCATCCGGCGTGCTGCTGGACCTGAACAGCTACATTGAAAACGACGAAGCCATCGACCTGGACAACTACTTTGAGGGCATCACAAATCTGTACACCATGGACGGCACCTGCTATGCCATCCCCAAGGACCACGACACCATCGCCATGGTCTACAACAAGGCCATTTTCGACAAGTACGGAATGGACTATCCCTCCAACGACTGGACCTGGGCGGACTACGCAGCCGCAGCCCGGGAGATCACCGAGAAGGGCAAAGACGACGGCATATACGGCACGTACATGAACATGTCCAGCAACCAGGACGGCTGGTACAACCTGGTGTACTCCTACGGCGGGGAGATCATCAGCGAGGACAAGAAATCCTCCGGATTCGACAAGCAGGGAACCATTGACGCCATGCACTTCCTCATGGACGAGATCCTTCCCGCATGCCCCACTCCGGACTCCATGGCCACCACCGGCGCTGACACCATGTTCCTCTCCGGTCTCGTGGGCATGATCTTCCAGGGCTCCTGGAACGCCGTCAACTATGCAAACGCAGACAGCGCCTCCGACTACGCCTGGGCCATGATGCCCTATGTGGACGTGAACGGCAACGGCCAGTGTGAAAAGGAGGAGCGCTGCTCCATCTACAACGGTCTGGGCTGGTCCATCAACGCAAATACGAAGGACCCGGATGCCGCCTGGTCCCTGGTCTCCCACCTGAGCAGCAAAGAGGGGCAGATCAAACAGTCCGAACTGGGCGTCACCATGGCAGCCTACATCGGCTGCTCCGAACCCTTCGCTGAGACCTATGGGGACATGGACATCTCCCCCTTCATTGACATCGAGGAGCAGGGCACCCTGGTCTTCCGCCCCTACTCCAAGAGCGCCGCCATCTGGGAGAGCGACGTCTCCGATGCTCTGGTGACCGCCTGGAACGATCCCAGCCAGCTGGATGCAGTTCTTGCCCAGATCACTGAAGAGATGAACCAGACTCTGGCCGAAGAAAACGGATAAGCCTGCCTGTCCGCCGGGACGGTCCCGGCCGGCGACATCACGGGGGAGAGCCTGCCGGCATCCGCCCTGCTCTCCCCCGACTGGAGAGGAGGAAATCCACGTGAAGAAAAAACCCATGACTGCCAAGGCAAAAAGCGAAGCCGTCTGGGGTCTGGCGTTCATCGCTCCTACCATCATCGGGCTGCTGATCCTGAACTACTACCCCATCTTCGACACCATCTGGCAGTCCCTGTGCAAGACCGGTGACTTCGGCATCGGAAACACCTTCATCGGTCTGAAAAACTTCGCAACCCTGTTCAGGGACCCGGAAGTGTACCGCACCCTGTTCAACTCCGTAAAATATGCAGTGCTGAGCCTTCCTCTGACTGTCATCATCTCCCTCGTCCTTGCCGTGCTCATGAACCGCAAGATGTTCGGCCGGAGCGTCTACCGCACCATCTACTTTCTGCCCATGGTCTGCGCCCCTGCCGCCGTGGCCATGGTGTGGAAATGGATGTTCAACCAGGACTACGGTCTTCTCAACCACATTTTCCATTCGAAAATCAGCTGGGTTACGGACCCGTTCCTGGCTCTGGTCGCCATTGTCATTGTCGGTGTCTGGAGTTCCATCGGCAACAACATGATCCTGCTTCTCGGCGGCCTGCAGGACATACCCAGGGACTACTACGAGGCTGCAGAGGTGGACGGGTCCACAGGCATCCACTCCTTCTTCCACATCACCATCCCTCTGCTCAGCCCCACCCTGTTCTTCATCATCCAGACGGGCATCATGGGCAGCCTGCAGCTCTTCGACCTGCCCTTCATGATCATGGACAAGACCAGCCGGGCCTGGCCGTACGTAAAGACAATCACCTACCTGTTCTACGAGTACGCATTTGAGCAGTCCAACCGGGGGTACGGGTCGGCAATTGTCGTGTTCATGATCGCAGTCATCGGCATTATAACGGTCATTCTGCAGAAAACAGAGAAGAAATGGGTCTTCTACGAGTGAAAGGAGGTGCAGAAACATGGGCTGGAAAGGAAAAAAGAGGCTGACCTCCATTGTCATTCACGTCTGTCTGATCCTCGGGGCAGTTGTCATGCTGCTGCCCTTCGTCTGGATGATACTCACCGCGCTGAAGACCAAGAGCGAGTCAATCTCAGTCAATCCCTTCTACTTTTTCCCGGCCAGCGGCTGGCACTTTGAAAACTTCGTCGAGGTCTGGAATTCCTACAACTTCCTGAACCTCTACAAGAACACCCTGCTGATGATCGCCCTGCGGGTGCTCTGCGCATGCCTGACGGCGACCATGGCCGGCTATGCCTTCGGCAGACTGAAGTTCCCCTTCAAGAACTTCTTCTTTGCCCTGATCCTGGTCCAGATGATGGTCCCCTCCCAGATCTTCATCATCCCCCAGTACCTGATGGTCTCCAAGCTGCACATGATGAATACCCAGTTTGCCCTGGTCTTCCCGGGCATCGTCACCGCCTTCGGGACCTATCTGTGCAAGCAGGGCTATCAGAGCCTGCCGGCGTCGACAGAGGAGGCCGCTGAAATCGACGGATGCAATATCGGGCAGCGGTTCCTGATGATCATGCTGCCCCTGACCCGCTCCTCTCTGGTCTCCCTGGGCATCTTCACGGCGCTCTTCGCCTACAAGGACCTGATGTGGCCCATGATCGTATGCCCCCAGACCAATGCAACGACACTGACTGCTGCCCTGTCCAGACTTCAGGGGCAGTTTGCCAACAACTATCCGCAGGTCATGGCCGGCGCCGTGCTGGCTGTGATCCCCATGCTGGTGATCTACCTTATCTTCCAGAAGCAGTTCGTGGAAGGCATTGCCACCACAGGCGGAAAGCTTTAATATTAAGGAGGCAGTGGTGACTGCGATGGACATCAGCAGTTTTCTGGGCAACGACAGCACATTCGGGCGGGTGATGACCCGGTGCGGAACAGTGATCGCCATCAACATTCTCTTCGTCATCTCCTGCGTGCCGGTGGTCACCATCGGGGCCGCAGCATGTGCCATGTACAGCGCCATCTATGAGATGCTGGACATGGAGAAACTGGAGAAGCGGGAGCATGCCGGGAATGCGATCAATCCCTTCCGGGCCTACTGGAGGGGGCTGAAGCGCTGCTTCCTCCGCGGTACCCTGTGCTGGCTGGCCTTTCTGGGCATCATGCTCCTGGGCGTGCTGAATCTCAGGATATGCGCCGCCGCACCCGGGCTGATCCATTATCTGTCTCCGGGGGTCATCGCTGTCATGATCGCGGCGGTCATCCTTATTACGCACCTGCTTCCAACACTCGCTGCTGTATCCGGCAGAATCTCCGACATGCTGCGGATTGCATTCTGCGCCGCCATGTCAAAACCGCTGCGCCTGATCCTCGTCCTCATCCTGAATACGGTTCCCCTGTTCCTTCTCCTGGCTGACGAGGTCAACCGGCCCACCTATGTTTTTGCCGGCGTATTCTTCTGGTGCGGCATGACTGCCTGCATTATCGGAAAGAGACTGCGGCCTTCCATCGAAGCCTTTGCCGGGTGAAACAAAGCGGCATCCTTTGAACCGGTGCGGGGATTTTGAGCTGTCAGGCTTGAACTCCCCGCACTTTTCTTCACTTTAATACAGACGAAAGCGAGGTGCCGGCATGGCACAGAACAAAGCTGTTTCCATACAGCTCACCTTCTGCAGCGGAGCGCTGACTGAGTTTGAAATTGAAATTAACGGTCCCGGCTTTGAGGGGGACGGCATCCGCTGCTCCCTGTCCGAACACGCAGCATCCGGATGCCGGACCGGCACCCTCAGCCTGGAGATCAGCCCGGAGCGGGAGGGGCTTGCTGACACCGCCCCTGTCCGCATGCGCCTTCCCCTGGAGGAGGAGCCGGAGAAGATCACCGTTCTGTACCAGTACAGTCCCTTCTGGACCAGACCCGCCTTCCCTGCGTCCCCTGCAGAGATCCCGGACCGGACCCAGACCGCCCTCTTCCGGCTTGCAGAGGGAGTGGAGTGCCTTCTTCCCCTGACGGGGGAGTCCTTCCGGACCTGGGTGTCCGGCGGCGGCAGCGGAGAGCTCCATCTGACTGCCTCTTCCGGCACGGAGGGGATCCATGTGCTGGAGGAGCCGGTGTATCTCATCACCCGGGGCCCATCTGCCGCGGAGGCTGTTCATGCGGCCGCTTCCCGGATCGCAGAGGCGAAGGGCATCCTGCCCCGCTCCCGGCGCACCCTCCCGGAGATGTTCCGCTTCCTGGGCTGGTGCAGCTGGGATTCCCTGCATACGGATGTGACGGAGCAGGCCCTGCGCCTGAAGGCGGAGGAGCTTGCACAGAAGCAGGTCCCCGTGCGGTGGATGCTCATCGACGACGGCTGGCTGAGCACGGAGGACAGAAAGCTCTGCGCCTTCGAGCCGGACAGAAGCAAATTCCCCCGGGGCTTCCTCCCCATGATCAGGGAGCTCCAGGCCTCCACTTCCATCCGCTGGTTCGGCGCGTGGCACGATCTGGGCGGATACTGGGAGGGCATCGCGCCGGGCAGCGCCCTGGCCCTGCAGGAGGCTGACCATCTGATACAGACGGCAGAGGGCTCCCTGCTGCCCAGCCCCGTGACAGGGGCGGGGTTCTATGAGGACTGGTACCGGCTCCTCCGGAAGGAGGGCATCGACTTTGTTAAGGTGGACGACCAGAGCTCCGCCGCCGCCAGGTTTGCACACACCATGCCGGCCCCGGCAGCCGCCAGAGGGCTCAGCCAGGCCATGGAGGCGGGGGGCTGCTGGATGAACGGCGCCATCCTCAACTGCATGGGCATGGCCATGGAGAACCTGGTGGCCCGCCCCTCCTCGGCGGTGTCCCGCAGCAGCGACGACTTCCGGCCGGAGCAGCCGGAGAGCTTCCGGGAGCACCTGCTGCAGAACGCCTACAATGCGCTCCTCCAGGACGAATTCCATGTCTGCGACTGGGACATGTTCTGGACCGAGCACCCCCGGGCGGCGGAACACGCCCTCCTGCGGGCTGTCAGCGGAGGTCCGGTCTACTTCAGCGACAGAACCGGCGCCACCGACCCCGGGATCCTGAAGCCCCTGATCTACCCGGACGGGGAGCTCCTGATGATGGAGCGGGGGGCAAGGCCCTCAGAGGACTGTGTCTTTTCCGACCCGGAAGCCGGCGGGGTGCTGAAGCTGCAGAATGCAGGGCCCTGGGGAACCCGCCGGGGCGGCGGCATTGCCGTATTCAACATGACAGACAGCCCCCAGTCCTTCTCTCTGTCGCCCTCCGACATCCCGGAACTGGCGCCAGCCGGGCGCTGCTGGGTCTACGATTTCTTCGGCAGGAAGGTCTGCTCCCTGGACAGAGGAGAGAGACTGCAGGGCAGACTGGACAGGGACGGCTTCGGCTGGTACGTTCTGCTCCCCTCCGCCGGCCGGGGGGTCTGCCTGGGTCTGGTGGACAAATATGCGGGCTTTACGGCAGTGGAGCACGTCTCTGAGACGGAAAACTGTCAGATCACGGTGCTGCGCGCCTCCGGCCGGACCGGCTGGATCTGGGAGACCCCGCCCCGCAGGGTCTCTGCCGGCGGCCGGGATCTGACACAGGAACTGAAACAGGACGGGATGCTCTTCACGCTGGATCTTCCGGAGGTGAAGGAGCAGACGGTGCTTGCTGCGGTCTGGTAACGGAGGAACATCGGATGAGCATTGCGTTTGACAGGGCGGCACAGACGTTCACCCTGGAGACAGACCGCACCGCCTACCAGATGAAGCTGGACGGTCTGGGCCATCTTCTGCACGTTTACTACGGCCGCAGAACCGGAGATGCCATGGACTACCTTCTTCCCCTCTGCGGCTGCGGCTTCTCTCCCGAACCTCATGAGTGCCCCCTTCCCGGCACCGCCTCCCTGGACGTGGTGCCCCAGGAGTACTCTGCCCCCAACACCGGGGACTACCGTCTGTCCTCTGTTGAGTCCTTCACAGGGAGCGGAATCTGGGGGGCAGATCTCCGCTCTGCCGGATTCCGGATTCTCCCCGGCAAGTACAGGGTCAGAGGGATGCCCTCCGCCATGGCAGGGGATGCAGATGTGCAGACCCTGTCCGTCACCCTGGCCGACGCCGCCAGCGGGCTGGAGGCGGAGCTGCTCTACGCCGTCTTCCCCGGGAACGACGTCATCACCCGGGCGGTGCGTCTGACCAACCGGGGAACAGAGGACATTGTTCTGCGGAAGGCCGCCTCCGCCTGTCTGGACCTGCCCTGCGGGGAGTGGGACCTGATCCACTTTCACGGCCGCCACACCATGGAGCGGCAGCCGGAACGGCGCCGGCTCATGCGGGGGATAGAAACCGCCGGCTCCACACGGGGCGCCTCCAGCCACCAGCACAACCCCTTCGTCATCCTCTGCAGCCCGGAGACGTCGGAGGACTCCGGGGACTGCTTCGGACTGATGCTGGTGTACTCCGGCAGCCACCGCACGGACATCGAGGTGGACCAGCTGGGTCTGACGCGGGTGGTGACGGGAATCCAGAGCGACCTCTTCCAGTGGACCCTGAAGCCGGGGGAGACCTTTGACACCCCCGAGGTTCTTCTGTCCTTCTCCCCTGACGGTCTGACCGGTCTCTCCCGGAACTTCCACCGGATGATCCGGGACCATATATGCCGGAGCAGGTGGACAAAGATGCGCCGCCCCGTGCTCATCAACACCTGGGAGGCGGCCTTCTTCGATTTCACTGCCGGCGAGATCCTCGAGATTGCCCGGGAGGCCAGGGACCTGGGGGTGGAGATGCTCGTCCTGGACGACGGCTGGTTCGGCTCCCGGGACAGCGACAGGTCCGGACTGGGGGACTGGACCGCCAGCGAGCGCAAGCTGCCCGGAGGCCTGGGACCCCTGGCGGAGGGCATCCGTGACCTGGGCATGCTGTTCGGCCTCTGGGTGGAGCCGGAGATGGTAAACGAGGATTCGGACCTCTTCCGGGCCCACCCTGACTGGGTTCTCTCGGTGCCGGGCCGCAGCCCCGCCCTGGCCCGCAGCCAGCTTGTTCTGGACCTGTCCCGCAGGGATGTGGAGGACTGGCTCTATGACACCCTCGCCGGGCTCCTGAAGGAGTACCCCATCTCCTACATCAAGTGGGACATGAACCGGCACATGTCGGACGTGTACAGCAGGCTCCTTCCCGCCGAACGCCAGGGGGAGACGGCCCACCGCTGCATGCTGGGTCTGTACAGCCTGCTGGAGCGGCTGACCTCCGCCTTTCCCGATGTGCTGTTTGAGGGCTGCTCCGGGGGCGGCGGCAGATTCGACGCAGCCATGCTCTCCTTCTGCCCCCAGATCTGGTGCAGCGACGACACGGACGCCATTGAGCGCCTGTCCATCCAGACGGGCACCTCCTTCGGCTATCCTGTCTCCTCCATGGGGGCTCACGTCTCAGCAGTGCCCAACCAGCAGACCGGCCGCACCGTCCCCTTCGGCACCCGGGCCGTGGTGGCCATGACCGGAGCCTTCGGCTACGAACTGGACCCCCGGCTTCTGACCGGGGAGGAGAAGGCCCAGGTCCGGACCCAGATTCAGCGCTTCCATGAGTACAGCGATGTCATACAGAACGGAGACTTCTACCGCCTGGGTCACTGGGAGGACGGAGGATCCTTCACGGCCTGGCAGATGGTTTCTCCGGACCGGGGGGAGTCCCTGGTCAGTCTTGTCCTGGTCCGCCCCCGGCCCAATCTGGGACCCCTGCGCCTGCGGCTGAAGGGCCTCGACCCGGAGGGAATCTACCGGGTAGTCCGCCAGGAGTGCTTCGGCGCCCGGACAGCCGGTCCCGGCATGGAAGGCCGGGTGCTCAGCGGCGCCGCCCTGATGTACGGCGGCTGCATCCTGCCGGACCTGTTCGGCTCCTTCCCCAGCGTGCAGATCTACCTGAAGCGGGAAAACATCCGGGGGGATTCCCATGGCTGACAGAATCCGCGCCTGGTGGGCAGGAGAGCGGGCAAAGCTGTCCGCTCTGAGTCCCGGGGAGCGCGCCGCCTACATCTGGGACTACTACAGGCTGTGGATCATCGGATTCCTGGCCCTGGTGCTTGTGGCCGCCCTGTTTATACACAACTATATGACCACCCGGGCGGAGAACTGGTTCTTCGCCTGCTTTGCAAACACCACTGCGGATCTGGAAGACGGCTCCCCCCTCTGGCAGGATTTCGCGGACTACGCCGGGTACGACCTCAGCAGGAAGAACCTCCACTTCGATGCCCGGGTCTACTTCGACCCGTCCAGAAGCACCTACAGCAGCCAGTACTACCACCTTCTGGTCGC
>CAYYHY010000084.1:0-10078 GCA_964471855.1 uncultured Oscillospiraceae bacterium | reverse complement strand
GCCAGCCTGCGGGACCTGTCCCGCAACGGCACCTACGTGAACTTCCGCAGGGTGTACGGGAACACCATTCTCCAGTACGGGGACAGCATCCGCATCATGCGGCTGAACATCATCTGCCTGGGCAGCATGATCGCCGTGGACGACTGCGACAACCTGCAGGTGCGCCTGCAGCAGATGACGGGGGCGGAGATCCAGGCCCTGGCGGCGCCCCCGGGGGAGGCCGGCAGCCTCAAGGTGCTCTACCACCGCTCCCCCCGGAACATGAAGAAGCTGCACACGGAGCCCTACGAGATCGAGCCGCCCCCCAGTCCTCCGGACGAGAAGGATCCGCCGCTGATCATGTCCGTGGGACCTGCCCTCACCATGGCCATCCCCATGGTTCTGGGCACGGCCATCAGTGCCCTGGGCTCCGGCACGGGGAACAATGTGTTCCTGTACATGGGTCTTGTCACCGCCATCTCCTCCGCCCTCATCGGCGCCATCTGGGCCGTGGTCAACGTGCGCTATACGGCGAAGATGCGGCGCCAGGAGGAGAACCGCCGCTTTGAGCGCTACGGGGAGTACCTCATCCGCATGCGGGACCGGATCGAGAAGGACTGGCACGAGAACGCGGACGCCCTGAAGGAGCGCTACCTCTCCGCCTCCGCCGCCTGCGGTCTCAGCGCCGCATCCCCCCTGCTGTGGAACCGGAACAGTTCCCATGAGGACTTCCTGGCGGTGCGGCTGGGCATGGGGGACGTCCCCTTCCAGGCCCCCATCGTGGTGCCGAAGGAGAAGTTCTCCCTGGTGGACGACTCCCTGGCGGACAAGCCCCAGGTCATCTGCGACAGCTTCTCCATGCTGAAGGACGTGCCGGTGACGGTGGACCTGCGGCAGAACCGGCTGCTGGGCATCGCCGGCGGCGGGAACCGGAAGGCGGCCGCCGCCGAGGCCAAGGCCATGATCGCCCAGATCGCCGCGGCGGACTGCTATACGGACGTGAAGATCGCCGTGGTGTTCAACGGGGCGGACGACACGGAGCGGGACACCTGGGACTTCGCCATGTGGCTGCCCCACGTGTGGAGCAGCGACAAGAAGATCCGCTTCTTTGCAGACAGCCGCAGCGGCATGAGCGAGGTCTTCAGCTATCTGACCCAGGTGCTGCGGCAGCGCAGCGAGGACACGGACTACCGGAACAGCGGGAAGGAGCCCATGCCCCGCTACATCCTCTTCATCTCCGACCCCCGCCTCCTGGACGGAGAGCCGGTGTGCCGCTACATCTTTGACCGGGAGAGGGATCTGGGACTCTCCACGGTGCTGGTGGCCGCCTCGGCGGAGGATCTGCCCAACGAGTGCGAGTGCATCATTGAAATCTCAGACGCCTGGAGCGGCATCTACGACACCCGCAGCGGCAGGGACGCCGGCACGGAGGTCGCCTTTGACACGGTGACGGACGAGTCCCTGTGGAAGCTGAGCCACGCCCTCTGCCGGGTGGAAGTGGTGGACGCGGACGAGGAGGGGGAACTGCCGGGCACCCTGACCTTCTTCGACATGTACGGCATCTCCCGGCCGGAGGACTTCAAGTCCGCGGACCGCTGGAAGCGGTCGGACACCGGCGCCTCCATGAAGGCCATGATGGGACTGAAGTCGGGGAACCGGCCCTGCTGGCTGGATATCCACGAGAACGCCCACGGGCCCCACGGGCTGGTGGCCGGCACCACCGGCTCCGGCAAGAGCGAGACCCTGCAGACCTGGATGCTCTCCCTGGCGGCAAACTACAGCCCCGAGGAGATCGGCTTCCTGATCATCGACTACAAGGGCGGCGGTCTGGGCAACCTCTTTGAGACCCTGCCCCACACCGTGGGGGTCATCTCAAACCTGTCCGGGAACCGCATCCCCAGGGCCATGGCCGCCATCGAGGCGGAGAAGACCCGCCGGGAGCGGATCTTCGCCGACTGCGGCGTCACCAAGATCTCCGCCTACACGGCCCTCTACAAGGCGGGGGACGCTACGGAGCCCCTGCCCCACCTGCTGATCATCGTGGACGAGTTTGCAGAGCTGAAGACCAACGAGCCGGACTTCATGAAGGAGCTCAACTCCATCGCCGCCGTGGGCCGCAGCCTGGGGGTCCACCTGATCCTCTCCACCCAGAAGCCCGGGGGCACCGTGGACGAGAACATCTGGGCCAACTCCAAGTTCCACCTGTGCCTGCGGGTGCAGGACAAGAAGGACTCGGTGGACATGCTCCACCGGCCGGAGGCGGCCTACCTGACCCAGGCCGGCCGCTGCTACCTGCAGGTGGGCAGCGACGAGGTCTTTGAGCTCTTCCAGAGCGGCTGGTCCGGCGCCGCCTACGACGAGGACCTGGCGGGCACCAGCCTGCTGATCGCGGAGATGCTCAGCCCCACCGGCAAGGTGGACCTGGCGGGCAACCACGCCAAGGTGAAGCGCAAGGAGGAGCAGCGGCGGCGCTGGGCCGCCCAGCTCATCCAGGTGCTGCGGGAGGCGGAGAACGAGACCGGCATCTACGTCCAGGACCGGGGCTTCACCTTCGCCGACAGCGGGGAGTTCAAGGACAGCTTCTACCGGGGGCTGAACAAAGTGCAGCCCTCCATCGAGCGCAGCCAGATCACGGACCTGCGCATCGGGGACTTCTGCAGCGTGTACGGGGAGCTGGCGGGGAAGGTGCCGGAGGAGGAGCTTCCGGACCAGACCGTGCGCACGGCGGCCCGCACAAACCGGAGACTGCCGGAGGCCCGGAGCCGCACCCAGCTGGAGGTCACGGTGGAGTACCTGAAGCGGGTGGCGGAAGAGAGCGGCACACCCAAGGTGCGCAGCCTCTGGCTTCCCGAGCTGCCCCACGTCCTCTACCTGGAGGACATGGAGGCCTACCGCCGCACCGCCTTCGACGGCAGCAGCTGGCGGGAGAAGCCCAGGCGCTACCAGCTGGGCTGCGTCATCGGCATGGCGGACGACCCGGAGAACCAGGCGCAGATGCCCATCTCCCTGGACTTCACCACCGGCGGCCACCACATGGTCATCGGGGCGGTGGCAACGGGCAAGTCCACCTTCCTGCAGAGCGCCGTCTGGTCCCTGGCCAGCGCCTACTCCCCGGACCTTCTGAACATCTACTGCCTGGACTTCAGCACCCACATGCTCTCCGTCTTCTCGGAGCTCAGCCATGTGGGCGGGGTCCTGGACGAGAACATGCTGGATACGGACCGGTTTGACAAGTTCTTCACCATGATCGGCTCCATCCTGGACGAGCGGAAGACCATGCTCTCCGGAACCAGCTTCGAGGACTGGTGCAACCACCACGGCTGGACCATCCCCGCCATCCTGATTGTCATTGACAGCTACGGTTCCTTCCACGGGAAGACGGGGGAGGACTACGAGGACATCCTCATGCGCATCGCCAAGGAGGGCATCGGCTGCGGCGTCTACCTGCTGGTGAGCGCCGGGGGCATCTCCATGGCGGAGCTGCCCACCCGGGTGGCGGAGAACTTCGCCACCGGCATCGCCCTGGAGATGAACGACCCCTACTCCTACGCGGACGTGATGCGGGTTACCCGCATGAGCGTGCTGCCGGAGGCCAAGGTGAAGGGCCGGGGCCTGATCGCCGCCGGGGAGCGGATCCTGGAGTTCCAGACCGCCCTGGCCGCCCGCTCCGAGAGCGGGCCGGAGCGCAACGCCCTGCTGGCCGAGGCGGTGGAGGAGATGAACGCGGCCTGGAACGGCCCCGCCGCCCGGAAGATTCCGGAGATCCCGGAGAGCCCCAGACGGGAGGAGTTCATCCGCATGCAGGAGTACAGGGACGCCATGGAGAATCCGCGCCTGCTGCCTCTGGGCTACGACTACGAGACCGCCGGGGTGTGGAGCATCGACCTGCTGCGCAGCTGCTCCTGGCTCATCATGGGCAGCCGGCAGAGCGGCAAGAGCACCGCCATGGAGAACCTGATCCTCAGCTGCATCGACCGGGGGGACCAGGTGCTGATTCTGGAGATGGGGACTGCCCGGCTCCAGAGCCTGGCGGAGCAGTTCGGCCTCTGGCGCTATACGGACGGACAGGGGCTCTTCAATGCCGTGCAGTGGGTGGACACCCGGGTGCGGGAGCGGGCCTCCATCAAGGTGCAGTGTCTGAACAGCCGGGCCACGGACGAGGAGATGTTCGAGGCCGCCCTGGCGAACCAGCGCATCGACATCTTCATCTCCGGCCTGCAGGCCGTGCTGGAGGAGTTTGCCCGGCCGGAGTCCCCCGCCTACAGCGCCGCCAACAACTTCAGCATGCTCTGCGAGAAGGCCAGGGGCTACAACCTGTTCTTCTTTACAGAGGTCGGCGACCGGGAACTGGCGGAGGTCCAGGGCTACCGGGCCTTCCAGTTCCTCGCCTCCAGTCTTGCCGGCATCCGGTTCGGAGGCAGATTCAGCGAGCAGAGGGTTCTGCCCTTTGAGAACATACCCATTGACGCCCAGTCCAGATCCATGGACAGGGGCGTGGGCGTCCTCCCCAGCGAGCAGCGGAGCGATCCCCTGGTGAGGGTGGTCGTGCCCCAGATCTGAGAGGGGGGCGGGACCGTTGATATCCATTCTTCTGTGTGACGAAGACGAGCGGGAGCGGACCGCAGTGGCCCGGGACTGCAGAACCCGGGTGGCGGCGTCCACCGACGAGGAGCTGCAGCTCTCCGCCGGCGGGGAGGAGTGCCTCCGGGAGGCCCTGGGGAAGGAGCAGATCATCCACCTGCTCTACTGCACCTTCCGGAAGGGGCAGCCTCTGGAGCCCCTGCGGGAGTTCCGCCGCAGAAGCCGGGACGCCATGCTGATGCTCATCGCGGACCCGAAGGTGTCGCCCCTGGAGTATCTGCGCCCGGGGGTGGCGCCGGACGGGCTGATGCTGCGGCCCCTGGACCGGAAGAAGCTGGAGGAGGCAAACAGGGAGTTTATGGACAGTTTCTTTGAGCGGTTCCATGTGGGCAGCGCCAGCGACAGTTTTGTGGTGGATACCCGGGAGGAGAAGGTCTATGTCCCCTATGCGTCCATCTACTACTTCGAGGCCCGGGACAAGAAGCTCTTTGTCCGCACCCGGGACGGGGAGTACCCCTTCTACGGCACCATCGAGGCCCTGGAGGCCAGCCTGCCGGAGAACTTCGCCCGCTGCCACAGGAGCTATGTGGTAAACAGGGACAAGGTGAAGCGGATGCTGACGGTGGAGAACTACCTGGACCTGGGCTCCGGGATCGGGGTGCCTGTGTCCAGAAGCTACCGGTCTGCCTTCCGGGGAGGAAAGACATGATGCTCAGAGAGGGGATCTACTTCAGCCCCGCGGAGTTCCATGTGATGGCGGAGCTGTCGGGGGAGGGGAAGTACACCATGCTCTCCGGCAGCGTCCGGGGACTGGAGGAGGAGGACCTGCGCCAGGCCTTTGCCGCCCTGACCCGGAGAGGCTTCCTGATCCCTGCCGGGAAGACCCTGGAGGTGACGGAGAAGGGTCTGCGCTTCCGGGTTCTCCGCGCCGCCGCCGGGACCGTGCTGGTGTCGGGACGGCGGTTCTCGGCCGCTCTCTACCCGGCGGGGGAGCTGGCGACCGCCGTGGTGCTGGTGCAGGGACCTCTGGCGGACAGCTACCGGGTGCAGCTGCTGGACCGGGAGGAGACGGCGGGCTGGCTGCAGGACACCGGGGCCTGCCCGGAGCCCGGCATGGACCGGGAGGATGCGGAGGACCTGGCCAGGGTGTTCCCCGACGCCCTGGAGGAGCCGGACGGGGAGACCGTCTTCACTGCGGACGTGGTCAGCAGGGACGGGAACCCCCTCTGCCGCTGGACGCTGCGCCGCTCCCGGGGCGCACCGGTTCTGGTGCGCACGGACGGGGCTGGCAGCAGCTGCCAGTTCTGGACCCGGGAGGCCCTGGCGGAGATGCTGGAGGCCTGGCCGTGGGAGGAGGATGTGCCGTGATTGTGGTAAACGTGCGGGTGCCCGCCCTGGAGAAGGTGTACAACTTCTCCCTGGATGAGAACGCCAGGGTGCGGGACCTGATGGAAGAGATGACAGAGCTGATCAGCCAGAAGGAGAAGGTGCCTGCAGTTCTCAGTCAGGAGGAGATGGTGCTCTGCTCCCTGGAGCACGGAACCCTCTGCAGCCGGGACGCCCTGCTGTCCCAGTGCGGCATCGCCGACGGCTCGGAGCTGATCCTGGCCTGACATGCCGTTCATCCCTGCCGGAGTGCCGTTCGTCAGGATTTCCGGCGGGCGGCCGGCGCCGGCATATATGATACAGCCAGACGAAGGGAGTGAATCGCATGAAACTGGAAGCAGATCCTGCTGCCATGGAACGGTGCAGCACGGAACTGATGGAAGTCTCCCGCAGCGTGCGGAAGGTGCGCCTCCGGCTGGAGGAGACAGACCGGCGGATGCGCCAGCTCAGTTCCCTTCAGGGGCTGCGGCACACCATGTGCGCGCAGGAGGAGAATCTGCACGTCATAAGCGGCAGACTGGTAAATCTGTCCTCGACCCTGCGGGAAGTCTCAGACCTCTACTTCAGGACCGAGGAGCACAGCACAGAGGAGCTGGATGAGCGGGCAGCCGTGAAATATGAAATGGAACTCAGGCCGGCGGACGCCGCAGTGACCCGGCTGGTCCACCAGCTTCTTGCATAGGGAGGGACACAGAACCATGGCACAGGTGATTGATGTCAACACCGGCACCCTGAAGGGGCAGCTGGATACGATTGACGGCGAGCTGCGGAAGCTGTCCAGCGAGGCCGACAGGCTGGAAAACATCACAGCCGCCCTCGGCCGCATGTGGGAGGGCGACGCCCGGGATGCCTTCACGGCCGCGGCGGAGGGAGACATCCGCCAGCTGAGGGAGATCATCCGGTCCCTGCAGAAGTATACCGGCAGGAGCCAGGATGCGTGCACATCCTACGAGAAGTGCGAGCGCAGCGTGTCACAGCTCATCACGGACATCCGCGTGTAAGGGGGGCAGACCGGCAATGACAGGCAGACTGACTGTAACAACCGAGGAACTGAAGCAGACGGCAAAAGAGTTCGAGCAGACCGTCCAGCGCATTGACAACTGCTTCAGCAAGATCCGGTCCACCTCCGACCGCACCTCCGGATGCTGGAGGGGAGAGGCCGGGGATATGGACCGGGCGGGCTACGACGAGTATAATGAGGTGATTGAAACCCTCATCACCCGCCTGCGGGAGCACCCCGTGGACCTGCTGCAGATGGCAGGGGTCTATGAGTCCGCAGAGAACGAGGCAAAGAGCATAGCAGGTGCTCTGCCCACGGATCCCATCGTGTAAGGAGGCGCATTCCACAATGAAAACTGCAGCGGAGATCAACTTTGACTACCAGAGGGCCATCAATCAGGCGGAGGACCTGGACAACGCTGCTGCGGATCTGAAGAGGACTGCGCAGAACAGCCTGGAGGATGTGCGCAGCGACCTCTACCGGGCCTGGCGCAGCGACAGCGCGGACAGCTACCGGAAGAAGCTGGCAAAGGTGAAAGAGGACATGCTGACCACTGCGAAGAACCTGAACAGGGCCGCGGACACCATCCGGGACATCGCCAGAGAGGTGCGGGATGCGGAACTGAACGCTCTGCGCATCGCCATGGAGCGCAAGGGATAGCAGGAGAGAGGGAAGAGGGCGGCCGCATCCGGCGGCCCGCCCGGTCCCTGCCAACGACAGTGAGAGGAGGAGAGCACGGCGCTTCCGGGGAGCCGTGCAGACCGAACATGAGCAGAACAAAACTGAAAAACCTTCTTCACAGGTGCATCACTATGGCAGCTGCGGCATGTGTCATGCTCGCAGTTGCTTTTGATGTTCATGCGGCTCCGGGGTCCGGTCAGGTGATGGAGCAGAAGGTGACCCAGGACAAGGTGTACCTGTATCTGAAGCACCCCGGGGGGAACCAGGCCGCAGAGGCCCGCATCGGCACCGAGAGCGCCGGCCAGGCGGAGGTGACAGCGGCGCAGAATCTCCCCATGGTCACCTGGCTGCTGCTGGACAACTCCATCTCCATCACGGAGGGGGACAGGGCCAGGGCCAAGGAGCTCTTCACCAGCCTGGCGGCAAACCGTGCGGCGAACGAGTCGTACAATCTGTGCACCTACAGCGGCAGCCTCGCCATCGTCCGGGAGAACTGCTCAAACTATGCGGACATGAAGGCGGGGATCGACAGCCTCCAGCATGTGGACCAGGTCAGCTACCTGACGGACGTGCTGGAGGAGGTGCTGAACCGGGAGGCCCAGCGGACGGTGCCCGCCTACGTGCGGGTGATCGTGGTCTGCGACGGGGTGGACAACAACCCCCAGGGCATCACCCGGGAGGAGCTGAACAAGCGCCTGGAGAAGAACAACATCCCCGTCTACACCTTCGGCTGCAGACGGGAGGGAAATGAGCAGCTCCTGAAGGAGCTCTACGCCCTGTCCCGGCAGACCGGCGCCCTCAGCTGGACCCTGACAGATGTCCAGGACCTGATGGAGCCTGTAAGAACCCTGGGTGTGCAGGAGGTGCCTGTCCAGGCGTCCATAACCATTCCCGAGGGCGTAAAGGACGGGAGCACGCAGGGAATCCAGGTGACCTTCGCGGACGGGGCGACCTTCTCCGCAGAGGCCCAGATGCCTTTCGGGGCACTGGTGGAACCGGAGCCTGAGCCGGAACCTGAACCGGAGCCCGAACCCGAGCCGGAACCGGAACCGGAACCGCCCCCCGAGCCGGAGCCGGAGACGCCGCCCCTGGAGAAAATTCCGCCCGCGGTCCTGATCGGTGCTGTTGTGGTGCTTGTGATTCTCATAATTGCGGTAGGCGTGTACCTGTTCATGAGGCGCAGAAAGGAAAAGAACCGGATCAAGTCTGTCGTTGACACCGGCGGAAAGTTGTCCGGGGGAGGCAGAGGAGATACTGAGATCATGGACGCGCCCAGGCGCCGGGGAGGCGACACCCAGGTGCTGGTGGAAGAGGGGGGACAGCTGTGCGTGCAGCTCACGGACCGGAGCGACTCCGGCTGGCAGAAGAAGGTCAGCCTCCAGGGCACGGTGACCGTGGGGCGCAACCCGGACAGCAAAGTAGTCATAGACTTTGACAACTCTGTCTCCGGCGACCACTGTGAGATATACATGAGAGGCAGACAGATCTATGTCCGCGACGCAGGTTCCCGCAACGGCACCTTTGTAGACGGGAACCGGGTGATAGACCGGGCGGAGCTCTCCAGCGGCAGCATTCTGAAACTGGGCCGTGTGGAACTCCTGGTGCAGTTCGTATGAAGCTGAACTATGCCTGGTGCACCGACCGGGGTCTGGTGCGGGACCAGAACGAGGACACCTGCCTGTGCCGCACCACCCCTGACGCCGGACTGTTTCTGGTGGCCGACGGCATCGGCGGCCGGGCCAGAGGGGAAGCGGCCAGCGGCATGATCCGGCGCTCCTTCCGGCAGTGGTGGGAGGAGAGAGTTGAACCCGGGACGAACCTCTCTGCTGCAGATCTGGCTGAAGAAATTGAGGACAGGCTGAAGGCTGTAAACCGGCAGATCATCCTCACCGAGGGTCTGCGGACCTCGGGCTCCACCGTGGTGCTGCTGCTGCTGTACCGGGGGCGGATGGTCACCTTCTCCTCGGGTGACAGCCGCATCTACCGGGCCCGGGGCCTGACCGGCTGGCAGCAGCTGACGGTGGACGATGTCTATGAGAACGCCCTCCGGGAGGGGGATGCCTTCGACCCGAAGCTGGCGGGGAAGCTCACCGGGGCCGTGGGGATCCAGGAGGATTTCCGCTGCAGCTCCAGCAACGAGCCGCTGAAGCGGGGGGACAGGTTCCTCCTCTGCAGCGACGGCGTCTACCGCTTCCACCCGGAGTCCCTGCTGAAGAAGCGGGTCTCCAGCCTCACCGCAGATCCGGAGAAGCTTGTGCAGAGCATAGCGGATGAGGTGCTGCGCAACGGCGCCGGGGACAACTACACCATGATCTATGTCCGGGTGGCCGGACTTTAGCAACCGCGGGGAGGTGAGTGGCGCCGTGCCGGTCTGTCCGGTGCGGCGCCACTGGAATATGGCAGACACTGCAAAGACCGGCTCCGATGTGGCGGACATCGCCGCCATGCTGG
>CAYYHY010000083.1:0-10081 GCA_964471855.1 uncultured Oscillospiraceae bacterium | reverse complement strand
GCTCCAGCCAGTACTCGTTGTTGGATTCCAGCCAGTCGATGCGGCCGTACTTGAAGATGAAGAAGGCCACCGCCCGGTAGACCTCGTCGTAGTTCTCCAGGCTCCCCACCTTGTAGTACTCGCTGAGGCTCCCCTTCAGATCCGCGCTGAGCTCGTCATAGGGCTGATCCCCGATGCCCAGCACGTTCAGGCCGTTGTTCTTCAGCTCCCTGCAGAACATCCAGTAGTTGGTGGGGAAGTTGGGCGAGATAAAGACAAAGTTTTTCATGACGAATTCCCGCTTTCTGTAGTGATTTGTTTATCGCTTTAATTCGCTGAAGTGTCAGGGCGCGGGGCTGCCCGCCCCGGAAGAGATGCCTGTGTCAGCGCTGCCAGAGAAGCCAGGGGAGGAAGTAGGGCACCTGCCTGTGCCACCAGGGCCAGTCGTGGTTCACGTCCCAGCCCCAGAAGTCCACCCAGAGATTGATCCCCTTCTCCCTGCAGATCTCCGCAATGCGGCGGGTGGTCTCCGGCTGCTCCCAGGCGCCCTGCCCCACGCAGACGACCCCCCGGGTCTCGTTGTAGCGGCGCACATAGGGGTGGTCCGGAGACATGTTGGCCAGGTAGTGGACGGGGGAGTTCATGTAGACCACCTCGTCCATGTAGCCGTCAAAGCCGTAGTCGGCGGTATAGATGCCGCTGAGGGCGAGGCAACCGTCGTAGAGGTCGGGCCGGCGCAGATACAGGTTCAGGGCATGGGTGGCCCCCAGGCTGCAGCCGAAGGCGATGATGCCCGAGTTCCCGCCGCCGTTGCGCTCCTCCGCCAGGCCGCGGAGGAAGGGACCCGCCTCCTCAAACAGATAGGTCATCCAGGCCTCATGCCGGCGGGCGCGCCAGTAGGGATCCCCGCCCTTGTTGGACCAGGTCTCCCGGTCCATGGTGTCCACGCCCAGGACCATTACCTGACCGGACTCGATCCAGGGCGCCCAGGTGTCCGTCATGTGGAAGCCCTCAAAGTCAAAGAACCTCCCGTCCTGGCAGGGGATGAACACCACCGGGCGGCCTGCGTGGCCGTAGAGCTTGCACTCCATGTCCCGGTCCAGTGCGCTGCTGTGCCACTTGAAGTACTGTGTCTCCATTCCGATCCCTCTCTTCTCTCTTCTCCCGCCTCCGGACCTCAGTCGATGCCGTAGAGGAGGACATTCATAAAGACGGGCAGCTGCCGCTCCCAGCTGGCCTCGCTGTGGTCGCCGCCCGGAACAATCCGGCTTGTAACGCTGATCTTCTTCTGCATCAGCATGTCCTGGACCTGGATGTACCGCTCCAGCATCCCCTCGTGGTTCTGCAGCTCCTTCTCGCCGTAGTCCATGTAGAGGATGGTGCCCTTCCTGGGTCTGGCTCCGCTGATGATGCGGTCCAGCTTGTCCTGCCCGAACCAGATGGAGGGGGACAGGGCGGCTGCCCTGGAGAAGTACCTGCTGTACCGGAGCAGGGCGTACAGGCTCATGAGCCCGCCCATGGAGCTCCCGGCAATGAAGGTGTGGCTGCGGTCCGGGATGGTGGGGCAGCTCTCGTCCACGCGGGGCTTGAACTCATGGACAAACCAGTCCATGGTGGCCTTGCCTCTGCCCCGGATGACCCCCTCGTCCTCCATGCGGGCGGTGAAGGGGCAGTATTCCACCAGGCGGCTGTTGTCCGGGCTCTGGTTGCAGGCCGGCGCCGCCACAATCACCTGGGCCTCCGTCTGCTCCAGATACTCCAGCATGCCCCAGCTCTTCCCGTAGGTGGCGTCCTCGTCCAGGAAGACGTTGTGGCCGTCGAACATGTACAGCACAGGGTACCGCAGGTCCGGATTCTCACTGATGCTGTCCGGCACGTAGATGTAGGCCGAGCGCGGCTCGTCGCCGGTCAGCGCAGGCACTGTAACTTCCCATTTATCCAGCATGAAAAGACCTCCCTTCACAGTCTTCCGGACGTCTGCCGCCGGTCAGAGACCTCTCCGGCAGGGCGGCCGGCAGACTCAAAGGCTATTATAGGAGGTTGGGCAGGGCGGGTCAAGGGCGGGAGGTTTCGAAAACAGCGCTTTCGGTCCCGCGGGGTTTTCCCCGCCCCGGCTTGCGCCCCGGGGGACCCTGTGATACAATGACTGCCGCCTAAGTCTCTGCAAGGAGTGGAACCCTTTGTCACAGTATGAATCTGAAATCAGACGCCGCCGCACCTTCGCCATCATCTCCCACCCGGATGCGGGCAAGACAACCCTGACGGAGAAGTTCCTCCTCTACGGAGGCGCCATCGCCCAGGCCGGCCAGGTCAAGGGCAAGAAGAACGCCCGGGCTGCCACCTCCGACTGGATGGAGATTGAGAAGCAGCGGGGCATCTCCGTCACCTCCTCCGTCATGCAGTTCCAGTACGAGGGGTACTGCATCAACATCCTGGACACCCCCGGGCACCAGGACTTCTCCGAGGACACCTACCGCACCCTGATGGCCGCCGACTCCGCCGTCATGGTGATCGACGCTGCAAAGGGGGTGGAGGCCCAGACGAGGAAGCTGTTCCACGTCTGCTCCCTGCGGGGCATCCCCATCTTCACCTTCATAAACAAGATGGACCGGGAGGCCCGGGACCCCTTCGAGCTGTGCGAGGAGCTGGAGCACGAGCTGGGCATCGACACCTACGCCGTCAACTGGCCCATCGGCTGCGGCAGAGACTTCAAGGGGGTCTACGACCGGCGGGAGGGGAAGATCATCCACTTCACCTCCAACACCAACGCACGGGCCGCCACGGCCACCCATGTGGAACTGGACGACCCCGCCCTGGCGGACCTGATCGGACAGGCGAAAAAGGACCAGCTTGCAGACGACATCGAGCTTCTGGACGGGGCCTCCTGCGACTTTGATCTGGACCGGGTGCGCAGCGGGAAGCTGTCCCCCGTCTTCTTCGGTTCCGCCCTGACCAGCTTCGGCGTGGAGCCCTTCCTGGAGGAGTTCCTCCGCATGACCACCGCCCCCCTGCCCCGGAGGGCGGGGGACGAGATCATCGACTCCTTTGATGACAGCTTCTCCGCCTTCGTATTCAAGATCCAGGCCAACATGAACAGGGCCCACCGGGACCGCATCGCCTTCCTGCGGGTCGTCTCCGGCCGCTTCGATGCGGACAGGGAGGTGTACCACGTGCAGCAGGGGAAGAAGCTGCGCCTCTCCCGGCCCCAGCAGCTGATGGCCGCGGAGCGGGAGATCATCGAGGAGGCCTACGCCGGGGACATCATCGGCGTATTCGACCCCGGCATCTTCTCCATCGGCGACACCCTCTGCATGCCCGGCCGGAAGTTCCAGTTCGACCCCATCCCCACCTTCGCCCCGGAGCACTTCGAGCGCATCCGCTCCCGGGACACCATGAAGCGCAAGCAGTTCCTCAAGGGGGTGGAGCAGATTGCCCAGGAGGGCGCCATTCAGATCTTCCGCACCCCCTACTCCGGCATGGAGGAGGTCATCGTCGGGGTGGTGGGCACCCTGCAGTTCGACGTGCTGGAGTACCGTCTGCGCAGCGAGTACAACGTGGAGCTGTACAAGGAGGACCTGCCCTTCGAGTACCTGCGGTGGATCGTCCGGGAAGAGGAGGAGCCCGTCCCCTTCCGGGAGGGGGATCTGCTGCTCCCCGCCGACGCCAAGCTGGTGGAGGACACCCGGGGCAGCCAGCTGCTCCTGTTCGCCTCCCGCTGGTCCATCCAGTGGGTGCAGGAGCGGAACCGGAACCTGAAGCTGGCCGAGTTCGGCGGCGCCCGCTTCTGACTTCCCTGCAAAAACAGCACGCACCCTGTGCCTTCCCGCAAGGCTCAGGGTGCGTTTCTCTTCCGCCGCTCACACCGACAGATGCATGATCTGGGTGGCAATGGCAAAGTAGATCAGCAGGGACAGGGCGTCCACCACTGTAGTAATGAAGGGGGAGGCCATCACCGCCGGGTCAAAGCCCAGGCGCTTGGCGGCCATGGGGAGGATGCAGCCCACCAGCTTGGCAATGATGATGGTGGCCATGATGGTCAGGGCCACAACCAGGGCCACTGTGGTCCCCTTCCGGTCAATCAGCATGACCTTTGCATACACAACCACGGACAGAGTGACTGCGCACATGACCGCCACCCGCAGCTCCTTCCAGATGACCCGGTACCAGTCCCTGAACTCGATGTCCCCCAGGGACATGGCGCGGATGACAGTGACAGAGGCCTGGGAGCCGGAGTTGCCTCCGGTATCCATCAGCATGGGGATGAACAGGGTCAGCGCCGCATTGGCGGCCAGGGCCTCCTCGAAGAAACCCAGAATGGTGCCGGTGAAGGTGGCGGAGATCATCAGCAGCAGGAGCCAGGGGATGCGGTGCAGCCAGGTCTCGATGACGCCGGTCTGGAAGTATGGCTTGTCCGTGGGCAGGATGGCGGCCATCTTCTCGATGTCCTCCGTGGCCTCGTCCTCGATGACGTCCATGGCGTCGTCGACGGTGATGATGCCCACCAGACGGTGCTCCGCATCTACAACCGGCAGGGCGGTCAGGTCGTAGCGGGCCAGCAGCTGGGCCGCCGTCTCCTTGTCCTCCCCCGTGCCTACGGAGACCACGTTGTCCTCCATGATGTCCCGGATTCTGGTCTCATAGGGGTTGAGCAGCAGGGACCTGACGGTGACCACCCCGATGAGCACCCGGTGCTCCGTCACATAGCAGGTGTAGACCGTCTCCTTGTCCAGACCCACCTGCCGGATCCGGGCGAAGGACTGCTCCACCGTGTCCTCCGGGTGGAGGTATATGAACTCCGGGGTCATGACCGAGCCGGCGGAGTCCTTCGGGTAGTTGAGCAGCTGATTGATCTGGGAGCGGGTGGTGGCGTCCGTGTTCTGCAGAATGCGGGACACCACGTTGGCCGGCATGTCCTCAATGATGTCGACGGTGTCGTCCAGATACAGCTCGTCCAGAACCTCCCGCAGCTCCTGGTCGCTGAGGGCGCCGATCAGCTTCTCCTGGTCGTTGGCGTCCTCCAGATAGGCAAACACCTCCGCCGCCATCTCCTTGGGCAGCAGCCGGAACACCAGGATCTCCTGGTCCACGTGCAGCTCCTCCAGGAACTCGGCGACGTCCACTTCGTTCATCTCAACCAGGACATCCCGGAGACTGCGGAACTTCTTCTCTTCCACCATCTTCAGGAGCCTGTTCATGTCAAACGTCTCAGGCATGGCGCTTCTCCCCTTTCCTTGTTCCCTCTGTCCTGCGGAAAACGGGCGCAAAAAACCACAGGTGCCCGGAAGCACCTGCGGCAGCACACATGCAGAGTTCCGGCGGCACGCCCCGGGGCGTCCCGCCCGCCTTACTGCAGCAGACAGAGCAGGGTCACAGCACGGTCCCGGTCCGCCCGCCGCGGTCTGCAGCGGCTGTCTCCTGTATCCCGCAGCCTACTTCGGCCGTCCATTTAAGGACCCAGCTCCTTTCCCTGCGCATCATTCGCAGATTTCCGATGGCAATTATATTCCCGGCAGAGGGGCTTTGCAACCTGTCCCGCCGATTTTCTCCCCGGCCCTCCCGGCAGTTGCCAGAACCGCCCTCTCCTGCTACAATGGCTGCAGACAGCAGGGGGAGCGTGAAAGCAGTGCAGTACAGAAAGGACCGGCATGGAAACGACATCTCCATCCTGGGCTTCGGATGCCTCCGCTTCCGGAAGACGAAGAGCGGCCAGATCGACATGGCGGAGGCGGAGCGCGACATCCTGGCGGCCGTCCAGGGGGGCATCAACTACTTCGACACCGCCTACATATACTCCGGCAGCGAGGCGGCTCTGGGGGAGATACTGGAGAGGAACCGCATCCGGGACCGGGTGTACCTGGCGGACAAGCTGCCCCACTACCTCATCCGCAGCCGGGCGGGGCTGGACCGGTACTTTGAGGAGCAGCTCAGGCGTCTGCGGACAGACCGCATCGACTACTATCTCCTCCACATGCTCAACGACGTGCAGGCCTGGGAGCGCCTCAGGGACATGGGCATCCTGGAGTGGCTGGAGGAGAAGCGGCGCAGCGGCGCCATCGGTCAGACCGGATTCTCCTTCCACGGCAGCACGGAACCCTTCTGCCGCCTGCTGGACGCCTTCGACTGGGACTTCTGCCAGATCCAGTACAACTACATGGACCGGCACACCCAGGCGGGGGAGCGGGGGCTGAAGTACGCCCATGGGAAGGGACTCCCCGTGATCATCATGGAACCCCTGCGGGGAGGAAAGCTGACAGACAGGCTCCCCGGGGATGCCCTGCGCATCTTTGAGGAGTATCCGGTCCGGCGCACGCCGGCCCAGTGGGGGCTTCTCTGGCTCTGGAGCCAGCCCGAGGTCACCTGCGTCCTGTCCGGCATGAACACGGAGAAGATGGTTGCGGAGAACGTGGAGACGGCAGACATCTCCTCTCCCGGCTGCATCACCCCGGAGGAGGACGGGATGCTCCGCCGCGTAGTGGAGGCTGTCCTGGCAAACCAGAAGACGGCCTGCACCGGCTGCGCCTACTGCATGCCCTGCCCCATGCATGTGGATATCCCCGGCACCTTCGCCGCCTGGAACCGCATCGCCACAGACGGAAAGGCCTCCGCTCTCAAGGAGTATCTCCGCACCGCCGTCCTGCGCTCCCCTCCCGCCCTGGCCTCCGGCTGCGCCGGCTGCGGGCGGTGCGAGCAGAAGTGCCCCCAGCACATCGACATCCGCCGCCAGCTGAAGCTGGCCGCAGAGGACCTGGAGGGGTTCCCGGTGCGCCTCATCTCCCGGGCGGTCCAGGCTCTTCACCTCTTCGGTTAAACTTCATGAAAACAGCAGGGGCCGCCTGAAAGCGGTCCCTGCCTTTCTGTGTCAGATGCTCTTCTCAAAGGCGCGGATGAAGTCGCACAGCTTTTCCACGCCCTCCACGGGCATGGCGTTGTAGATGGAGGCCCGCATGCCCCCCACCTTGCGGTGACCCTTCAGATTTACAAAGCCCGCCTCGGCCGCAGCCTTTACAAACCTGTCGTCCAGTTCCCTGCTGTCGGAGCGGAAGGTCACATTCATGCCGGACCGGTCGGCCCTGTCCGCATGGCAGTGGAAAATGCGGGAGGCGTCCAGGGTGTCGTACAGCATGCCGGAGCGCTGCTGCCGCAGCTTCTCCATGCCCTCGATGCCGCCGTTCTCCTCCACCCAGTCCAGGGTGAGCCCCAGCATGTAGATGCACCAGCAGGGCGGGGTGTTGTACATGGAGTCCTTGTCAATCATGGTCTGGTAGTCCATGATGACCGGGGTGAAGGGCATGGCGCTGCCTGCCAGGCCGTCCCGGATGATGACCACCGTCAGACCTGCAGGGGCCATGTTCTTCTGGGCGCCGGCAAAGATGACGCCGTACTTTGAGACGTCCACCGGACGGGAGAGAATGTCGGAGGACATGTCGCACACCAGCGGCACGCTGCCGGTCTCCGGCACGTACTGCCACTCGGTCCCGTAGATGGTGTTGTTGGCACAGTAGTAGAAGTAGCTGGCCTCCGGATCCAGGTCCAGCCGGGACTGGGAGGGAATATAGCAGTGACCCCGGTCCTCGGAGGAGGCCGCAATATGGACCTGCCCGTACTTCTCTGCCTCCTTCGCCGCCAGGCCGGAGAAGTTGCCGGTCACGGCGTAGTCCGCCTTCCCCGTCCTGCCCATCAGGTTCAGGGGGACGGCAGCGAACTGACCGGTGGCGCCGGTCTGCAGGAAGAGGATTCGATAGTTCTCCGGAATGTTCATGATCCGGCGCAGCTTGTCCTGTGTCTCCTGGAAAATCTGCATGAAGATCCCGGAGCGGTGGCTCATCTCCATTACGGACTGGCCGGAACCTCTGAAGCTGGAAATCTCAGCGGCAGCCTGCTCCAGTGCGGACAGCGGGAGCATGGAGGGACCGGCTGAGAAGTTGTATACACGGTCGCTCATGGATGAGTGCCCCTTTCAAGCACATGTGAAATCTGCCCCGCCGTGTTCTGTCCCGGCGGGGAATCCCATTATATTTTCCGCCTCTCCTCCTGTCAATGGAGCATCTGCCGCATTCCTGACAGAAACCCCCGGGAAACCGGCACGGAAACTGTGCTATCTGCCATGCTGCGGGGAAATGCGGCATGCATGAGAAACGCCGCCCGGATAAACCGGACGGCGCATAAGCTGCTGCGAGGGAGAATCACACGATGCCCTGGGCCAGCATGGCGTCAGCAACCTTGGAGAATGCGGCGATGTTGGCGCCTGCCACCAGATTGCCGGCCATGCCGTACTGCTCGGCGGCCTCGGAGACGGTGCGGTAGATGTTCTGCATGATGGTCTTCAGCCTGGCATCCACTTCCTCGAAGGTCCAGCCCAGCCGGGTGCTGTTCTGGGTCATCTCCAGACCGCTGGTGGCTACGCCGCCGGCGTTGGACGCCTTGGCCGGAGCAAACAGGATGCCCTGGCTGTGGAGATACTGGGTCGCCTCAAGCGTGGTGGGCATGTTGGCGCCCTCGGCCACTGCGAAGCAGCCGTTGGCAACCAGCTGCTTTGCGCCTTCCAGCGGCAGCTCGTTCTGGGTGGCGCAGGGCAGAGCGATGTCGCAGGGGACGCTCCAGATGCCCTGGGAACCCTCGACATACTTTGCGGTGGGAACAAAGTCCAGATAGGTGCGGATGCGGGCGCGGCGGACTTCCTTGATCTCCTTGATGATCTCAACGTCGATGCCGCTGTCGTCCACGATAAAGCCGTTGGAGTCGCTCATGGCAACTACCTTGCCGCCCAGAGCGGTGGCCTTCTCGTTCGCATAGGTGGCCACGTTGCCGGAGCCGGAGATGACAACCCGGGCGCCGTCGAAGGACCTGCCGGCCGCCTTCAGCATCTCGTCAGCGAAGTAGCACAGACCGTAGCCGGTAGCCTCGGTGCGGGCCAGAGAGCCGCCGAAGGAGAGTCCCTTGCCGGTGAGAACGCCGGTGAACTCATTGGCGATGCGCTTGTACTGACCGAACAGATAGCCGATCTCCCGTCCGCCTACGCCGATGTCGCCGGCGGGGATGTCGCAGTCAGCACCCACATGGCGGTACAGCTCGGTCATGAAGCTCTGGCAGAAGCGCATGACCTCGTTGTTGCTCTTGCCGTGAGGATCGAAGTCGGAGCCGCCCTTGGCGCCGCCCATGGGCAGGCCGGTGAGGCTGTTCTTGAAGACCATCTCAAAGCCCAGGAACTTGATGATGGACAGATTGACAGTGGGGTGGAAGCGCAGACCGCCCTTGTAGGGACCGATGGCGGAGTTGTACTGGACACGGTAGCCGCGGTTCATCTGAACCTTGCCGCTGTCATCAACCCAGGGCACGCGGAACTCGATGACCCGCTCGGGCTCCAGGGCGCGCTCCACGATGCCGGCTTCCTGATACTCAGGACGCTGGGCTACCAGGGGTTCGATGGATCCCAGAACTTCCAGCACGCTCTGGTGAAACTCCACCTCATGGGGGTCGCGGGCAACTACGTTTGTGTAGACTTCCTGCAGATAGGGACTCTTAAGTGCCATGTAGTTTGTCTCCTTTTCCTGAATTTCCTTTTCCTTTCCTGTCAGCCAAGTGCTGATTGACCCGTATATTATCATTGCACACCGGGAAATGCAAGTATTGAGCCGTAAACCTTCATTTCCAAAAGATTTCCATTTGTGCACTGTTTACTGATTTGACAGGCAATCCTGCACGAAAACCGGTGCCGTACCTGTCAGAACGCACATGCCGCACCCCTGCATCTGTACTTTTTTAAGTTGAAACTGCTTTTGCCTTCGCTTTGTTAAGCCGGGAGTTTCGTCAAAGTGCACAAAACCGCCGCTCCTGTCCGTCAGTTTTGTGGCAACCTTATAAATTTTTCCTTTTTCTCTCTCCGGTCTGCGAATTTTCATGAAGGAAATCCTGCAAATCGCCGCGCCCCGGCAAATCATCCCTGCACCGCTTCATTCCCGGTCCGATGCCTCCCCATGGGAAGCCGTCCTGTCCCAGGGGCAAAGACCGTCTCTGCTGAACAGCCGCAGCGGTTCCGGTGCAGATGGAGTCCTTCCCTCTGCTGCAAGTCCGGTCAAACTTCCCTCAGGAACCCTCTGCGGCT
>CAYYHY010000082.1:0-10318 GCA_964471855.1 uncultured Oscillospiraceae bacterium | reverse complement strand
GGAGGGACTCCCGGGTCATGGGGTCCAGGGCCCCGAAGGGCTCGTCCATCAGCACCAGGGGAGGGGAGGCGGCCAGGGCCCGCAGCACCCCGATGCGCTGCTGCTGCCCCCCGGAGAGCTCCGAGGGGTACTTGTCCGCATAGGACTCCATGTTTACCATCTTCAGCATGGTCTCCACGATGTCCGCGCAGCGCTGTCTGTCATACTTCAGCAGCCGGGGGACCACGCAGATGTTCTGGGCCACCGTCATGTTGGGGAACAGGCCGATCTGCTGGATCACGTAGCCGATGTGGCGCCGCAGCTCCACCTTGTTCTCCCCCCGGATGTCCCGGCCGTCGATGAGGATGGTGCCGGAGTCCGGTTCAATCAGCCGGTTGATCGTCTTCAGGGTCGTAGTCTTTCCGCATCCGGACGGTCCGATCAGCACGGCAAACTGGCCGTCCGGTATGGTGAAAGTCAGGTCTCTCAGTACAGGCGTCTTTCCGTAGTTTTTGCTTACATGGTCAAACTGGATCATGTCTCCTCCTTCCCACGGTTAAAAGCTGGCTGCTGCGGCTGTGCAGCCTGGACTGGACCCGTGCGGGGGTTCATGCGGCAGGGACGGGGACAAGCTCCGCCCCCGTCAGCCGGGCAAGCTTCCGCGCCCCGGGGGTGTCGGGAGCGCGGACGGTTTTCAGAGGGCACCAGCTGAAGATCTTCTCCCAGGGCAGAGCGGCTGCGGGCAGGGTCACCTCTACAAGCATGGAGCAGCCGAGGAAGGCGCTGCTGTCGATGAACTGGATGCCGGAGCCGACGCGGACTGAATGCAGCCGGGTGCAGCCTCTGAAGGCGTTCCTTTCCACCGTCTCGAGTCTGTCAGGAAGTTCCAGGTCATGCAGGCTGCAGTCCTGGAACGCACGCTCCCCGATGGACACCAGGGTGTCCGGCAGAACCGCTTCCGTGAGGGAGCCGCAGTGCTGGAACGTCCAGTTCCGGATCACTGTGATCCCCCGGGGGAGGCGGATCTTTCGAAGACTGGAGCAGCCCCGGAAGGCGCTCTCTCCAATCTCCTGCAGGCTCTCCGGCAGGGTGACGTGTACCGTTCCGGAGCTCAGGAAGGCCTCCCCCTCGATGACCCGGACCCCCTCCGGGATATGGACCTCACGGGGGCTGCTCCGGGCCTGCTGCACCTGGCGGGAGGCCCGGGGCTGCTCCGGGCTGAAGGACAGCCGGCCCAGGGTGACAGGCACCCGGTTTCCGAAGCGGTCCGGCACCTGGACATCCCCCTCCAGGCAGCGGCAGGAGGTGATCCGGACCCCGGACTCCACGTTCTCCCAGCTCCACTGCTTTCTCAGCTCCGCCAGGGGCAGCCGTCCCGTGTCCAGGATGCGCATCGTCCGCCTCAGCTTCTTTTCGGCCGCCCGGTCCAGCTCCTCCTGGGTGAAGTACCGGTTCCTGCCCTCCAGCAGCAGGGCGGCGGCCTCCCTGTCCTCCCGCTCCTCCGCCTCCCGGAGGCACTCCTCCAGCTCCCCCGGGGGGATGCACCTCTCCCGCAGCAGGCAGGGGAGGAAGAGGGGATCGGACCACAGGGCCTTTCTCCGGGCCTTCAGGCTCCTCACATAGGAGGCGCGGATCTCCTCCGGCCAGGTCCCCTCCCCGGTGTCCGCGGCAAAGGTCCGCAGGGCGGGGATGCGCAGGGCATCCGGGATGTCCTGAAGGTCTGTTTCCGGGGCATAGAACTCCCTGGGCTGGAACGGAAGGGCGCTGACTTTCAGCAGGCAGGGGCCCGGCTCCAGCCAGCCCGCCCGCCGGGGACTGCTCCCGCGGAAGGCGTCCTCCATGGAGGGGCAGCTGCGGAAGAACACCTCCTTCAGCCTCCTGCAGCCGCAGAAGGCATCCTCATCGATGCGTTTCAGCCCCGCCGGCAGGAAGAGAGACACCACGCCGCTCTCCCTGAAGGCGCCGTACTGGATCTCCGTCACAGAGTCCGGAACCCGGAGCACCCCGTCCCGGGGCACCAGACCCCCGCACAGAGTGTTCCCTCTGAAAATGAGCCCGTCCTCCTCCCGGAGGCAGCTGCCCCCCTCCGGCATGGACACCTCCTGCAGGGCGGTGCAGCCGGCGAGGGCGCTCCCGCTGAAATCACGCAGAGAGGCGGGAAGCCGGAGCCGCACCAGGCGTGTGCAGTTCCGGAAGGCGAGGGGCTCAATGGTGAGGAGGCCTTCGGGGAGGTCCGCCTCCTCCAGGGAGGTGCCCGACAGGGCAAGCCTGCAGATGATCTGAAGATTCCCGGGAAAAGAGAACTGCTTCAGGCTGATGCAGCTCTGGAACATGAAGGGGGACAGCTCGCTCTGCCAGTGGGACAGTTCCACCCTCCGCAGGGCCGTGCAGCCTGAAAAGGCGCCGCCGCTTCCGGACAGCAGGGGGGCCGGAATGCACACAGACTCCAGGGAAGTGCAGCAGCAGAAGGCCTCCCCGCAGATGTTCAGCACGCTGGAGGGAACAGTGACCTCCTTCAGGGCGGTGCACCAGCTGAAGGCGTGGTTCCCGATCACCTTCAGCCCCTCCGGCAGATCGATCCGCCGCAGGGAGCAGCAGCCTGCAAAGGCGGAGGGGGGGACAGCCCGGAGGGAAGCGGGCAGGTGCACCTCCTCCAGGGCGCGGAAGGCGTGGAAGCATTTGTCGGGCAGTCTGGTCATGTCCTCCGGCAGGGTGACCCGCCGCAGGGTGCGTTTCAGGGGGAGGAAGGTCTCCTTCTCAATCCCGGTGCACCCGGGGGGCAGAATCACTTCCTCCCAGCAGTCGTCCCGGCTGAAGTATTCCCTGTCCAGGGATGCGGTTCCCTCCGGCACCCGGAAGACCAGGTCCTCCGGGATCGCCGGTGTGTCTGTACCGCCGGTCAGATGCGGCACCCCCCGGTCTTCCTCAGGGTTCTCCTGTACAGCGGCGCCCGGGACCCCTCCCCGGGAACCGGCACCAGCAGGCCCCGGCTGATCAGGGCGTCGATGCGCAGGGCCAGCCAGGCGTCCCCCGCCCCCGGCCGGCAGCGGCTGAGGATGTCCGCAATGAGGTCCGCCTCAGGGAACTCCTCCGGCTGCCGCCCCAGGGCCCGGAGGATGATGTGGTCGTAGAAGTCCGCCGGCACGCTCACCAGTCTGCCGTTGACCATGGCCCGCAGGGGGCTGTTCTCCTCCTGCAGGGTGCGCCAGCGGGCGGCCAGGGCGGAGATGCGGACAGGGGAGAGGACCTCCCCCCGCATGGCCAGGCGGCCCCACTCCAGGGGCTCGATCTCCCCCCAGGAGCTGCACTGCACGGCGCTGCCGTCCATCCGGTCCTCCCAGTGGGGCAGGTCCACCATGATCACCTTCGGGTCCCTCAGACCCGCCGCCTCCATCTGGGCCATGAGCCAGCAGAGACCGCAGGCCTCGTCCGGCTGGCTGCTGGTCCACACCTGCACGGGCTCCGAGGCGGCCCGGGAGAGGAAGCGCTCCAGGGACTCCTGCCCGGCGGAGATCCGGTCCTCCAGCTCCACGGAGACGTCCGCGGAGAGCACGCTGCACAGCTCCTGCAGTGCCGCCAGCCGCTTTGGTCCCAGCCCCGGCTCGTCGATCTCCCCGGTGCTCAGGGAGAAGTCAAAGCAGAACACGTTCCCGGGGCTGCTGCCGGTCAGGGGGACGGCGTCCTCCGCCAGCCGCCTGCGGCGCTCCTCCTCCCGGCGGCGGCAGCTCTCCATCTCCTCCGGGGCGGGGGGCTGGTCCCCCTCCTGGACAGCGGTCACCACAAAGGGGACGGAGGAGAAGAAATCGTCCTCTCCAAGGGCTGAAGCCTGCATCAGGCTCCCTGCAGCGCTCTCTCCAAATACAGCATCCAGCACAGCCGGGTGCACCTCCTTGCTGCTTATATTTCTTCATTTTTGTATTATAACACAGGAACAGACAGCGCGCAAGCTGTCCGCTGTTTCCCCCTGAAGCGGGGGGCCGGCGCGTGAAAAGGACAGGAAGACCCGGCTGCCGGGGCGGGGCTTGACAGAAGGGCCGGCTGCCTCTATGCTGTGGATGCCCTTCCCCGGGGTTCCCCCGGACAGCGGGGGAGGAACTGAGGGGAGGCGGGACACATGGTCCATATTCTGTACGGGGACGGCTGCGGCAAGACCACCTCGGCCCTGGGGCTGGTGCTGCGCTGCACGGGGCACGGCCTGCCGGTCCTGGCCGTCCAGTTCTGCAAGGGGGGCATGACGGGGGAGCGGGCCGCCCTGGCCTCCCTGCCGGGGGTCACCCTGCTGCCGGTGCCGGAGCAGCTGCCCTTCCCCTTCCAGATGACCCGGGAGGAGCGGGAGGCGGAGCGGCGGCGCTGCATGGACCTCCTCGCCCGGGTCCGCACCGCCCTGGAGCAGGAGCCCCCCTTCCTGCTGGTGCTGGACGAGATCTGCGCCGCTGAGGAGGAGGGGTTTGTCACCCTCCGGGAGGTGACGGAGATCCTGGACCTGTGCCGGAAGAGCGGCACGGAGGCGGTGCTCACGGGCCGGAATCCGGACCCCGCCCTGCTGGAGCTGGGGGACTACGTCACCTGCATGACCTGCGTCCGCCACCCCTGGGAGAGGGGGACGGCGGCCCGGGAGGGGATCGAGTACTGAGCTGTCCCCCCTGGAAAATCAGAAAGCCCCGGACGCCTGGGTCCGGGGCCTGATTCTCTGTTTACTGCAGGGACGCAGCCAGTGCAGCTGCATCCTCCGCGGCGGTGTCGCTGCAGTACTCGCCGCGCAGACCGGCCTGACCGGTGCTCTCCATGCTGCCCCCCTCGAAGCCGCCGCACACGGCCATCATCCAGGGGGCCATGGGGGCGTTGTCCTCCTTGTACCGGAAGGCATACCAGTTCATGCCGCCGGCAGAAAACACGCAGCCGTACTCAAGACGGGCGGGAGCCTTTCCCAGTGCTTCCGGGCTGGACAGCCACTCCAGCATGGCCGTCTGAGCCGCTTTCAGCTGATTCAGATTGATCATGACAGATTTCCTCTTTTCTACCTGCAGCATTCTTCCGCCTGAAAGCCCGGCGCTCTGCGCAGCCGGACAGTCAGGCTGAAACTATTTTAGACCCCGCCTGTAAGAATGGCAAGCTGTTTCCATTTGGCAGTTTGACTGAATTTAGCAGCAGTGCCTCCGCTTAAATTCGTCAAAAACTCTGATTTCCCTGCATAAACATTCAGCCTATGACCGCCCGGGCCGCGTCCACCGTGGCCTTGGCGTCTCTGGCGTAGTAGTCCGCCCCGATCCGGGATGCGTAGTCGGCCGTGAGCACGGCCCCGCCCACCACGGTGGCGCAGGGGAGGTGCTCCGCATGGAGGAGGGCGATGGTGTCCGCCATGCTCCCCAGGGTGGTGGTCATGAGGGCGGAGAGGCCCACCAGGGGGGCGCTGTGCTCCCGCACCGCCCGGACCACTGTCTCCGGGTCCACGTCCCGGCCCAGGTCCACCACCTCGTAGCCGTAGTTCTCCAGGAGCACCCGCACGATGTTCTTGCCGATGTCGTGGATGTCCCCCTTCACCGTGGCCAGCACCACGGGGCCCTTCCCGGCGGCGGCCGGGGCCCCGGCGGAGATCCGCCCCCGGACCACCTCGAAGGCGGCCTGGGCGGCGGCGGCGGACTGCAGGAGCTGGGGCAGGAAGATGCGCCCCGACTCGAAGCCCTCCCCCACCCGGTCCAGGGCGGGGATGAGCACCTCGTCGATGACCTCCATGGGGTCCCGGGTCTCCAGGAGCTGCTCCGCAGCGGCGGCGGCCTCCCCCTTGAGTCCGCTCTCCACCAGATGCCCCAGATCCCGCTTCGACTCCGGAGCGGTCCCGGGGGCCGGACCGGAGGGGGCAGAGGAGAGGATGGAGGAGGAGACCTTCGCCTCCCCGTAGGCGGCGATGAACTCCCGGGCGTCCCGGTCCACGTTCATCAGCAGGTGCCAGCTGCGCACCGCCGCCATCATGGACTCCGCACCGGGGTTGAGGATGGGCAGGTCCAGACCCTTTGTCATGGCCATGGTGAGGAAGTTCTGGTTGATCACCGGCCGGGCCGGCAGACCGAAGGAGATGTTGGATACCCCCAGCACCGTCTTCAGCCCCAGCTCCTTTTTGACCCGCTCCACCGCCTCCAGGGTCTGGGCGGCCCCCGCCTGCTCCGCGGAGGCGGTGAGGGTGAGGCAGTCGATGTACACGTCCTCCCGGCGGATGCCCGCGGCCAGGGCCGCGTCCAGGATGCGCCGGGCGATGACCATCCGGTCCTCCGCCGTGGCGGGGATGCCCCTGCGGTCCAGGGTGAGACCCACCACCGCGGCCCCGTACTTCTTCACCAGGGGCAGGACCGCCTGCAGGGTTTTCTCATCTCCGTTTACGGAGTTGACAATGGCCTTGCCGCAGCAGATCCGGAGCCCGGCGGCCAGCACCTCCGGGGAGGAGGAGTCCAGCTGCAGGGGGGCGGAGGTGACGGACTGGACGGCGGCCACCGTCCTTCTCATCATGTCCGCCTCGTCGATGCCCGGCAGACCCACGTTGATGTCCAGGATGTCCGCCCCCGCCTCCGTCTGGGAGACGGCCTGGGAGGTCATCCAGTCCATGTCCCCTTTAATAAGGGCCTCCTTCATCTTCTTCTTGCCGGTGGGGTTGATCCGCTCCCCGATGACCCGCACCCGGTCAATGGGCACCGTGCAGGTGCCGCTGCAGACGGCGGCGGGGACATGCCGGGGGATCTCTCGTATGGTCCTGCCCTCCAGGGCTCTCACCATGAGGCGGATGTACTCCGGGGTGGTGCCGCAGCAGCCCCCGTAGAACTTCACCCCCAGCTCCGTCAGCTCCGCCATGGAGGCGGCAAACTCCTCCGGGGTGATGTCGTATCCGGCGCCCCCGGGGTCCGGCAGGCCGGCGTTGGGCTTGATGGACACGGGGAGGGTGGACCAGCGGGTGAACTCCCGGGCCAGGGGTCCCATGGCGCCGGGACCCAGGGAGCAGTTGACCCCCACCGCGTCCGCCCCCAGGCCCTCCAGGGTGAGGGCGGCGGAGTCCGGTCCGCAGCCCAGGAAGGTGCGGCCCCGCTCCTCGAAGGTCATGGAGACGATGACCGGCAGGCTGGAGTTCTCCTTCACCGCCAGCAGGGCGGCCCGGGCCTCCTGGAGGTCGGCCATGGTCTCGATCATCACCAGGTCCGCCCCCGCTTCGACCCCCAGGAGCACCTCCTCCCGGAAGATGTCATAGGCCTCCTCGAAGGTCAGAAGCCCGAAGGGCTCCAGCAGCTGCCCCGTGGGGCCGATGTCCAGGGCCACCAGGGCCCGTCCCCCCGCCGCCCGCTTCGCGCAGGCGATGGAGGGGGGAATCACCTCCGCCGGGGTCACCCCCAGGGGGCGCAGCTTCTCCCGGCTGGCCCCGAAGGTGCTGGCGCAGAGGATCTGGGAGCCGGCCTCCACGTAGGCGGCGTGGATCTCCTCCAGCCAGTCCGGGTGGTTCAGGGCCGCCAGCTCCGGGGCCTCCCCGGGGGCCAGGCCCCGGGCCTGGAGCATGGTGCCCATGCCCCCGTCCAGGATCACGGGACCGGGGGAGGAGAGAAGTTCATGAAATTCCACAGTGACCACCGCTCTTTCTGTACTGGCAGTCCTCCCGCAGAGGGCAGCTGAAGCAGCTGCGCTTCGGGGGAGGGGCCGGGGTGTCTGACAGGCCCAGCACCGCCGTCACGGACTTTCTGGGCAGGAGGATGCAGCTGGGGGTGGCGGTGAGACCGGTCCGGCGGCCGGCGTCCAGAACCCGCAGGATCTCCGGCTGCAGGGAGACCGGCAGGTCCCCGTAGCCGGGGCTGAAGCGCCAGCGGAAGTGCATGTCCGGCATCTGCTGCTGGAGCGTCTCCTCGATCCAGTCGCAGACCGCCTCCACCCCGGCGGAGGCGGCGCAGTCCAGGGCCAGGGTGCGGAGCATGCTGCCGGTGCCGGCCCTGCGGATGAGCAGGTCCGGTCCGGTGCCCAGGGTGGCGCAGAAGAGAATCCCCCGGCTGCAGCCGGCCAGATGGCTGCGGATGGATTCCCCCGGCAGAAGGAGGCCGCCCTCCAGCAGCACCCCCTCCGGCTGCTCCCGGAGGGGGAAGATGCGCCAGGTCCAGCGGGGCTCCATGACCCCCAGGATATCGGAAGCCGCCTGTTCCGCCGCCTCCCGGGTGACGGGGTCCGCCTGCTCCGGGGGACAGCCCATGCAGCGCAGGACCTCATCCAGGTCCAGGCGGGAGGGGACCGGGGCCAGCATTACAGCAGCTGGACGCCGGCTGCGCGGCAGGCCTCGATGTTGGCCGTGTCCCAGAGGGAGGACTGGACCTCGCCGATGTGGGCCTTCCCCAGCAGCAGCATGGAGACCCGGGACTGGCCGATGCCCCCGCCCATGGTCAGGGGCAGTTCGCCCCCCAGCAGCGCCCTGTGGAAGGGCAGGCTGCGGCGGCTGCCGCAGCCGGACAGGGTCAGCTGGCGGTCCAGGCTCTCCGGGTCCACCCGGATGCCCATGGAGGAGATCTCGAAGGCCCGGCTGGAGACGCTGTCCCAGACCAGGATGTCCCCGTTCAGGTTCCAGTCGTCGTAGTCCGGGGCCCGGCCGTCGTGGGGCTTCCCGGAGCGCAGGACCCCGCCGATGCAGGTGAGGAGGGTGGTGCTGTGCTCCCTGACGTATTCGGTCTCCCGGTCCCGGGGGGACAGGTCCGGATACAGGTCCTCCAGCTCCTGGGCGGAGATGACGGAGATCTCCCGGGAGATCCGGGGCAGGACGGTGAGCTGGGGGAAGACGGAGCGCAGGAAGTACTGGGTGTCCGCCAGGGCGTCCACCACCGCCTGGGCCGCCCCCTTCAGGGTCTCCAGGTTCCGCTCCTCCGGGGTGATGATCTTCTCCCAGTCCCACTGGTCCACGTAGGCGGAGTGGAGGGAGTCCAGCACCTCGTCCATGCGGATGGCGTTCATGTCCGTGTAGAGGCCCTCCCCGGGCTGGAACTGGTACTCCTTCAGGGCCAGCCGCTTCCACTTGGCCAGGGACTGGACCACCTGGGCCCGGGCGCTCACCCCGCCGATTTCAAAGGAGACGGGCCGCTCCACCCCGTTCAGGTCGTCGTTGACCCCGGAGTCCGCGGAGACGAAGAGGGGGGCGGAGACCCGGTGCAGCCGCAGGGAGCCGGCGAGGCTGTCCTCAAAGAGCCGCTTCAGCAGACCGATGGCCTTCTGGGTCTCGTAGATGGTCAGCAGGGAGGCATATCCCCGGGGAATTTCAATATCAGGCATAAGAGTCAGAACTCCTTCTTGTTGAGACTGAATGTGCCGGAGAGCAGTCAGGTTCAGCGGCACAGGAGGATGCAGATGTCATGCAGTGAGAATACTCCCCTTTCCTCCCCCTGTCAAGATATCCCGCCCGGGGGCCGCCGGGGGCCGGTCCCTGTGTGCTTTTGCTGTTGCCCCAGGGCGGGGTCAGGATGTATAATAGCCGGGCAGGCATGAACAGGCATGCCCGGTCTGACAGGTATCTGCGAGGTGACTGCACAGTGGTTCATTTTGACATGCTGGTGCCGGTTCCCGAGGGGACGAAAACGTCCAGAGCCAGAATCAGCGGGGAAGTCCGGACTGCGGCCGTCACTGTCGTCTCCTTCGGCGGCACGAGGATCAGGACGCGGATCGGAATCCTCGCAGCAGAAGAGGGATACATGCACCCCACTGACAAGTATTTCTCCGTACATGCCGGCGAGTACGCAGAGTACCTCCGGTCCGGCAACCCCCGCATCCACGGGAACTTCCCCAGGGCCAGGGTAAACTGGCTCCGGGCCGGGCTGTACGCCGCCGTATCAGCCGCAGCGGCACATCTGGGTCTCTATGAGCTCCTGGTGCAGTCCCACGGGACTGAGGCCGCAGATGCGCTGATGGACTGCGTCTGCTATTTTACCCTGACTGGCAGAAGCGGACCGGCGGATCCTGACATGGAATATGTGATGGACGAACAGACCGTGTTTTCCTGCGGGGTGCGGTCCCAGGACTGGTACGCCGGGCTGTTTTCAGACACCGGCACGGCGGACAGGAACCGCGCCTTCCTGGAATCATGGATCCGCCTGCAGACCGGGAGGGGGACTGCAGATGCATGTCTCTGCGTGACCGGCTGCGACGGCAGACGGAGTCTCCCGCTCATCTGGGCTGCGGCTGCCGGCGGTCCCCGTGACGGGATGCCGCTGGCCTTTTCGGTCTGCCTGGACAGCCCCGTGGACGGGGCGCAGATCCGGCAGTTTGCTGACTGGCTGGGGGGATTCGGACTGCACATCTCCGGTGCTGCCGCAGACCCCGCCTTCTGCACTGAGGATGC
>CAYYHY010000081.1:0-10336 GCA_964471855.1 uncultured Oscillospiraceae bacterium | reverse complement strand
GGACCCGCAGAACCTCTTGAGCAGGGGAGGAGACCTGGCGTGCAGCCAGACCTGTTCCGTCAGAGTCCTTCGTCGGCGGCTGATTCTGTGGACTGCTGCACCGGTCAGATGACCTGCAGGGACCTGTCCGGCCGGCACTTTCCCGGGTGTCTCTGGTTCCAGTACATGCTGCAATCCAGACGGAAGCACAGTCCTTTGGTGCATGCTTCGGCAGCCTGAAGGTGCACTGTCTGTTTCAGGTCATAGACCAGCAAAGCATCGCCATGGACCTGGGCACCTGATCTTCCCTGCATATGTGCAGAAGCACCGCACCCCTCCGGAATCAGCCGGGGAGGTGCGGTGCAGTGCTGTTTGTTTTTACAGGTTCATGGATGCTGTTTTAGTGTGTGCGCAGAACATTTTCTGGTCAGGATTCTTCGAATTTTTCCGTAATATCAAAAGTGATCTCTCCGTTTTCTAATATTATCAGATTCCCTGTTTCCCTGGACCATATAGTAATTCTGACATCTGTAGAGGGAAATTCTTCCCGGATAGATGAATCTACAGTTTTTGCATCGGAGAGCGCCTTGTCATAGAAGTCATTCCAGGCTTCCTTCATGTCATCATCCCAGGTGCCGGACTTGCCTGCCTCGCACAGTTCCTCAATGTCATACTTGTCATTAATTTTCTCGTATACCTGAACCCTGTCATAGTAGTGGTCCTTCTTTTCATCATAATTCGTCACTCGTGCGTCGCTGATTTCGTCCAGAACATCGGACAGTTCACTCATGCGACGCCCCATGCTCATGGCAGCTTCTGAAGAAATGCCGCTTTCGCTGGATGTGGTCCCGCATCCGGTCAGCAGCACCAGTGCAAGACAGAGAGCAAGAATTTTCTTCATAATAAACACCTCTTGAATAAGGATATCCCAAACCTGATGACTCAAAAGTCCGGGATGCTGTGTCGCAAAACGGTACTTCAGCTGTCCCCTCTGCAGTCTCAGTCATGGCGTGCCTGCCCCGCCGCACCGCAGGCAGGGGCCACCCGATGTCTGCCTCAGCAGACCGGACCGGCGGACCTGGCGCTGTTGGAGTGGATGAGGCAGGGGCGAAACACGCACATGCTGGCAGACCAGCCATCCCCTCAGCAGAGACCGGAAACTGTGCGCCGGCTTCTGCCCGGCAAAGTCGGAACCTCGAGACCTCGGCAGCATCGGCCAGCCGTCAGTTGACCTGCGGTGTGTCAGCATTTGCGGCACACCTGAAACGGGTTTGTCCGCCGCTGCATATTCTGGTTTCTCGTCAAGCTGTGCCGCAGTCCTGGCAGAAGATTTGAAAATGGCGGCCCCCGGGCTGGTCATCCCCAGATGCCTGCATATCAGGCACCGGAATTATACACCTGGCATGCTCAATCCGCATGAAATAACCTTTTTATAGAAACGGCGGCCAGCCGCAGATGCCGGTACCGGAATACCCCGGCCGGCGCGCTCTTCCGCAGAGGGGCATTCTCTGCCGTGCATGGTTCCCTTGGTTTATGCATATGTGATACTCCTGTCCAGACAGCGGGGATGTCAGCTGAACCTGCGCTACGGAACATGAAGATCAGAGAAGCCTGACTGTAACCAGACGTCTGGTCTCTCCCGCTGCGTGCCGCACCCCTCCGGGATTATCCGGAGAGGCACGGTACAGTTTTCGCAGATTCTGCCGGGCAGCCCGCTCACACATTGAGAATGTCAAGCAGACGGCTGACAACTTCACAGGCCTGGGCCCGGGTCATGACGGCGCTGCCGTCGAAGATTCCCATGTCCGTTCCGCGCAGCACACCTGCAGCATAGCAGTTCAGGACGGCATCCTGCAGTTCAGCCGGAATGGATGACCAGTCACCGATTTCCGCCCGCGCCTGCTCCTTTTCCTCCCAGGTCGGAACAGCCCCGCCGGTCCTCTCCATTGTGTTTGAGAGGATCAGCGCCATCTGATACCGGGGGATGACCTCCTCCGGCTTGGAACCGTAGCTGCCCCCGAGGCGCACATACTCGTCATGCATCTCAGTGTTTTGAAGAATCCCCTTGATCTCCAGGCTCCACATGCCGGCCCCCCACCAGGGTCCTGAATGATACTCCTGATAGTTCGCCATGGTCTCCCTGCTGGTGAGGGATCTCCCCAGCATCATGCAGAACTGGCCGCCAGTGACTGTGTCGGAAGGATGGAAACAGCCGTCCGGATATCCGTTCACCAGTCCCCTGCTGAAGGCTTCTGCGATGCCGGCACTGGCCCAGTGGTCAGAGGGCACATCCGGAAACGTCTGGTCAGGCAGGCAGCTCACAGTCCGGGTGAATTCCCCTGTCTTCCCGTCGATTGTGTAGAACACAGGGGTTTCTGTGCCGCGGGTCACGTACCAGACTGCTCTGCCGTCTGACAGGACAGGCTGGCAGTCTGAAAGCCTGCCCTGTCCGCTCATCACAGGGCCGACGGGGTCACCGGAGCCGTCCACAAAGACATACTTCAGGCTGCTGCAGGGCACATAGTCGCCTCCGGCAGCCATCTTGAGTTCCTCCCACAGGATCAGGAAGCGGCTGTCCGAAACTCTGACTATCTTGGGGGTAGAGGCTGAGACATCTCCGCCCTCTGCATTGCTGGTGAGGGAAACAATCCGGGTAGACGACTCGGTGAAACTGTCCTTGGGGGTGACTGTCACCAGGACGTTGCGGACTCTGTGACTTTCAAATGCCTCATCCTGGACGACGGAGTTCATGACTGTCAGGTAGGAACTGTCGGATGCCTCCAGCCCTCCCAGGGAGGCGCCGGTCGCGTTCTCCCCAATCTTTCCTTTGAACCGGCAGACGATGACGTCCTCTGCTCCGCGGTCACTGAACTCCTCTTCTCCGGCCATGTGCTTTCCGAACCTCCGGAGGCTGCTTCCCCGGGGATAGGCATCGCCATGGTTCAGCGTAATCAGGCGGCCCTCCTGATCCACCAGTATGAACTGGTTGAAGGAGTGGGACACATACCCGCCGCTTTCGCCGGTGACAGTCCAGTATCCGTCTGTCAGCTCCATGTCCGACTGGCGGATTTCCAGCATGACGTTGGCCTGGTGATTCTTGCCATCACTGGATTTGTACATCTCATGGCAGGTGATTACATACAGCATGCCGCGGCACTCCGTGCACCGCAGACTGCCGGCATCAAATGGATAGACCGTGTTGGCCCCCATCAGGCTGTACTGACCGAGCCGCTGCCAGTCCCTGCTGTATTTTACCACGCGGATGACTTCCCGGTCATCGTCCTCATTAAGATTGTCCTGACCAAAAATCAGAAAATTGTAGCTCTCCCCCGCGAAGAAACCGCCAAAATCCTGCAGTTCGGAGGGGACAACCCTGCTGGTCAGGAGGTGGAAGGAGGGATCGTACACTTCGACGCAGACCCCGTCATCACACAGCTCCACCCGGGTCAGGTTCCCGTCCCTCCGCTCATAGAGGCCGGATGTCTGCGGTCTGCTGTAATAGTTGGAGTAACCGTTCTTCCTGTAGTTGGATGTAACAGCCGGCTTCGCTGACGGATCCCGGACCACCGGAGACTCTGTGGTCTTCGGCGGCACATAGTCGCTGAACAGCTTGGGAACCGTTTCCTCGCGGGTGTCTCCGCAGACGCTGCAGGTCAGGGTCTGGAGACCTTCCTGGCTTGCCGTCGCCTGTTTCAGAACCTTCACCACGTATTTGTGTTCTGCCGGCGGCAGGATCTCCCGCACCCAGGTCTTCCCGCAGACATCACAGCGCCATACTCTGGCGCCGCCGCTGGGGCAGTCCCAGATATATTCTGTTTCAAAGGTGCTGCAGTCGTGGTCCGGGTCGCCGCCGTACTTCTCTCCCTCCACATAGAGCTGCCCCTTCAGAACCGCTGAGGGACTGTTCTCCGTGGAGCCGCCGGTGCCGGGCTGCGTGTTCCCGCCGCCGGTCCCAAGCGCCGGGATCTCCTCCGTATAGGTATCGCCGCATCTGCTGCATGTGAACGCCTGTACGCCGGGAGATGTCTCCGTTGGCTCTTCAACAGTCTCAGCTTCATAGCTGTGCGGGACTGGTACGGAAAATCCGCACACTTTCTGCTTGCCGCATACCCGGCAGACATATAACTGGACACTGCCGGCCGGGCAGTCCCAGAGGGTCTTCAAATCACAGCTGGATTTGTCGAATTTGCAGTCATGGCCGGGATCTCCGCCGTATTCTTCCCCCATGACCCAGGTCTGGCCGTCTATGGTAACCGAAGAAACCGCTGCCTGCTGATTCACAGTGACCCGGGTACGGGCCGCCGCTGCCCCAGTAAAAGAGGCGGAAACAAGAATCCCTGCGGCAGCCGCGGCCGCCAGCATTCTGCTGATACACCTGCCGGTTTTCATGGTCATTCCTCCTCACTCCCTTTCCTGCAGGTCTCTCTGCAGAGGGCAGAGTTCCCGCCGGAACACCTTCTGTGCCTATCATATCCGCTGCACCGCCTGTACGGGCCGGAAGCAGACAGACGGCATGTTTTCCCGGATGAACTGCACCCTGGCAGTGCCGAAAACACAGTCCCCCAGGATGGCTGCACGCAGGAAAAGCGCCGCACCTGTCCGGTCCGCCTCCGGGCAGGTGCGGCACACTGTTTCCAGCGCCTATGAAGCATGTGCAGCAGAACTGAAGCAATCGATCATCCGGACTGCTGCCGTGCAGGCCTCAGCCCGGGACATGGTGCTGTACGCCGTGAACTCCCCGGCGGCATTGCCCTGCAGCAGCCCCAGGGCGTAGCAGGTGAGGACGGAGGTCCGGTTTGCAGCCGGCACTGTGTCAAAATCGGGAATGCGTGCCGCCGCTGCCTGAATCTCGCTCTCTGCCGGCATCTGAACCTTCCAGGTCTTCAGAAGGTTGTACATGATCATCGCCATGTCCAGCCGGCTGACAGGGTCCTGAACGGTGTCCGGATAGCTCCGGTTTGCATCGTAGAAGCTGCCGACTGCCGTATTGTGGAGCATGTCCGCATCCTGCGCCGTCTGCACATAGGTCAGCCACCAGGGGCTGCCCTCCGGTCCCAGCTCTCCGCTGCAGAAATACCTTGTCAGCATGGCGCAGAATTCCGCAGTGGACACCTTTCCTGCCGGGTCGAAGATCCTTCCCGGCTTTCCTTTCACCAGGTCCATGTTGAGCGCGGTGAGAATCTCCCTGGCTGCCCAGTGGCTCGACGTGATGTCGATGAAAGCCTCCTCAACTTTTTCGTATTTCAGTCCCGGAGGAGACCACGGCTCCTCGCCGGGGATCTGCTCTGGCCCTGTTTCAGCCGCTGTGCCTGATCCATGGCCGGGAGTCAGCACTGCACCCTGGGAAGGCCGCGGGGTCCCCTGGCCGGGAGCCGCCCCTGTTCCCTGGCCTGCACTGGAGCCTGTACTGCCCTGACCGGAGCCGGAGCCCAAACCCTGCCCCGGGGTTGAACCGGCTTCCCCCTGACCTGGATCAGAAGGAACTGGATCCGGTTCCGGCTCCGGCTCCGGAGCCCGATTGGTGTCTGTCACAGACACCCTGCCGGATTCGGTATCAAGGCTGTAGAACACAGGACCCTGTCCGTCTGTTGCATACCAGATAACTCTGCTGCCGCTGACTGCGGGTTTGCAGTCAGAAAGCGCACCCTCGAACTCCCCAGTGTCTCCCTGCTTTACACCATGACCGTCCACAAATGCACAGTGGACCTTTCCGGTCCTGGATGTCCCCCTGCTGTCGGTCCTGGCGGCCAGTTCCTCCCAGAGGACAAGGAACCGGCTGTCACTGAGCCTGACCAGGTGCGGCGTGCCCGCGCTTTCGGTACCGCCGTCCGGCAGGAACGTCAGCTGCTCAATGTGCACATCTGACAGGTCTGACTGGTCACTGGCGCAGACAAAGATGTTGCGGGTATCGCGGAGATTCGCCAGTTTGTCCTGAATACATGAATTCAGCGCCGCCAGATACCGGTCTGAGGAGGCTTCAAATCCGCCGATGGACATCCCGGTTTCATTTACCACCGGGAAGCCGCCGCTTTTGTAAACCACCGCACCTTCGCCGCCGCTGCCGACCAGCTTCTCCTCGCCGGCCATCCCGGGATACCGGTAGATGCTTGCCCCTCTGGTAACGACATCCCCGTGATTCATGGCAACAATCCTGCCGTACTGATCCACCAGGATGAACTGGTTGAAGGAGTGGCTGACATAGCCGATGCTGAAGTTGGCGACACCCGTATATTTGTCTGTTACCGTCATGTCTGACTCGCGGATGGCCACAACTGCGTTGGCCTGGTGGTGCACTCCGCTTCCGTCGAGATCAAACATCTCGTGGCAGGTGAGGATATACAGCATTCCGCAGGCTTCAGCGCAGCGGAGAGACCCTGCCCTGAAGGCCCTGTTCGTGTTTTCTCCCCAGAGGCTGACATGATCCACCCGCTGCCAGTCCTTTGTATACCTGACAACCCGGAATACCTCTCTGTTTTCATCGTCATTCTCGTTGTGCTGACCAAAAATGAGAAAGTTATAGCCCTCGCCGGCGAAGAAACCGCCGAACACCTCAAGTTCCATCGGCAGCATCCTGGCGTTCAGCAGTTCGAAGTCCCCGCTGTACACCTCCACAGCAACGCCGCCGCTGCCGGCCTCCACCCGGGTAAAGTTTCCGTCGTCCCGCTGGTACAGATAGGAACTGACCGGCGATCCGTAGATGGTATAGTTCTGGCTGCCGGCATTCTTTGACTTGAATGCCTCCGCCGCGGGGTCCTCTGCCGCTGTGCCCTCGCTGCTGCTTCCGGAGGCCCTGATGACCTCGTCGTATACATCGCCGCACCTTTCGCAGTAATAGGACCGCAGTCCGTCCTCAGACGCTGATGCCGGTCTGATGAGGACCGGGCTGTAGTCGTGGCCTGCGGGTTCCAGCACACTGCTGAGCTCTCTCATGCCGCAGACACTGCAGATTCTGTAATATCCGCCGTCTTTCTCGCAGGTGGGGTCAATGCGCCTCAAATACCAGGAGTGCCCCCCGGTGCAGCCCCCGCCTTCAGGATCCTCATACTCCTCTGCAACGACATCTTCCCCGAAACTGCCCGGGCCTTTCAGCCCTTCCGCGGTCATTTTGTTCCAGGCGGGAAGAACCTCCGTGCAGCTTCTGCCGCACCCGCTGCAGGTAAAAGTCACGAGACCGTCTTCGGTGGCCGTGCTCAGTCCTGTTACGCTCATCACATAGTGATGGTTGCACGGGTACAGAATGGATGTGCACTTCTTCTTTCCGCAGACAGGGCAGACCACAAAGTCTGCCCCGCCGGCCGGACAGTCCCTGACGGTCTCCGTGGTGCAGTCTTCAGAGGTGAAGTCGCAGTCATGGTCCGGATCCCCTCCGTACGTCTCCCACAGCACCCACGTCTGACCGTGAACGGTTATTGAGATGCTGGCCTCCGCCTTCGTAAAACCCGCAGGGACAAGCAGAGCCGCAGCAGTCACTGCTGCCAGCAGCCTGCTGAAATGCTTTCCGTGTTTCATGTTCCAGTCCTCCCTGTTCTCCTCCTGCAGAACTCCTGCCGGCCGCCGCCCGGGCCGGCCTGCCGAACAGAGTTCCCTGCAGAACACTTTCTGACACTCATCATACACGCCGTCCCGCTGCTGTGGCGTTTCGCAGATGAACGGCTGATATGGGTAGACGAACTGCACATCCCGTTCCCGGATCTGCCCCTGCAGCACCTGGAACCTGCCTGTGCAGTGGATCTTCATTCTCCCCTCACATGCCGTCTTCTGTACTCTGCTGCGCTGCCGTCTGTCAGCTTCTGCGCTGTTCTGTCAGAATCTGTTGCCCCTTCACAGTCTTTATGCTAAAGTAAAGCCGCATTTTCAGAGAATGTCCTGCCGGGGATGCTGTACAGCTTGTCAGCCTCCGCCGGCAGGTCACAGATGCTGTTTTCCTGCATTCTGTCCGGCACTTTCTCTGCATTTCCTGTTTTCAGTACGGCGGATGATGCATCATCTGCCGGACCGCCCCTGTCATTATCATACCGGGAGGATTGCCTATGTATGCTGACTATGTCCTGCTTGCCGTCGGTGTTCTGCTGACTGCTGCCGCTCTGATTCTCGCCGCCGTGCTCTTCATGACCAGGAAGCAGAGCAGAGAGTACCGCCGGGTTCTCAGCGAGGAGACACAGAGGACTGACATCATGGAGACGCTCCAGCAGACAGTCCGGTCCGGGGGGAACACAGACTGGACAACCCAGCCGCTGCCGGATGTCTCTGAGCTCATGGGCTCTGAACCGTCCCTCTCCCCCCGGTCTGACGCCCCGTCTCAGAAGGAGCAGGTCCCCTCCGGAACCGGAAGCGGTCCGGCGGACGGTTCCGCCCGGTCCTCTGTTCCCGCCACGGAAGTGCTGACGGAGTCTGTCCAGGATGAGGCAGAGACGTCCGGACCGGTCCGCACCTCCCGGGAGGACCGGCTTGACACCTCTGTGCTGGAGGGAAAATACGAGATCATCCGGGAGATCGGCGGCGGGGGAATGGGCCGGATCTTCCTCGCCAGGAAGACGGGTCTGGAAACCGAGTGGATTGTAAAGTATGTGGACAGTTCCCTGCCGGCCTCCGGCAACGAAGTGGAAGTCATGAAGCGGCTGAACCACATCAGCCTCCCCCAGATTATCGATGTCTTCCAGGGCAGCACAGGGCTGTTCCTGGTGGAGCGGTACATCGAGGGCTGTTCCCTGGCACAGATCATGGACCTGGGGGAGCACATCCAGGAGCGGCAGATCTGCGACTGGGGCATCCAGCTGGGTCAGGTGCTGAACTACCTCCACACCCTGGACTCCAAAATCGTCCACTGCGACCTCAAGCCCGCAAACATCATCATCACCCACGACAGCAGGCTCGTCCTCATCGACTTCGGCATCTCCAAGCTGAAGGGGGGCGTGGACAGCAGCAGCGGGCTCACCTACCGCTACGCCGCCCCGGAGCAGTTCCGGGGCAGGGCTGCCTCCCACAGCGCCGTCACCCAGCGGTTCGGGACTCTTCCCCCCGACGCCGCCAGCTGGGACATCGACGAGCGGACAGACCTGTACAGCGCCGGCGTCATCCTCTACGAGCTGGTCATGGGCACGGTCCCGGAGGCGGACACCGTCCGGAACATATACGGTCAGACATCTTCCAAGCTGGCGGACGTCATCTGCCGGTGCCTGGAGATCCGCCCGGAGGACCGGTTCCAGTCCGCCAGGGAGTTCACAGCCGCCCTGGAGCAGGTCCAGAACTTCCGCATGAAGATGTCCCGCACCCTGACCATGCGGAGCGTGGCAGCCGCATGCTGCGCCGCTGCCTTTGCCGGGGGCCTTGGCTCCACTGCCGCCGGGGCCTATATCAACCAGCAGGAGAGTCTGTCCTCTGTTCAGCTGGAACCCGGTCATGCAGTGGTGACTGCCCAGCAGGAAGTGAAACTGGATCTGCAGAAGACCGCACCCTCCGGCAGTGTAACGGAACTGGAGCCGGACAGGATCGACTGGCAGTGTTCGGATACCAGCGTCGCCCGCATGGAAGACGGCCGTCTGATCGGGGTCAACCCGGGGAAGGCCACCCTGTCCGGCCGGTACCGCAACAAGGTTTTCAGCATGGAGGTCGAGGTTACAGAGCCGGTGGAACAGGCGGTGGACATCAGCCTCCGCTATGCGGACGGGATCGAAACGGCAGTCTATGCAGGAAACGGGGAGCGGGAGTCCATCGACGGGACTCTCTCTGACTGTTCCTTTGTCTCCCCGGAGTCCCTCTCCGCCGCCGGGGACACCCTGCTGGCGACGGACAGCGGCATCATCCGCATCCTGCAGGACGGTCAGGTCTCCTCCCTGGTGCTGGAACCCGGCTACTTCACAGCCGCCAGAGTCCGGTCCCGGGACGGCAGCGCCTATGTCCTGACAGACACCTGGGAGGACGACAGCGGCTACTGGTACGGCTTCCTGAAGATCACGGAAGAGGGGGCAGACATCCTCTACTATACGGAGGCGGAGTACTCCACCATCTCCGACTTCTGCTTCTCCTCCGACGGAACCCTCTGGTTCATCCAGCAGAACATGGGCACAGGGGAGACCACCCTGAATACACTGGATACTGTCACCTGCGAGTGCAGCTGGGTCATGAACCTCCCGGACGGCGCCCGCTGCATGACCTTCGTCTCTGACCCCGCCGGGGCAGGGGAGGAGGACCTGTATGTGACGGTACCTGACAGCGGGATCATCATCCGCATCGGCAGCGGAGAGACGGAGTGGTCCTACTTTGCAGGCATCGAGGACAGCCGCCACTTTATTGACGGCTCCGCCCCCTGCTTCTACCGGCCCACCTCCATTGTCAGCGACGGCAGCTTCCTGTACGT
>CAYYHY010000080.1:0-10612 GCA_964471855.1 uncultured Oscillospiraceae bacterium | reverse complement strand
GTCCCTTCAGACAGCTTGTCGAAGTCCAGCGGCGTACCGTCATGGGACAGCTGGAAATTCAGCCTCTCATAATCGGAAAAGTCCGACCTGATGCTCTCTCCCGTAAGCATGGAGAGATTTTTCTGAAACTGAAGGGCCAGGTCCTTCAGAGGATTCTGCCGCATCTTCTGTACCAGGCGGTTGAATACCTCCTGGATGTCAAGCCAGCGCTGCAGGTCCTTCTTCAGCTGCTCAAAACGCTGCTTCTTTTCAGCAAGTTCCGTCCTCAGGTTCATGCTGTCCTCCTGGGCGTCATCAAGTCTGGTGACAGCTGCTGTATTCTGTTTCAGCGCCTCCGTGCGCTCATTCTCTCTCCTGCCCCTGGTTTCCTTAAGTTCCTTCTCACAGGCATCCGGATTCCGAATGTCCCTGTACTCAGCCGGGATGCTGTCTGCAGCCTCATCCAGAGCTTCCCGAACACTGGTGAGTTTTTCTTCCTTCTCCTCAATGGACCTCTTCAGAACATCAAGCGAATCCCAGCTGTCGGCGTGCTTCTGCAGCCTGTCGGTCAGCACATCTACACGAGTTGAAATCTTATCCGGTCTGCAGTAACTGCTGATATCAGCCTCGATCTCCGCCCTGGGCCTGACCAATCCAGTCACCTTGCTGACCTCGCTGTTCAGCTGTTCCCGGCTCATACCTGTCAGGGCATCTTTCATCTGCCTCTTCAAATCAGCAGCCTTTTCTTCCAGGCTTCCCCGCTCCCCGAGCAGATCTTCAAGTTCCTCCGCCGTTGAGACCCCGTACTTCCTCAGGATGTCATCCAGAGCCTTCCGGTCCTCATCCAGCTTCTTCTTCACCTGCTCAAGGTCGATGTCAGCCTGGCTCAGCTGCATCTCCATGACGCCGGGGACCTGAACAGTCACAGCCTCCTCAACATGCCGGAGAGCTTCGCCAGTCAGCTCCCTGCTGTCCGCAGCAGAACGGATATGTACCTCGTAGCCGCTCTCCATAACAGTCTGTATCTGCAGGTTCAGTCCGCCCAGCTTCTGCGCGGCATCCTGGATGCTCCAGGAAAGGTCATAGGCTCGTTTGACCCCATCTTGGTTCAGATCTCCAAACCGCTTCAGCTGCTCCTCTGTCTCCTGCAGCTGTCCGTCAAGCTTTGAGACCTGGTCGAAGATATCCAGAATCCCGCGGCTGTGATACTCCTTCTCAAGGGCTGAGCACTTTTCAAACTCAGTCTTTTCCTGTTCCCATTCTGCGCTTTCCCTGCGCATCCGTTCCAGTTCGTCCGCTTTGAGCCTGACCTTCTCCTGCAGGAGACTCCTGCGTTCAAGCTGCTTCAACCATTTCCGGAACCCCTCAAGTGCTGCATCAGCATCCCGGAACGCCTTCTCAGCCTTCCGGTATTCCTCCTCAGCCTTACCGGCGTCCTCCTCACGTGTAACCGCTTTAGCCAGTTTCTCTTCTGCATCCTCCACATCGTAGTATGCCTGCAGAACATCACCAACTTCTTTCTTGTAGCGCTTGGAGCTGTCCTTTGGCCGCATCTGTTCTGCGTCCCAGCGATCACTGAGCTGTTTTATCTTTCCGCTGATCAGCTTCGAGATCTCATCGATGGAGGGTCCGCTGCTTTCATTGAAGGCTTTCGTAAGTGCAGCGGCCAAGTCCCCGGATTCACCTGCAAGCAGAGCCCGGAGGTTCTCTTCCTGGTTTCTCTGAGATGCAAGAAGCACCTGTCTGTACACACCTTCATTGTATTTCAGGACCGGGGACAGCAGGTTTTCGATTTCAGTCTCATCCCTGATGGTGCCCCCGGAAGGTATTGCAAGTTCACTGGATGCCGTCCTGTCCGAAGCCCATATGCGTCTGACTGTATACTCCTGACCGCCGTCCGTCTCTATGGATACAGCGCCCTCAGCAAAGCCCAGTTCCTGAGGGATAAACTGCGCTCTGAAGCCGCTGTTGCTGCGAACTTTAGATTTCTGAAACATAGTGCTGGCCATCAGGTTTACCATGGTGGTCTTCCCGCTCTCGTTCTGCCCGAAAATCACGTTGATCCCTTCGCCAAGAGAGACCTCACTGTTTCTGACGCCAGCAAACTGCCTGCAGCTCAGTTTCAAAACCTTCATGAACCATCACCCCTTTTACTGCTGTTTCAGCAGGTTGTACATCATCTGGGCTTTGACCGGATCAGGTCCTTCCAGCAGCTCAGCCAGCAGGCTGTACGCCAGAGAAGTATCAGGGAATTCCTTCCCGATCAGTTCCCTGGTAAGACGCTCTGTGAGCTCACTGTCTCTGTATTTCCAGTCTGCAAACCGGGAGAGTGCAGCCTCAATGATCTTCCCCCGCTCTGTGTACTCCTCAGGCGGAACGGAACCGCTGACAGCAAGGTCCACCACGGACTTGTCGGAAAACTGGGAGAGTTCCCTGTCGAGAGCATCTTTCAGCGTTTCTGCAGGTCCAATCTCTACATCCACCTTGAAGAACCGATGGATTCCCGTGATATGCCGCCCTGCCTTCACCTCGGTGCGCCCGTCTTTCTTCTCCAGGTCCAGCAGGAAAACACAGCCTTCCGTATGGTTCGCAACATCCGCCTGGGCATGGGTTCCCGGATTAAAAATACGCTCCGTCGTCGTTTCCGGAATGTCGAGAGGCAGATTGTCTGGGAAGGGAACATGGGTATGACCCAGCAGCCAGACGTCTGCCGGAACGGCCGCAAGCTCCTCGCGGGACATAGGGAAGTATTTCCCTTCGGTATCAATGGTCTCCCCCTCCACGGCCCCGTGGGCAAGACCGATCCGAAACGTGCCGTCGGAAGGCATCTCCTCTTCCCTGAGCCAGCCGAGGCAGTTCTCGTGGGACTGCCGGGTATGGCAGATTGCCGGATACAGGACCACCTGCTCCTCCCCGGCAGTCAGCTCATATGGCCTGTCCTCTTTGAGAAGCAGAATATTGTGCCTGCCCTGTGCGGCGTTCTCGAACTGCTCCCAGCAGCCGCCGGATATGCTGCTGTCATAGAAGTCGTGGTTTCCGGGCAGCACGGCCACAGTTCCCTCGAAATCCGCCAGGATCCTCACGGTCTCCTTAACCATAGCCGCCGGGACCTTCCGCCTGTCGAACAGATCCCCCGTAAGGACCAGCAGATCGCACTGCTGGCTGTTGCCGTACTCGACCACATTGTGAAGTCCGTCCAAACGGGCTTTGGCCAGCTTGCCCGCGTTTCTGTATCCGCTGTAGCCGATGCCAATGTGCTGGTCTCCGCTGACCAGAACACGAAGCATGGCAGGTTCCCCCCTTCAGTTTTCAGACACCTGCCCAGGGGCAGGCGGACGTTTCCGTCTGCTGTCAGTATAGCCGGAACTGCCCGCCGGGGCAAGAGGGCTTCCGCCGGCCCTGATCGGATGTGGGTGCAGATGCGGCCTGTTCCAAATTTTTTGCAGCGGTGCAGAAAGCGTGCCAGTTTGAAATCGATTCCAGAAAATGGAAGAAGCCGGAATGCAGCTGGAGATCCTCCCCGGTCCCGGGCGCCCATGATGCTCCGGCACGGGCACACGGAGGCTGAAAACAGTGCAGAATGACGAAATTTCGCTCTTGACACACCGTTGGCCTCATGATAATATACAGTCCTGCAGAGCGCTGTGAACGGAAAAGTAGCGCCCTGTTCTGCGGCCAGAGAGGGTCCTTCACCGGCTGAAAGGGGACCTGCGTCAGACGGGGTGTGAAGTGCGTCCGGGAGCGCGGCGGGCAATGCCGCCCGGCTGGACCCCGATACCGGTCTGACGAGTGAAAAATAAGAGTGGAACCGCGGCGCGCCGCCTCTTATGCCCTGTACGGGGGCATGGGAGGTTTCTTTTTTTCTCCGCCCCTGTACGGAAGGAGGATACTATGTTCAAGTCACTCAACGAAACCCTGGAGGCCTACCAGCGCCGGGACCCTGCAGCCCGCTCCAAGCTGGAAATTCTTCTGCTGTATCAGGGAGTTCATGCCACTCTCTACCACCGTCTGGCCCACTGGCTGTACTGCCGCAACCTGCGGTTCCTGGCCCGGGCCGTATCCCAGTGGAGCAGGTTCTGGACAGGAATAGAAATTCACCCCGGTGCCAAGATCGGCCGCCGCCTGGTCATCGACCACGGAATGGGAGTCGTCATCGGAGAGACTGCCGAGGTCGGAGATGACTGCCTCATCTACCACGGGGTCACCCTGGGGGGCACCGGCAAGGACCACGGAAAGCGCCACCCCACCATCGGCAACAACGTGCTCATCAGCTGCGGCGCCAAGGTGCTGGGACCCTTCAAGGTGGGGGACAACGCCCGCATCGCCGCCAACGCCGTGGTGCTCAGCGAGGTGCCGGAAGACGCCACCGCCGTAGGCATCCCCGCGCAGATCGTCCGCATCGCCGGAAGGCAGACCCACTATGCCGACGACGTGGACCAGACCAGCGTCCGCAACCCCACTCTGGAGAAGATCGCAGTCCTCTCCGCCCGCCTGGACGAGCTGGAGCGGCGTCTGGACCAGGAGATCTCCCAGGAGCTGGTCAGCCAGGTGGAGCAGGAGGAACAGTGAAACACAGGGCGCCGCTCTGCGGCTGAGCCCTTTTCGAACAGCAAAGGAGGAGAACCGCCATGTATCTTTACAATTCCGCCACCCGCCGGCGGGAGGAGTTTGTCACCCATACGCCGAACCATGTGGAGATGTACACATGCGGCCCCACGGTGTACCACTTCGCCCACATCGGCAACCTGCGCACCTACATCATGGAGGATGTGCTGGACAAGTTCCTGCGCTATGACGGCTACGACGTCAACCGGGTCATGAACATCACGGACGTGGGCCACCTGTCCTCCGACGCCGACACCGGCGAGGACAAGATGCTCAAGGGCGCCCGCCGGGAGCACAAGACGGTCATGGAGGTTGCGAAGTACTACACGGACGCCTTCTTTGACGACTGCCGGAAGCTGAACATCCGCACCCCGGATGTGGTGCAGCCCGCCACCGGCCTGGTGGACGAGTTCATCCGCGTCATCCAGAGCCTGGAGGAGAAGGGATACGCCTACTTTGCCGGCGGCAATGTCTACTTTGACACCTCGAAGCTCCCCCGCTACTACATCTTCAGCGACTTCAGCGGAGAGGACCTGGCGGTGGGCGTCCGGGAGGGGGTCGAGGAGGATCCCAACAAGCGGAACAAGAACGACTTCGTCCTCTGGTTCACCAAATCCAAGTTTGAGGACCAGGCCCTGAAGTGGGACTCCCCCTGGGGCGTCGGCTATCCCGGCTGGCACATCGAGTGCTCCTGCATCTCCATGAAGTACAACGGGGAGTACCTGGATCTCCACTGCGGCGGCGTGGACAACGCCTTCCCCCACCACACCAACGAGATCGCCCAGTCCGAGTCCTACCTGGGTCACCCCTGGTGCTCCCACTGGTTCCATGTCCACCACCTGAACACCGGCAAAGAGAAGATGTCCAAGTCCAGCGGCGAGTTCCTGACTGTCTCCCTCCTGGAGAAGAAGGGCTACGACCCCATGGCCTACCGCTTCTTCTGCCTCCAGAGCCACTACCGCAAGGTGCTGGAGTTCTCCTGGGAGAACCTGGACAATGCAGCCGGAACCTACAGCAAGCTCATCAGCCGCATCGCAGCCCTCAGCCCGGACGACGGACCGGTGGACGAAGCCCTCAAGGCGGAGTTTGAGGAGAAGTTCCGCACCCGGGTGGGCAACGACCTCAACACCGCCCAGGGGATTACCTGCATCTACGATGTGCTCAAGGCGAAGACAGACGGCGCCACCAAACTGGCGGTGCTGGACAGCTTCGACCAGGTGCTCTCCCTCTCCCTGCTGGAGAAGGCCGCTGCAAAGCGGGCGGAGGAGGCCTCCCGGAAGGCCTCCGCGCAGACCTCCGGCGGCTACACCGTCACCGGCGAGGGGGACCCGGAGATTGACGCCCTGGTCCTGGCCCGGGGCGAGGCCAAGAAGGCAAAGAACTTCGCCGAGGCGGACCGTATCCGCAGCGAGCTGAAGGAGAAGGGAATCGAGATTGCCGACGTCCCCGGCGGGGCTGTCTGGAGACGCATCTGATACGGAAGCTTCCGGGAGGAGGGCAGCCCCGCTGCTCCCCTCCCCTGCCTTTGCCGGCGGAAAACAGTGGAATTCACTGAGTTTTCTCTTGCTTTTTTCCCCTGAATCCGGTAAACTGTGCCTGTCAGGGCTGTTTCCGGACACACCGGAGCGGCGGAAAACAAAAAAACAGCCGCATCAGCGGCTGCTTCCTGATTCACTCTTCGTAATCGTCGTACTCAGATGCGTGGACCTCGCGGTTAATCAGTCCCAGCACCTCCCCGATCTTGTCGGAGAAGCCGATGATGGCGCACACCAGGGCCACGAGGGCCAGTGCCATGGCCACGATCTTCAGCACGAAACGGGCTGTCTTCACGTTGTATTCCTCCCTGTTTCAGGTGACGGGTAAGCAAGGGACAGTTTACATGATTTCCATCAAAAAGACAATACCCATTTTTCGGTTTCGGCCGGCAATCTGCTTAAGCAAGGAGCTTCTCACTCATGGATACACCGTATTCCTGCTCCGGCACGCGGAACTATCTTCCCTTCGCCGAGTGCCCCCAGTGCGGACAGCCCAGCTGCTTCTCCGGCACCTGCCGCATCGGAAAGACCCGCTCCTTCCAGTTCTTCTGCCTGGAGTGCCGCATGTTCTTCACCATGCAGGTGGCAGGGCGCCGGACCGCCATCATCGAGGCCGGGCCCGTTGCAGGCAGCGGCGCTCTCGCCTCCGTCCCCTCCTGAAAAATGCAGTCTGATCGCCGGACGTACGAGACATCCGGCGATTTTCTGCGTCATTAAGGGCAGGAACACTTTCAGCGCAGAGCGAGGTGCCACATGGAAGACAGCGACATCATCGAGCTCTACTGGGCCCGTTCCCAGCAGGCCATTGAGGAGAGCGACCGGAAATACGGCCCCTACTGCACCGCCATCGCCCGGGGCATCCTGGACCGCTACGAGGACGCGGAGGAGTGCGTCAACGACACCTGGTTCCGGGCCTGGAACGCCATGCCCCCGGAGCGGCCGAACATCCTCTCCGCCTTCTTTGCCAGGCTGACCCGCAACCTCTCCCTGGACCGGTGGCGCCGTCTGAATGCAGCCAAGCGGGGCGGCAGCCGGGTGGAGGTCTCCCTCCAGGAACTGGAGGACTGCCTGCCGGATGTGCGGCGTCCGGACGAGGATCTGGACGCCCGGGAGACCGCCGGCGTCATCTCCGCCTTCCTCCGGGAGCAGCCGGAGCTGGACCGCAGGCTCTTCGTCCGCCGCTATTTCTACATGGACTCGATACCGGAACTGGCCTCCTTCTTCGGGCTGCGGGAGAAGCAGGTCAGCGCCCGTCTCTACCGCATCCGCCAGCGGCTGAAGCTGGTGCTGGAAAAGGAGGGGATCCCCGTATGACTTCTGACTTTCTTCTGGATGCTCTGGGCCTCCTTGACGAGGATCTGATCGCCGAGGCGGCAGAACCGGCGCCAGCGGCACACCGCCGCAGGAACTGGATCCCCTGGGCGGCCGCAGCCGCGGCCTGCCTGGCTCTGGCCGCTGTCCTGGGTGCCCCCTACCTCCGCCTCGGTTCCGGCAGCGTCGAAGCACCGTCTGACCTCATGAGCGGCGGGGAAGACAGCTTCAATACGGAATCCGCCCTTCCCCCGGAGAGTCCGGGGCCCGTGCCGCCCTCAGAGGGGTCCGGGCACAGCGGCGGCAGCGGCGGAGATGGCTCTGTCGAGTCAGCGGAATACGCCGCCGGCGTCCCGGCGGGCACGCTGCTTTTCATGGGAAACCTGTCCTGGTCCCTCACCGGCGGAACAGCGGAGAGCCTTCCCGGGGATGCGGAACTTATGGGCACTGTGGAGGCCCGGTCGGATACGGACTCCGGCTCCGTCCTGACCTCAGAGGATGCAGAGCTGGCGGGGTCCTCCGTGTATGCCTCCGGCGGGGAGGACACCCCCGCCCTGGTGTATGTGGTGACCCCCGGGGGAACCATACTGACAGCCGAACTGGTCCAGCCCTGAGTGCAGGGGCTGTCCGGGGGACAGGCCCGCCGCCTGCCCCCCTTTTTCCTGTCCGGAGAGTTTCTTTCTCCCCCTGCGGAGGCAAACAGCCTCATTGACCGCAGGCGTTTCCTGGTGTATAATACCTGACTAACAGTGACAGTCACATACGGGAGGAAAACGCCCCTATGCTCAACCAAGAAGAGGAAGCCCGCTTCCGCAAAGCACGCCGGGAATCCATCGCACGGGATTTCCCTGCACTGAATGAACAGCAGCTGGACGCCACTCTCTGTACAGAGGGTCCGCTGCTTCTGCTGGCCGGAGCCGGCAGCGGCAAGACCACCGTGCTCATCAGCCGCATTGGCAACCTGATCCGCTACGGTCAGGGATCGAGCACAGACAAGGTCCCGGAGTGGGTCACCGAAGATGACCTGACATTTCTTGAGGAGTATGCAGCCAGCGGCGAGGGGGACAGGGAGCGCCAGATCCGTCTCTGCGCCGTCGACCCCGTGCCGCCCTGGGCCATTCTGGCCATCACGTTTACAAACAAGGCGGCAGATGAGCTGAAGAGCAGGCTGGAGAAGATGCTGGGCCCCTCGGCAAATGAAATATGGGCCTCCACCTTCCACTCCTGCTGCGTGCGGATCCTGCGCCGGTACATCGACCGGCTGGGATTCCCCAAGAACTTCACCATCTACGACACCGAGGACAGCCAGAGGGTGCTGAAGATCATCCTCCGGGACCTGGGCATCACCGAGCGGGACATGTCCCCCAGGAAGGCCGCGGCGGAGATCTCCAAGCTCAAGGACTCCGGCATGCTGGCCAGGGACTGCGCGGACGCCCTGACGGAGTCCCGGAACACCCAGCGCAAGCGCATCGCCCAGGTCTATGACCGCTACGAGAAGGCCCTGTGGGAGGGCAACGCCCTGGACTTTGACGACCTTATCCTGTATACGGTCCGTCTCTTCGACTCCTGCAGCGACGTCCTCGAGCACTACCAGAACCAGTTCCAGTACGTCCTGGTGGACGAGTACCAGGACACCAACCCCCTCCAGTTCCAGCTCTCCGCCGCCCTGGCGGGAGGGTACGGCAACTTCTGCGTAGTGGGGGATGACGACCAGTCCATCTACCGCTTCCGGGGCGCCACCATTGAGAACATCCTCAGCTTCAGCTCCAAGTACCCCGAGTGCCGCACCATCCGTCTGGAGCGGAACTACCGCTCCACCGGCAGCATCCTGGACGCCGCCAACTCTGTCATCAGCCACAACGTCCGGCGCACCGGCAAGAAGCTCTGGACCTCCGCCGATGCAGGGGACAGCGTGATTCTGCATACCGCCGCCGACGAGGCGGAGGAGGCAGACTATGTGGCGGCCCAGATCGTAAAGGATGTCCGGGAGGGCATGCAGTACAGGGACCACGCCATTCTCTACCGGATGAACGCCCAGTCCAACCGGCTGGAGCAGTCCCTCAGGCAGCGCGGCATCCCCTACCGGGTCATCGGCAGCATCCGCTTCTTCGACCGGGCGGAGATCAAGGACGTGGTGGCCTACCTGAGCCTCATCAACAACCGGAACGACAACCTGCGCCTGGAGCGGATCCTCAACCAGCCGCCCCGGGGCATCGGCGAGAACTCCCGGGAACTGGTCCGGGGCATCGCCCACAGGGAGCAGACCTCCGAGTTTGATGTCATCTGCCGCGCCATGCAGTACCCCCAGATCAGCCGCACCGCAGGCCCCCTGGCCTCCTTCGCCAACCTGATCAACGGTCTGGCCCTGATCGCCAGGGAACTGCCCCTGGACCGGTTCTTCGATGTGATGCTGGACCGCACCGGCTACCGCACCATGCTGACCAACCGGCAGCAGAAGGATCAGGAGGACCGCCTGGCCAACCTCGACTCCTTCAAGGCCACCATCCTGGAGTACATGAAAGAGGCCGGCAAGGACGCCTCCCTGGGGGGCTTCCTGGACCACATCGCCCTCTACACCACCCTGGACAGCCACGACCCCGCCGCTGACGCCGTGGTGCTGATGACCGTCCACTCCGCCAAGGGACTGGAGTTCCCCGTGGTGTTTGTAACCGGCATGGAGGACGGCATCTTCCCCTACAAGGACAGCGTCGGACTCCCGGAGTCTCTGGAGGAGGAGCGCCGGCTGTGCTATGTGGCCATGACCCGGGCCATGAAGAAGCTGTACATGACCAATGCCAGCCACAGGACCATGTTCGGCGCCACAGCCGCCACCCAGCCCTCCAGGTTCCTGAAGGAGATCGAGAGCGGGCACATCACCCGCACCGGCATCCAGTCCGGCTCCAGGTCCTCCTCCCGTTCAGGCGCCTCCAGGACCAGCAGCAGCGGACGCCGCAGGAGCGGCACCAGCGGGCGTCTGGGATTTGCAGACGACGACATCGGCAACAGCAGCACGTCCGCCACGAACCGCACGGCCACCCGGCGCACCTCCGCAGCGTCAAAGCCCAAGACCTCTGCGCCTGCACCGGCCCCTGCACCTGCGAAGACCCCCGCAGCGGAGAAGCCCGCTCCCCAGCCGGCCAGTCCGGCCTCTGAGGAGAAAACGGTCCCCGAGGCGAAGCCCG
>CAYYHY010000079.1:0-10903 GCA_964471855.1 uncultured Oscillospiraceae bacterium | reverse complement strand
CTCTGCACCTGGGGATGATCCGGACCGGACGGAGAGACAGCTGCGGAAGAAAAATGCCGGTTTGACAAGACCCGGCCGGGACAGACTGGGGAAAGGGGAGCAGGGGCTTTGGACAGGAAAACCGGCAGTGGAGAGGACGTGCTCCGGTATGAGGAGAACGGGACGGAAATACGCGTGCTGGAGGGCGCCTGGAGCATTCCTCCCAATGCCTTCGCCGGCCGCACCGGCATCACGTCGGTGGTGCTCCCTGACAGTGTCCGGGTGATCGGCAGCGGAGCCTTCAGGAACTGCACGGCGCTGGAAAAGATCAGCATTCCCCGGCAGGTGGAGAGAATCCAGCAGGGGACGTTTGCCGGGTGCAGCAGCCTCCGGGAACTGACGGTACCCTGTACGGTGCATGCGATTGCAGAGGGCGCTTTTTCTTCGGCAAAAATCGAACACCTGGTCATGGAGGAGGATCCGCCTCTGGCAGACATCCGCATCTCCGGCTACATGGGCTTTTCCGGGGCAGAGATCTGTTTTCTTACTGTATTAAGCCGGTCCCGGTGGATCAGCGAGGGAACTTTCAGATGTTCGACGGTCCATTTTGCAGCCCTGTCCGAGAAAAACACGAATGATATCAACTGGTGGAGAGTGGGGCAGCTGACTGATGACTCGTCGGCGGCAGTCCTGATGCCCGGGGTGGAGCCTGCTGAGATGCAGCGCACGGTCCGGCCGCAGGCAGCCCGGGGGTTTGCATACGCATACGGCCAGGGCTGGGATCTCCCGGAACCCGCCCGGCAGGGATATCTGCGCTGGATCAGGAGCCACAGAGCGGAAATCTGGCGGGACAGGGATTTTCTGCGGGTGCTTCTTGGAGAAAAGCTGATCCCTGCAGGGGAGATCCCCCTGTTTGCGGACGATGCGCTCAAGAGCGGAGATACGGAAATCCTGGCAGCGATTCTGAACTACCGGAGCCGCTTTTCGGAAGAGCAGCTGGAGCGGGCGCAGGAGAAGCGCCTGGACAGGATTCTGAGCGGCAGACCGACGGTGAACGAGCTGAAGAAGCACTGGAAGTGGAACCAGAAGAAGGACGGAAAGCTGAAAATCAGCCAGTACCGGGGCTTCGATACGGAAGTCACAGTCCCTGATGCGGCCGGATCGCTCAGTGTGGCGTACATCGGGAAGTATGTGTTCAGCCCCCGGAAGCCGGACCTGAGCGAGGAAGACCGCCGGCGCCTGAATGCGGTGACCTCTGTGGTGTTTCCGGACACCGTGGAGGAGCTGTCCCCGCGCGTTTTCATGGGTTGTGAGAATCTGAGGTCTGTACGGATGCCAGACGGCCCTGTCCTTCTGCGGTCCGAGGTCTTCCGGGACTGCCCCAGCCTGACATCGCTGGAACTGCCGGCGGGCAGGGGGAAGTTTCCCAGATACTGCTGCAGGGACTGCACTTCTCTGGAGACCGCCGTCCTGGGGAGCGGCTTTGAGGAGATATGCGAAGGGGCTTTCTACAGCTGCCGGAATCTCAGAACGGCTGTCCTCCCGGATACGCTGAAGGCAGTCGGCAGGTTCGCCTTCCGGTACTGCATCCGTCTCGCCTCTCTGGAGCTGCCGGAGGGCCTGCAGTACATGGACGTCCAGGCGTTCGAAGGAAGCGGCCTGGAGACCCTGACCCTGCCGGGGAGTGCGGAGACAGAGGTCCCCATTCTGCAGGGACTGAGTTGCCTCAAGTGCCTGATCTTTTCGGAGGGGACACGGACGGTGACAGGATGCCTTAATTTTCCTTCTCTCCGGGTGGTGAACCTGCCGTCAACAGCGGAAAATGCAGATCTGCAGTTTCTCAGGAAGAAGAAGGGAAAACTGACCGTCCGGATGTACAGGCATACCAGGGTCAGCATCAGCAACTGCAGCTGGGAGCCGGAATGGCTGGACTGATGGAGGGCTCCGGTGCATGCTCCCTGCCCCTTTCAGGGGAGAAGGACAGACCGGATGCGAAGCAGCGGCAGAAGCCGGCAGACAGCACACGGAAGTGCAGCCTGCCGGCTTTTTCTCTTTCTGAGGCCTGCTCCCCTGCTGCGCGGGCCGGAGGCGCTACAGCTCGGGGCGGAGCCTGTGGATCAGGCGGAAGACCTGTTCCGCAGCGGCGGTCATGTTCTTCGCCGCCCGGGCGGGCTCCATGGCCTCCTCCAGGGTGGAGACGGTCCGGAGGATGGGGAAGTAGGCGTCAATGCCGCCGCCGTTGCAGGCGCGGGCGTCTTCGGTGACGCTGCCGGAGAAGGCGATGACCGGTCTGCCGTACTTTGCGGCTGCTGCGGCGACACCGGAGGGGGCCTTCCCCATGACGGTCTGGCTGTCCAGACGGCCCTCCCCTGTCACTACGATGTCGGCGTCCTTTACGTATTCCTCCAGCCTGGTCTCCTCCAGCACGATGGAGATGCCGGACTGGAGGGTGCCCCCCAGGAAGGTGCGGAAGGCGAATCCCAGCCCCCCGGCTGCTCCGGTGCCCGGGTACTCCGGATCTGCACCGGGGAAGACCTCCCCTGCCAGGTCTGCGTACTGCTTCATCCAGCCGTCCATGTCGGCGACCATCCGGGCATCTGCCCCCTTCTGGGGACCGTAGACGGCGCTGGCGCCGTTTTTGCCGCAGAGGGGGTTGGTTACATCACAGGCGATGCGGAAGGTGCACTGGGCCAGTTCCGGGAGCACCCCGTCCGTGGTGATCCGGGCCAGTTCCCTGAGACCGGAGGCGCCGTACGCCGCCTGTTCCCCCCGGCCGTTCAGGAGGCCGAACCCCAGAGCCTGGAGCATGCCGATGCCCCCGTCGTTGGTGGCGCTTCCGCCGATCCCCACGATGAAGCGGCGGCAGCCCCGGCTGACGGCGTCCCGGATCACCTCTCCCACGCCGTAAGTCGTGGTATGCATGGGATTTCGCTCCTTTTCGGAGATGAGGGTGATGCCTGCCGCCCCGGCCATCTCCAGGATGGCTGTGCCGCTGTCGTCCAGGATGCCGTAGGAGCACTCCACCCTGCCCCCCAGGGGTCCGGTGACGGTGACGGTCTGAATCCGTCCCCCCATGCCCAGGGTCAGGGCCTCCACTGTCCCCTCCCCGCCGTCCGCCAGGGGCCGGACCACCGCCTGCGCCCCGGGGACCGCCAGCAGGATCCCCTCCCGGATGGCCGCCCCCGCCTCCAGGGAGGTGAGACTTCCCTTGAGAGAATCGATTGCAATGACTGCTTTCATGGAGATTTCTTCCTTTCCGGAGGAGACCGCCGCCTCCCCCTCCTGTGCTGCCCCCATTATACTTCCTGCCGGAGGGCGGGAACATGTTCCGGAGAATAAAGTTCAGTTGATAAGACAGGAAATATATGTTACACTGGACAGAAATGACGGGAGGAGGGATCCGGGTGCAGGAACAGATCCGGAGGAGCACGGCGCAGCAGATTGTGGAGGCGGTGCGGGATGTCTGCGGCTGTGACGTGAACTTTATTGACAGGGACGGGGTGATCTTCGCCAGCACGGATCCGGAGCGCACCGGCACCTGCCATGAGGCGGGCCGGAGGGCCGCGGAGTCCGGGGAGACGGTGGAGATTGCAGCAGACCAGGAGGCCGGCTGGATGGGGGTCCGGAGAGGGGTGAACCTTCCCTTCTTTTACCGGGGGGAGTGCATCGGCGCCATCGGCATTACCGGGGACCCGGAGAGCGTGCGCAGGTACGGGCAGCTGGCCCAGAAGATCACGGCGCTGATCCTGCGGGAGCACGAGCTGGAGGAGCAGAGCAGGGACAGGGAGGCGCGGCTGGGCTGTCTGATCCGGGCTCTCACCCGGGGGGAGCCCCTGAGCCACGAGTACTTCCAGGAGATGACCGCGGAATACGGCCTGAATGAGGAGGACACCTGGCATACGGTCCTGGTGCGGACGCAGGCGGGGTCTCCGGCGGAACGGGCTGTCCGGGACATGTTCCGCAGCACCGGGTCCCCCCTCTTCTGCTCCGCCTATCCGGGGGAGCACACCCTGATTCTGACCCGGGAGCAGCTGCAGAAGAGCGTATCCTCCCTGCGCAGTCTGGCGGAGAGCTGGCCGTCGGCGGTAAAGATCGGCGCGGGCTGCGGCGCCCCCCTCAGGGAGCAGAGCCGGTCCTTCCGGGCGGCCGGGGTGGCTCTGTCCAGCCTCTTCGGGGAGCAGAACCTGGCCTTCTACGACCAGCTGTGTCTGGAGCTCCTGCTGGGCACGGTGCCGGAGGAGGCCAGAAGCCGGTTTCTGGAGAAGACAGTGGGGGACCTCAGCGAACGGGACAGGAAGGTGCTGGAGGCCTACTTCTCCTCCAACCTGTCCCTGAAGGCCGCCGGGGAGGTGCTGTACATGCACAAGAACACCCTGCAGTACCAGCTGGACCGGATCTGGCGGGAGACGGGGCTCAACCCCCGGAACTTCCAGGACGCCGCCGTCCTCTACCTGGGTCTGCGCCTGCTGCCCCGGTGAGGGAAGGGGCCGGCGCGGCAGAAGAAAAACAGCGCCCGGAGAGATCCGGGCGCTGCTTTCATGTCAGAGGCTGGGAGGATGCGGGGGCTGCGGCGGAGAAGAGGAAGGGCTCATAGGCGCGGATGCGCTCGTCGGCGTATGCCCTGGCGTCCTGTTCCACCCGCTGCTCCGAGTACTGTGTCAGATCCCCGTCCACCTCGCCGCCGATGTAGTTGCTGAACTCGCTGATGTAGTCCCTGGCGTCCCGGATGCCGGCCAGGTCCCGGAACTCCTCGTCCACGCTGCTGTAGATGCTGCACAGGGCGTACTCATAGCCGTGGTAGCACTCGTGGAGAACGGCAGAGACGCACTTGATGCTCCCGGCCTGCTCCAGATAGTCCGTGTCGACAAACACGGAGAGGGAGGCGTGGAGGTATTCCGCGGCGGTGCTGTCCGGCAGGTCCGCCCCGCTGACCGTCAGGGACCAGGGAAGACCCAGGCTGGCGGCCTCGATGTCCGCAACCGTCTGCAGGGCTGCGGTCTTCTGCTCCATGGTCAGCGTCTGCCACAGTTCCCTGTTCAGAACAGCCAGTTCTCCGGCGTGTGCAGAGGGGTCCGCCTCCATGGCCCGGTCCCCGGTGCTCTCTCTGGGGCTGTAGGCCTGCACCAGGGGAAACCCTGCAGCGGCGCCGGCCAGGCAGACGGCGCAGAAGACAGCCAGGAGGGTGCCGGCGGTCAGCTGGATGCTGCGGGCGGTGCCGGCGATCCTCCGCAGCAGATGCTGGAAGAAGCGGGAGTCCAGGCGCAGCGGGCGGATGAAGTGCATCACCAGGGAGAAGAGGATGCAGAGGAGAATGAGGACGAGCATCACCTTCACCAGGAAGGGGGGATGGGGCAGCATCTCCAGCACCAGGAAGACCCCGAAGGGGGCGGCCGTGTTCAGAAGCAGGGAGAGAACAGACCGGTGGTTTCTGCAGGTGGCCAGGGCTCCCCCCAGGGACAGGACAGCCATCAGGATGTGCAGAACGGCCAGAGACTGCCCCCGGGTCAGAGGGGCGTCAGAAAAGGGGGAGCGGATGGGGTAGAAGAGAACCGGCACGAACAGCCGGTACAGGAACAGGCTCAGTCCGGCGCTGGCCGCGAGGTACAGGAGTACCGGCAGGGCGCTCCCCGGATCCCATATGCCGCCCTTCCTCTCTTCCTCTTCCTCCTCTTCCCCCGCGTATTCATATTCCTCCAGGTACGGGTCCGGATCCTCATCCCAGTACGGGAAATCCTCTTCCGGACTGCTTCTGCGGGGCATCTCCCGGCGGCCTCTTTCCCGGCCGAACCTGTCCATGGGTGTCCTCCTTTCCCCGCTGATGCAGGCGGCGAGGTCAGCTGCGGCTGCCGGCGGCCAGACCGGCGAGCTCTGCAAGCACTTCGCAGCCGGACACCTCCACCAGCTCCGGAGCGCCGGCGGGCCAGAAGGTCACCTGCTGTGCGCTGCCCGCAGGGCAGAAGACGCGGCTGAATGTGCCGGAGAGGCTGCGCAGGACCGGCGTCATGTCCTCCCAGCTGCTGTAGAAGCTGCCCATCAGGTCGCAGCCCCCCAGGAAGACCGTGCCGGCGGGGAAGGCCGCACCCCGGACTGCGGAGAGGATGGCTGCGCAGGCGGCCATGCCCAGGAAGTTCCGGCTGCTGCTGTCTGTAAAGGGGCGGTCCGCCGCCACTGCCACATTGATGCGGCTGAATACCCCCGGAAGGGCGGCCTTCAGGTGCTCATGGGCGATGCGGATGCAGTCCTGCTGGATGCTGCTGGTCACATTCATGATCTTCAGCTGCCCGTCCCCGGGCTGGAGCAGGGCCTGCAGGGAGAAGACGGTGGTAATGCCGTCCCGCACCGCTGCGGTGTACACCGTGCCGGGCCGGGACGCCGTGCTGCGGACGGACGCCCTGGGGGCGCCCAGCAGGCTGCGGATATCCTGCTCCGTGCAGGTGACGGAGCTCAGCCCCTCCAGTTCCCGGCGCACCAGGCAGCGGCTGACGATCTTCTCCGTGAAGCGCTCCAGATCCCGCACCCCGGGTTCCAGGGCGTAGGAGGAGACCATCAGGTCTGCGGCCTCCGGAGTCAGGACCAGGTCCCCCGGCTCCAGCCTGGCCCGCTGCAGGGCCTGGGGCAGGGTGTGCCGGTACAGGATCGCCCGCTTCTCCTCAGCGGTGTAGGCGGGGATGTCAATGCGGACAAACCGGTCCAGCACAGGGGCGCTGATGCTGTCCGTCTCGTTGCAGGTGGCCACGAAGAACATGCCGTTCGTGGGAACGGTGACCTCCAGATAGTTGTCGCGGAAGCCCATGCCGTCCAGCAGGGGCAGGAGCACATCCAGAGGGCAGGTGGACTCCCGGGAGGAGGCGGCCTTGTCGATCTCGTTGAGCACCATCACCATGCTGGCGGTGCGGAGGCTGTACATCTGGTTCAGAATGGAGCCCACCGTGCCGTTGGCATAGACCCGGGAGGAGCCGGCCAGGGCCTCTGCGTCCCGCATGACGGAGAACTCCACGGTGCCCTTCGGCATGCCGAAGATGTCGGCGATGGCGTTGGCAATGGAGGTCTTCCCTACCCCGGCCGGGCCGTGGAGAAGAATGCCCCACTTGGGCAGAGTCCTGGTCTGGCGGATCTGCGCCGCCGCCTCCAGAATCTGCTGCTTCACGCTGTCCAGCCCCAGAAAACGGGCGTCCAGCTCCGCCCTGACCGTCGCCAGGTCCGGCAGCCGGGGGATGCGGATGTTCCAGTCGATGTTCAGGGCGATGGAGAGAGTCTTCAGAATGTGCCGGCGGTCGGTCTCGCTCAGCTGCCTGGACTTGAGGGACAGGAAGCTCCTGTCCGCCCAGGCGGCCACTTCCGGCGGGTAGGCGGCGCGGCAGACACGGAACAGCACCGTGAGTTCCGGCTCCGTGGAGAAGACAGGCAGATCTGCAGGCGGGGTCCCGGCGGAGGGCTCCCGGAAGAGGAGCCGGAGCATGAACTGCAGGTGGGCGTCCGACCAGAGGAGACCCAGCGTGCACTCCTTCTTCATGAAGCCGGGGATGGCGTTCCCCTGGGCAGAGGGCATCTCGTCCTGGTGGAACCCCCGGACCTGGAAGGTGCGGGATGCGGTGTCCGCCGTCCCGGACAGAGTCACCCGGAGCCGCTCCTCCCCGTAGACGGTGAGCAGGTCCAGGATCTGCGGGGAGCAGATCTGTATGACAGGCAGCGTGCGGTCCTCCTCCGGCAGGGAGCGGACGTTCAGGTAGATGCCGTCTCCGTCCTGCTGAATGTAGCCGGTAAGGGAGACCAGGTCCTCCCGGTTCAGATACCGGGGGAGCCATACCCCCAGCAGAAGAGGCCGCTTCGCCTCTGTCTCCGTAAGAGGGCGGCTGCGGCGCGAGGAGCGCAGACCAATATCCCCGGCAGGACCGTCCCGCCTCTTCCTGCGGTTCTGATCCCTGGAAGATGCAGTGCGGCCCCCCTCCCCGCTCTCCCGCTTTTTTGGTTCGGCAGAGCCGGGTGCAGGTGCGGTCTCATTGACAGTCTGAGCCCTGGCGGTTCCGGAGGTCTCATCCTCCTCCAGATCCCGGTCGAGGCTGGAAAGCCAGTCAGGCAGCAGCGACATCAGTATCACCCCCAAATATGCATACACAGGATAACATAACACAGCCGGTTTTGCCATAGGGGAAACACAAGATTATGCAAACTGCCGGCGGCTGCTTCGGCCGGAAGGCCCCTCCCCCCTCTTTTCCCCTTACATCTGTCTGAGAACCGGAGAAAACCGCTGAATCCAGCAAGAAATTAAGACGGAAAAGATCAGAAAAATCGCCGGACAGGAGGGTCTGCCCCCGCTGCGCCGTCTCCAGGCTGCGAAGAAAGTTCCCTGCATCCGCAGGGGGACGGAGAGGACCGGGACTGTGCCATGTTCCCCTCATCAGCCGGGACCTTCTGCGGAGGCAGTTCTGCTTAAAGGGGATCAGAAAAGGAACCGCTGCACACCGGGTGATGTGCAGCGGTTTACAGGGCGGCGTGCCGGGGCCGGCTCCCGTTCCAGGCGTTCTGGAAACTGAGAACCTCCCCTCCGGCAGTCCGGACGCAAAGTGCCCCCGGTCCGCCGGACGCGGACCAGGGGCACATGTATTCTGTGGAAGCCGGCGCTGGTGCAGTTTTCGTCATGGAAGACCCGGGGTTTCCCCGGGGGACCAGAAAACGCTCCGGGAAGCCGTTTCAGCCTGGGGGCGAAATCCTCCTCTTCCCCGCTTCCCTGTCAGCCCGCCTGGGGCAGAGAATCCAGAATGGCAAAGCACTCCTCCGGAGACAGCCCCGCCGCGTACAGCAGCACCGCCACATCTCCCAGACGGACTCCCAGGTTCAGATCCTCCTCCATAGCATCTCCGTGGAGATCCGGCCCCTCCATGTGGTCCTCCACCTGCTGCACAGTCAGTCCCTGCCGCTCCAGCAGGGGGACATCCTCCTCTTCCTCCAGGTCCAGATCCGGGGACATGACGTCTACAGTGCCATAGATGGCAGACACATCCGGGTCGCTCAGTTCCAGATGAATCTGCCGGGTCTGCCCCACCGCTCCGGTTTCCCGGTCGATGTCATAGCGGATCGAGGCGCCGGTGCAGACCAGATTTCCCGGGATGTACGCCGGCAGATATCCTCCCAGGGCGGGATCCCTGCGGCAGTCCTCCAGAGTCAGAGGACCTGTCTCCGTCTCAACTGGAATTCCGCTGTCCTCCCTGTCCAGCAGGGCATCAAAATCCAGCACCGTTTCCTTCTCCACCTTCAGGCAGACACCCGGAAATCCGTAATCCAGCACAAAGCCGTCCGTGCCGTCCGTAAAGAGGGCCAGGTGGGTCCGGACTCCCCCCTCCTGCAGCAGCCAGACGTGGTGCAGTTCCTGTTCCCAAACCTTCCCGTCTCCGCGCAGCACATAGCTCCCCTCCTGGAGTTTCTCCAGAAAGGCCAGGGCCTCTCCCTCCAGTTCCGGCTTCAGACGCTGCCCGGTGCCGCAGCTCCCGTTCCACTCCTCCCGGGTCTGGTACTCCAGCCCCGCAAAACGTTCCGGCAGATGGAGCCGGTCCCTCAGCATGTCCGCACCCCGCTTCAGGGTAATGCCGCTGTCCTGTACAAACAGCTGGATCGTGCCGTCGGAATTGCGCTGGCACAGCATGAACTCCGGGTCAAGACCCTTCACGCTGTAGAAGTCCCCTTCCGCGCTGCCTGCCAGTTCCACATAACCTTCCTCCGGGGTCCACTCATGGATCAGCCCCGTAACAGTTCCCAGCCGCTGGCCGATCACGTCCGCATCCATGGGCAGAAGCTCTGACTGCACATAGACCCGGTCCCGGTAGACAAAAAACCGGACCATGTCTGCCGGCTGGCTGTCGTCCAGGGAGATCTCCCGGGGCGGGATTACCACCCCGTCTTCCGTCTCCGTGGGACGGCTCCCCGTCATTCCGGAGGGTCCGGCCGGCGGGGCAGCGGAATGCCGGAACACCAGCACCCCTCCCGCCACCAGGCACACACAGGCGGCCAGTGCCAGCCAGCGGGGCGCCCTGGATTTCTTCCTGGGGGTCTTTTCCTCCCGGGCCTCCTCCACAATCTCATCCTCGATCCAGGTGATCCCCTGATACAGACTTTCGCTTTTTCTGCTCATAGGGAAATTCCCTCCTGTTCCAGTGCACGGCGGAGGCTTCGCCGCAGGCGCAGCATCTTCTGGGCCAGTCTGGCAGGATCCGTGTTCCGCTCCTTCGCCAGCTCCCTCAGTTCCTCCCCGTACCAGTAGCGGCGCACAAAGAGGACCCGGTCCTCCTTCGGCAGGGACTTCAGCCAGCGGCTGATGGCCTCCCCCAGTTCGGCGGCCTCCAGAGCCTGCTCCGGGTCGGTGCCGCCGGGAACGCTGTCGTCCAGTTCCTCCAGCATCCGGTCCATGCCGCCCCGCTTCACGGCGTGGCTGCGGCTGTACAGGTTCATGGCTATGCAGCGCACCACTTTCCCCAGCCAGGGACGCAGATGAGCCGGACGCTGGGGCGGAATATGCTGCCAGGCCTGATGCCAGGTGTCGTTGAGGCACTCCTCCGCATCCTCTCTGCTGCCCAGCAGGTTCAGGGCAATGGTACGGCAGTAGGCTCCGTACTTCTCTGAGACGGCCGCAATGGCACTCTCATCCCGCTGCCAGAACAGTTCCACAATGGCCCCGTCCTCCAGGGACACAGGCACCCCTCCTCTCCTGCTTCCGCGTTCCGAAAGGTCCTTACACTGGTACAGTCAGCTTTTTCGGACGGAGATTGTCTGGTTCGTCAGAAAAAATCGAACTTTTTTGCCGGCGGCAGCTCTTCGGAAGGTGATCAGAACAGGAACCGCTGCACATCGGGTGATGTGCAGCGGCTTTGAGGGGGCTGCTATCCGGCGCAGCACTCATTCCAGATGTTCTGGAAGATGGCTTCGGCCTCCT
>CAYYHY010000078.1:0-10971 GCA_964471855.1 uncultured Oscillospiraceae bacterium | reverse complement strand
ACAGGGAGGAAGGAACATGGATCAGCTGCTGCGGCGCCATCTGGAGGCGCACAGGGAGGCGGAGATACAGGACGCCGTCAAATTTCTGTATCAGCGGCACATGGGACCGGGACATCTGATATCAGATGAGGATGCGGCGCTTCAGCGGCTCCGGGATGAGTGGGACGCTCTGGACCCGGCCGCCGGCGTTCCCCTGTCCGAGCCCCTGGGCCGCGGCCTGTGCAGGCTGAACCTGGCCCCCTGCAGGGAACTGGGCATATCTCCGGAGCTGGTCAGCCGCATGTTCTGCCTGACGGCTGGGACCTGTGAAAAAGATCCGGAGGGGCTGGCCGCTGCACTGGCTCCGGAGAACCTGGCAGATCTTCCATGGCCGCAGGAGGAGATCCGGGAGTACACAGACAGGTACAGGGAGAGCGGATACCCGGCCGTGAGCCACAGCAGTGCTTACAGGACCGCCTGTCACCCCGCCTACCGGGTGGTCCGGGAGAGATATGTGCAGTGGCTTCCTGTCCTGGCGGAGGCGGAGAAGCTGATGCGCAGGGATGGACTGGGCATCCTGGCTGTCGACGGTCCCTGTGCCTCGGGGAAGACGACCCTTGGAGAGGACCTGCAGCAGATCCTGGGCTGTCCGGTGGTCCACATGGACGATTTTTATACACCGTTCGAGCGGAAGACCCCGGAGCGGCTGGCCCAGCCGGGCGGGAATGCGGACTGGGAGCGGTTTCTGGCGGAGGTCCTTCTGCCCCTGCGGAGAGAAGGCCGGGCGGAATACCGGGTCTGGAACTGCAGAACGGGCACGTTTGACAGCGGCACGGAAACCGTCGGGAATGCCCGGCTTGTGGCTGTGGAGGGCTCCTACAGTCTCCACCCCCGTCTCAGAGACTTCTATGATCTGAAGGTCTGGCTGGAGGCCCCTCTGCCGGTGCGGGAGCAGCGGCTGCTGGAGAGGGGCGGGCCGGAGTGTCTGCAGATGTTCCGGGAGAAGTGGATCCCTCTGGAGAACAGCTACTTTTCCGCCTGCCGGGTCAGGGAGTGCTGCGACATCCGGATCTGTCCCCCGGGACCCTGAATTCAGCGCCGCTTCCGTGCATATCCAGGCGGCAGGTGATATGATGGCAGGAAGGGAAAACAGACGGCATCATGACAACGCAGGAGGAGCCGTCACAGTCAGGGAGGATGACATGCATGCCAGAGTATTTCGGCAGTGAAACGCCAAAACTGGGATTCGGGCTGATGCGGCTGCCCAGAAAGGGACTTGGCACAGACATCGGTCAGTTCGAGAAGATGGTCGACCTGTTTCTGGAGTCAGGCTTCACCTATTTCGACACAGCCTTCGTATACGGCAGCTCTGAGAAGGACACAAAGAGGGCGCTGGTGGACCGGCATCCCCGGGACTCCTATACGCTGGCCACCAAACTCAATGCCGGCATCCCCGGCGTCAGCGAGAAGGCGGCGAAGAAGCAGTTCTACACCAGCCTGGACCGCACGGGTGCGGGGTACTTCGACTACTACCTGCTCCATGCTCTGCAGAGCAGCAACAAAGCGAAGTACGACCGGTACGGTCTCTGGGATTTTGTCCTGGAGCGCAGGGCGGAGGGTCTGATCCGCCATGTCGGCTTTTCCTATCATGACGGTCCGGAACTGCTGGACCAGCTGCTGACGGAACACCCGGAGGTGGAGTTCGTCCAGCTGCAGATCAACTATGCCGACTGGGAGAACCCGAATGTCACGGCGCGGGCCAACTGGGAGACAGTGCGGAAGCACGGGAAGTCCGTGGTGATCATGGAGCCTGTGAAGGGCGGGAAGCTGGCGAATCCGCCCGCAGAGGTGAAGAAGCTCTTCCAGGACTATGCGCCGGATGCCTCCCCCGCATCCTGGGCCATCCGCTTTGCGGCTTCGCTGGACGGAGTCATCACCGTGCTCTCCGGCATGTCCACACTGGAGCAGATGAAAGACAACGTCTCCTTCATGCGCCGCTTCCAGCCGCTGGATACCGGCGAACAGAAGATTGTCCAGGAGGCCATGGGCATCATGGGGCACGCCGCAGGGATTCCCTGTACGGCCTGCCGGTACTGCACCGACGGCTGTCCGAAGGGGATCAACATCCCCGGCATCTTTGCCGCTGCAAACCTGCAGCTGGTCAGCGGCCAGCACGAGGAGGCTGTGGCTGCCTTCAGGGAGGCGGCCTCCCCCGGTCACATGGCGTCTGACTGCATCCGGTGCCGCCGCTGTGAGCAGGTCTGCCCCCAGCACCTGCCCGTTGTGGAACACCTGGCCAGCTGTGCAGAGATGCTGGAAGGGTGAATGCAGACAGAAAACCCGGAGCGCTGCAAAGGCGTTCCGGGTTTCATCATGCCTGGTCTGCGGCTGCGCCGCTCCCTTTTGGGCGGTGCTCCTCCCCCCAGGTGCACATCTGATCCAGAATAGGAAAGAGGGAGGAGCCCTTCTCCGTCAGGCTGTACTCCACCCTGGGGGGAATCTGGGGATATTCCTCCCGGTGCACCAGCCCGTCCGCTTCCAGTTCCTTCAGCGTGGAACTGAGAGTCTTGTAGGAGATGGTGCCGATGTACCGCTTCAGCTCGTTGAAGCGGACGACATGGAAGTCAGCCAGGGCGTAAAGAATGAACATCTTGTACTTTCCCTGGATCAGGCTCATTGTGTAGCTGAAGCCTGTGTCCTCCAGCCTTGCATTCCCGATGCAGCTCTCCTCCATTATGACACTCTCCTCCAGGTAAGTATATTACATCAATGTGCGTACTTGACGCAGTTTGCATGCATGCTAGAATTCTAGCACGGGTCCAGTTCCACGGTCAAGACCCGACATATGCTGCAGGGAGTGTATTTGAGATGGGAAAGAAGATCTGTGTCATAACCGGAAGCCCCCGGAAAAAGGGCAACAGCTTTGCCATGACCGACGCCTTTATCCAGGCTGCCGAGGCAAAGGGACATTCCGTGACCCGCTTTGACGCGGCGTTCATGAAAATCGGCGGCTGCCACGCCTGTGAGACCTGCTACTCCACCGGGAAGGCCTGCACCTTCGACGACGACTTCAACCAGATTGCCCCCGCGATCCTGGAGGCCGATGCAGTGGTGTTCACCATGCCCGTGTACTGGTACTCCATCCCCTCCCAGATCAAGGGCGTGATCGACCGGATCTACTCCCTGGTGGTGGGCGGCAAGAATGTGGAGGGCAAGGAGTGCGCTCTCATCGCCTGCTGCGAGGAGGAGGATGAGACCGTCCTGGACGGCGTGCGCATCCCCATTGAGCGCTCCGCCAAACTGCTGAAGTGGAAGATGGCGGGGGAGGTCCTGGTGCCCGGCGTGCTCAACGTCGGCGACATCGACAGGACAGACGGATGCCGGAGGGCCGCTGAGCTGGCGGAGACCATCTGACGGCAGCCTGCCCGCGCAGAAAAGACAGAACAGATCCCCCGGCTGCCGCTGTGACAGGCAGCCGGGGGATTCTGTTTCCCTGGCAGTGCGGATGTTCCCGGGATGCCGGAACCAGGGAATCAGGTCTGGAGGTTCTGGGTATTGTACAGCCGGGCATAGTCCCCGTTTTTCGCCATCAGTTCCCGGTGGGTGCCCTCCTCGCTGATCTGTCCGTCCCGGATCACCAGGATTCTGCTGGCGGCGCGGACGGTGGAGAGCCGGTGGGCGATGATGAGAGTGGTGCGGCCCTTTGCGAGTTCGTCGAAGGCGCTCTGGATTTTCGACTCGGTTACGCTGTCCAGGGCGGAGGTGGCCTCGTCCAGAATCAGAATGGGGGGATTCTTCAGGAAGATCCGGGCGATGGAGATGCGCTGCTTCTGGCCGCCGGACAGGAGGGTCCCCCGCTCCCCCACGTAGGTCTCGAAGCCCTGGGGCATGGCCATGATGTCGTCGTATATCTCAGCCCGCTTTGCAGCCTCAACAACCTCGTCTGTGGAGGCGTCCGGCCGGCCGTAGCGGATGTTCTCCATGATGCTGGCGGCGAAGAGGAACACGTCCTGCTGTACGATGCCGATGTTCTGGTGGAGACTGCGCTGGGTCACGTCCCGCACGTCATGGCCGTCTATGCAGATGCTGCCCTCGGTCACGTCGTAGAACCGGGGGATGAGACTGCACAGCGTGCTCTTGCCCCCTCCCGAGGGACCGACCACTGCGATTGTCTCCCCGGGCTGCACATGGAGGGACACATGTTTCAGCACCGCCATGTTTTCCCGGTCGTAGGTAAAGCTGACATCGCTGACGTCGATCCTGCCCCTGACGTTCTCCAGGACCGCGGCATCCGGCTTGTCCTGAAGCTCCGGCTCGATGCGCATGATCTCGATGAATCGGTGGAGACCGGCGAAGCCGTTGGCGAAGAGCTCGTTGAAGCTGGCCATCTTCCTCATGGGCGTGATGAAGGTGGCAACATACAGGTTGAAGGTGATGAGGTCCACATAGTCCATCTCTCCCCGCATGATAAAGAGACCGCCCACGGCGATGACTGCCAGGGGGAGGACGCACATGAAGAACTCCAGGGAGGCGTTGAAGCGGCCCATGGCCCTGTGAAAGCTGCGTTTGGAGGTCTTGAACCGCTCGTTGGAGCGGTCGAACTTGGCGGACTCGGTATCCTCGTTGGAGAAGGCCTTGGCGGTGCGCATGCCGGAGAGGCTGGATTCCACGTCTGCATTGATCCCCGCCATGGTCTGTTTGACGTTCTTTGACGCCTCCATCATGCTCCTCCGGTTCACGGCAGTGATGATCAGGAAGACGGGGATCAGCAGCAGGATGACCAGGGCGAGCTGCCAGCGGATTGTGAACATGACTGCGACGGCCCCGGCCACTGTGACCAGGGAGATGAGCAGGTCCTCGGGACCGTGGTGCGCCAGCTCCGTGATGTCGAACAGCTCCGCCGTCATGCGGCTCATGAGGTGCCCGGTTCTGTTCCGGTCGTGGAAGGAAAAGGACAGGGTCTGGATGTGCTGGAACAGGTCCCTGCGGATGTCTGCCTCCACAAGGATGCCGAAGGTATGCCCCCAGTAGCAGACCACATACTGCAGCAGGGAGCGGATGCCGTACAGGACCAGGAACAGACCCATGATGGCAAAGAATATGGTGTACAGCTTCCCGGGAAGGAGCTCGTACATGCACAGCCTGGAGACATAGGGAAAGGCCAGGTCAATGAGCGCAATGCAGAATGCACAGCTCATGTCCAGGAAGAAGAGCTTCCTGTGGGGCACGAAGTAGCTCAGAAAGATGCGCAGAGTACCCTTTGTCTGGTAGTCGCGGGTGGTGAGCATGGAAAATCTCATTTCCTTTCTGGAATCTGCCGAGAGTTTAGCACAGCGGGATATGCTTTGCAACCGGGAGGGGCCGCCCGGGCAGGAGAGCCGGGGCGGCACAGGCTTCCGGTGCGCAGGAGAAAAAAGAAGCGGTGCCGGCGGGCACCAGGGGCTGTACGGACCGTTCCTCTGCCCTCAGGCAGAGAAGGCAGCGGCCGGGCTGTCCCCGCCGCCTGTACAGAGACGGCGCAGGGCATGCTGTGCAGCCCCGCTGGAGAAAAGAAATGACGGCCGGCAGACCTCGGCTTACCGCTGCACGACCCGCTGGATGTAGGCTTCCATGCGGGCTGCGCTGGCGCGGCGCATCTGAGGAGTGACATGGCCGTATACGTCAAGGGTGAAGGCTGCGGAGGCGTGGCCCAGGTTCTCCTGGACGGTCTTCACATCATCGCCGGAGCGGAGGGACGCCACTGCAAAGGAGTGGCGCAGGTCGTGGAAGCGGAGGGCGGGCATGCCGATGGAGCGGACCAGCTTCTTGAAGTGGTTCTCCACGGTGCGGGCCACCAGGTGGCGGCCCAGGGAGGTGGTGAAGACCAGGTTCATGCTGCCGTCCCACTTGTCTCCGGCCTCCTCCTTCCACTTCTCCTGGAGCTTCCGCTGGTCCTCCAGCAGATTCATGATGGTGGCGGCGGGCGTCACCATCCGGCTCTTGCCGGACTTGGGGGCGATCAGGGTGTAGGACCCGTTGATGTACTGGAGCTGGTGCTCCACTGAGATGTAGCCCTCCTTCGTATGGACGCAGTCCCAGGTCAGGCCCAGGCACTCGCCCATCCGCAGCCCGGTGAAGAGGGCGAAGGTGAAGAGCTTCTCGAACTGGAGGCCCTGGATCGCGTTCAGGAACTGGACGGTGGAGTCATCGTCCAGGGGGGTGAATTCCCGGCGGTGCATCCGGGGGAGGATGCAGGGATCTGCGGGGTTGCGGAGCAGGTAGCCGTTGGCAACGGCCTGGCGGAGAGCGGCGTGGAGCACGCCGTAGATGTTGGATACCGTGGAGGGGCTGAGGCCGCTGAGGGTGCTGATGAAGTGCTGGATCATGTGGGGGCTCAGCAGATCCAGACGCACGTCGCCGAGGGCGGGCTTCAGGTGGACCCGGACCGTCCGGGAGTAGGCCTCTGCCGTGAGGGGCTTGAGGTTGATGAGGTAGTCCTGCAGCCAGAGGTCCAGCCACTCCCCCACGGACATCCGGCGGGGATCCCTGTACGGCTCTGACTGCAGCTGCGTGCGGGCCGCCTCGACCTTGCAGCGCACCTCCTGGAGGGTGCTGCCGTAGAAGGACTTGCGGACAGACCTGCCGGTGGCGGGGTTGACGCCGGCGCTGATGCGCCCTTCCCAGCGCCCGTCCTGACGCTGGCGGAAGGAACCGGTTCCCCTGGCTCTGTGTTTGCCTGACATGTTGTCTTCCTCCATTTTCAAAGAGTCAGCGGTCTGTGAAATCTGGACGAAGAGCATGCAGGAAGCGTTGCGGCGGCCCGGCTGCAGGTCCTCTGAGAGATGCAGTTGTGTGAATATCTGGTTACAGGGATGGATCAGCTGCAGAGAGCGGACAGAAGCCGGGACGGGTACTTCCCTGCGTGCGCAAGGATTTGCGTGTCCGGTCCGCACTGCATCGAGATGCAGCGTCACAGCCGCTGTGCGACAACTATAGCACCAACCGCGGAACAATGGAAGAAGATTCGACGGAAAACGCTTTTAAAAACGAACTCAAAACGAGTCAAAAGATTACGGAGGTGAAAAGCAAAGCAGGAGAAAAAATAAAAGAAAGACCGAAATTTTTGAAAATATAGGCCATATTTCCAGGAATAACTGTACTGTTTCTGAATCCACCAGGAGGAGAACCAGATCGATAACTTGAACATCTGGCAGCAGACCGGCAGGTCCGGAATGCAGGAGATATGAAAGAACCGGCTCCCGTCAGCGCAAAGAAACCGAGTTCCGAAAGGGACCCTCCAGGCCGTTTTCCCCTTCCCTCCTGTCCCTGCAGGGTCCGGAAGGCGCTCTCCGGGCAGGCTGCGCTGCAGAGGGGATATGTACATTTCGGACATGCTCCTGCGCCGGGCTGCGGTCTCTGCCATGAACGGATCAGCGGACGCCGCATTGCAGAGGTTTTCTCCTGTGGTATAATGGTCCGGCTGGAAGCCGGACAGGAGGACAGGTGGCAGGTCAGCCCGCTGCTGCCCGGAAGGCCTGTCCCGCAGGGCGGAACAGATATGGGATGGAGAAGGGCAGCGCCCGGGATTCCGGAGGCGCCGGTCAGGACGGAGGAGGAAAGCACTGTGGCAAGAAAGTCAGTACTTGAGATGGACGCAGCGAAAGTCTACGGAGCGCTGGTGCAGAAGGCGGAGAAAAAGGGGAAGACCCGGGCCCAGGTGGACGAGATTGCCTGCTGGCTGACAGGGTATACGCCGGACTCCCTGGCGGCGGCCCTGGAGCGGGGGATCGACTACGGGACCCTGTTCCGGGAGGCCCCGGAGATGAACCCGGGACGCAGGGCGGTGACCGGCGTGATCTGCGGTGTGCGGGTAGAGGAGATTGAGGACCCCCTTATGCACGACATGCGCTGTCTGGACAAGATGGTGGACGAGCTGACGAAGGGGAAGGCGATGGAGAAGATTCTCCGCAGCGGCAGCGAGCCTGTCAGCGTGGATGAGTACATCTCGCAGCAGCCGGAAGCTGTCCGGCCGATGCTGGAGCAGGTGCGCGGCGCCATCCGGACCGCGGTTCCGGACGCGAAGGAGATTATGTCCTGGGGCATGCCGACCTACTGGAAGGACCGCAATCTGATCCACTTTGCCGCCCAGAAGAAGCACATCGGACTCTATCCGGGGGAGGAGGCGGTCCGGCACTTTGCAGACCGGCTGACAGACTTCGAGGTGAGCAGGGGAACGGTCCGGTTTCCTCTGAACCGGCCGCTGCCGCTGGAACTGATCGGGGAGATTGCAGCCTGGTGCCGGGATAACACGGCCGGCTGAAAGGCGGGAGAGCAGCATGGTCTTTGCCACAGGGGATACACACAGGGACTTCAGCCGCTTCTCGGAGGAGAACTTCCCGGAGCAGGCGGACCTGACCAAGGAAGATGTGATGATCATCTGCGGCGACTTCGGCGGAGTCTGGTACGGCGGGCTGCGGGACCGCCGCGTCCTGAACAGGCTGGAGAAACTGCCGTTCACTGTCGCATTTGTCAGCGGAAACCACGAGAACTACGACCTGCTGGCCCAGTTTCCTGTGGAGGAGTGGCACGGCGGTCAGGTGCAGAAGCTCCGGCCCCATGTGATTCACCTGATGCGGGGACAGATGTTCCAGCTGGAGGGAAAGTCCTTCTTCACCATGGGCGGGGCCAGGAGCCATGACATCTCTGACGGAATCCTGGATCCGGATGCTCCGGACTTCCGGGAGCAGTGCAGGCGGCTCAACAGCGTCAACGGAATGTACCGGGTCAGCCACATCTCCTGGTGGGAGCAGGAGCTGCCGGCTCCGGAGGAGTATGAGACAGCCCGGGCTACGCTGGACAGGTACGGCTGGAAAACCGACTATGTGGTCACCCACTGCGCCCCCACGTCTGTACAGTCCGCACTGGGTTTTGAACCGAGCGATGCGCTGACCGACTTTCTGGAGGAGGTCCGGCAGAAACTGGAATTCCGGTACTGGCTCTTCGGCCACTACCACAGCAACGGCGTCCTGGACGGGAAGTACTGCCTTCTGTGGGAGCAGATGATCCGGCTTCCGTAGGGGAAGAAGGGCACTTTGCGGGGAATATGCATCAGTTTCCCAAATTTCCGCAGTCCTTTCGGCCGGTCTTGCAATGCTGGGGCGCAGAGGCTATAATGGCAAAGATGTATACGGGTGGACAGCACCCGAGGTGAAGGAGGGTCTTTTGTGAAGGCCAAAACCAATCTGACCATGCTCTGCGACTTCTATGAGCTGACCATGGCGAACGGATATTTCCAGTCGGGGCTGCAGGACCGCATCTGCTATTTTGATGTGTTCTTCCGCTCTGTTCCCGACCATGCCGGATTTGCGCTGGCAGCCGGCCTGGCCCAGGCGATTGAGTACATTCAGGATCTCCACTTTGACGAGGAGGATCTGGCCTACCTGCGCAGCAAGGGCTGCTTCTCCGAGGAGTTTCTTGAGTTTCTGTCCGAGTTCAAGTTTACCGGGGATATCTGGGCCGTGCCCGAGGGCACCCCTGTGTTTCCCAACGAGCCTCTGATGATTGTCCGGGCCCCCGCCATCCAGGCTCAGTTTGTGGAGACGTTCCTGCTCCTGACTCTGAATCACCAGAGCCTGATTGCAACCAAGTCCAACCGCATCGTCCGCGCTGCGGAGGGACGCCCTGTGGCGGAGTTCGGCTCCCGCCGGGCGCAGGGCGCAGACGGGGCCGTGCTGGGTGCCCGCGCCAGCTACATTGCAGGCTGCGGCGCCACAGCCTGCACCATGGCGGACCAGTGGTACGGCTCCCCCGCCACCGGCACCATGGCCCACTCCTGGGTGCAGATGTTCCCGGATGAGTACACCGCATTCAAGACCTACTGCGAGCTGTACCCCAACAATGCCACGCTGCTGGTGGACACCTACAACGTGCTCAAGTCCGGCGTCCCCAACGCCATCCGCGCCTTCAAGGAGGTTCTGCTCCCGAAGGGCATCACCAAATGCGGCATCCGCCTGGACAGCGGCGACCTGGCCTATCTGTCCCGCAAGGCGCGGGAGATGCTGGACGAGGCAGGTCTGACGGACTGCAAGATCTTCGCATCCAACGCCCTGGACGAGTACATTATCCGGGACCTGGTGCGCCAGGGCGCCAGAATCGACTCCTTCGGAGTCGGCGAACGGCTCATAACCTCCCGCTCCGAACCTGTGTTCGGCGGCGTGTACAAGCTGGCGGCCGTGGAGGAGGATGACGGCACCATCATCCCCAAGATCAAGATCAGCGAGAACTCTGCCAAGATTACCACCCCCCACTTCAAGAAGGTGTACCGCATCTTCTCCAAGAGCACCGGCAAGGCGGAGGCGGACCTCATCTGCCTCCACGACGAGGAGATCAACTTCGATGAGCCCCTGGAGCTCTTCGACCCGGATGCCACCTGGAAGCGGAAGGAGTTTACTGACATCTTCGCCGTGGAGCTTCTGGTCCCCATCTTCAAGGACGGGGAGCTGGTCTACGACGTGCCCACCATCCAGGCCAGCCGGGCCTACTGCCAGCGGCAGGTGGACTCCCTGTGGGATGAGGTCAAGCGTTTTGAAAACCCCCACAACTACTACGTGGACCTGTCCCAGAAGCTGTGGGACATCAAGCAGAACCTTCTCAACAGCCACGGCGTGCGCCACGGCTGAGAGGACAGAACAGAAACGGACCCGCACCTCCTGGGAGATGCGGGTCCGTTCGTCATGTATTCTGTTTCCGTGCCTGCGGGAGATGTCAGTCGTCTGCGTCAAAGCTCAGGACTGCGCCGGTGGCAGCATTGATTTCAATCTCGTACTCCATGCGGCCCACACGGATCTCGATCTCGTAGACCTGGATGCCGTCATCCCGGTCCAGCTTGCACTTTGTAATGTTGGCAGCTGTGGCGCCGTCGACCCTTCCAAGGGCGATCTGCTTGGCCTGATCTGCCGTGATTATGCCGCTGCTGCCCTGTCCCTGGTTCTGGCCCTGCTGACCCTGATTCTG
>CAYYHY010000077.1:2969-11146 GCA_964471855.1 uncultured Oscillospiraceae bacterium | reverse complement strand
TCTGCCGGCGTTCTCCCCTTCTTCCGGCAGACAGCGGTCCGGCTTCTCTGTTTCAGCTGCGGCAGTTCAAGAAGTTCCGGACAGCCAGAGCGGAGCCGTCCGGAACTTCGGCAGCATCTGATCGGAAAGGCGTCAGCGGCGGCTGTTCAGCAGGGTGTCCCGCAGGGCTGCGGGGCTGTCCCAGCGGCTGTTCCGGGGCACAGCCAGGCACCGGCCCAGAATGCCCCCCAGCCAGCCGGGGGCTTCGGTCAGAATCCGGCCCCGGGTATCCCTGTCAGGAGGTGCGCCGGTCAGCATCTGCGCCAGAAGGGCGCCCAGCCGGTACACGTCGGTGCGTCCGTCCCTCTGCCACTCCCCGGCATCGGCCGGCAGGGTTCCGAACCGCCGGCGCAGGGTCTCCTCCGCCCCGGGAATGCGGACCACATCCTCCGGCGCCCCCAGGACCAGCAGGTCCCCGGTCTGCATGGGACCGGGGTCCTCCACGGTCAGGGTGCCGTAGTCGTCTGCGAAGATGCCGTCCGGACTCAGATTCACCGTCACCGGGGGCAGGCGGGTCATCAGGTCCGCCAGCTGGGCGCCCCAGATGCGTATCTGTTCCGCTCCGGGGCTGCGCTCCATCCGCTGCCTGAGGGCCTCCCCCTCCTTCCAGGGGGACACCAGGTACAGGGTCTCCCCCTCCTGGAACAGGTCCAGGATCACCGGCAGACAGCGGTGGACAGGGATGGTGATGCTGTGCTGCTCCAGGTCCAGCTTCTCCTTCACGCCGCCCAGGGTACGCACAGTCATGAGCCCGCCCCGGAGCCGGTCCCTGACCAGAAACCGCCGCCCGGAGGGCAGCGCATCCAGCTCCCGCACCAGTTCAAACCGGTCCGGGCTGTCTCTTCTCACCTGTTCCACTCTGCTCACCCCTGTCCGTGACCGCAGCCGCTTCTGTCTGCGTTCTCAGTCCCGCGGCACGACCGTCTCTGTCTCACGGCCGCCGTCCGGTATCAGTGTCTCCGTCTCAGGGACTCCGCCGGATACCGCATCGGTCTCTCTCCGGGACCCCGGCACCACGTCAGTCCGTCTTCCCGCCCCGGGTACTGCGTCTGTCCGTCTTCCCGCCAGATCCTCCGTCGCAGCGGAGGGAGCGGGTCCTGTGCCGGTGTGTGTCAGTTTTCCGATGCTGACCGTGTCCGTCTTCGGCCACGTCACAGCGAAGACCACTCCGAGAATGACGGTAATAACCAGAAGTGCGATGCCCGCGTAGAACATCATCTGTCCGGGTGACATGTCCGTCTCCCCTTTCTGTCTGTATCAGGAAATCCAGCCGCCGCTGCGGAGCTGGTCAATGTAGGAGCTCAGCTGCTGGTAGTAGCTGGAGTCCTCGTCCGCCCCCAGCAGTCTGCCGGCCTCGTTGAACTCCTCCATTACGGCGCTGTAGTCCCTGCTCTCCTGGGGCTTCTCGTTCTCCAGGCTGATGAGCAGGATGCCCCGCAGGGCGTGGGGGACGTAGCTCTGGGGATACGCCTCCATGTAGTCCGTCAGGGCCGCCTCCGCCTGGTCATAGTCCTTCATCTCGTAGTAGATGGTATAGAGGTTGCCGTACAGGTAGTCCCGGGCGACGCCCATCTCGATGACCCGGCCGAAGCACTCCGCAGCCCGCTTCAGATACTCCTCAGGGGCATTGGGGTCCGTATGCCAGGACTCGAAGTAGGCCAGGCCCAGAGACTCCAGGATCACGCTGTCCGACCGGAGGGCGTCCAGGGTCACAGCCTCGGAGAGCACCTGCACCGCCTTGGTGGCCGGGTTGGCTATGGGGGAGGCCTCCTGTCTGGCCAGGGCCTCGCACTCCCGGTACAGGTCCCCCAGGGAGATGTAGCAGCGGCGCTTCAGACCGTCCGTCTCCGCCTGGTCCAGGGCGCTGAGGAAGGAGGTCTCCGCATCCGTCCAGTTCTTCTGGGCCATGCTCACCTCGCCCTGGACATACTCTGTCACATCCGGGTGGGCCCCCTGCCCCGTCAGCTGGCTGAGGACATCCTCCGCCTCGTCGATCCGGCCGAGGCGGCCCAGGCAGACGGCGTAGTCCCGCAGGTTGTCCGCCGACAGGTCTCCTCCCTGGGCAAACCCCTCCGCCGCCGCCTCGTAGTCCCCCAGCTCAAACTGGGCGGAGGCCATGGTGAGCCGGGTCTGGGTGTCGTCCCCGAACTGGGAGAGGGTCTCCTCTCCGAAGTCGACGCACTCCTGCCACTGCCCGTCCAGATAGAGGGCATAGGTCTGGAGCCGTTCCGGGTCCACCCGGTCCGGGTACAGAGCCCGGGCCTCGTCCAGCAGCTCCGTGCAGGTGCTGTAGTCCCCGGCGGCATCCGACGCCTGCTGCAGGAGGGATGCGTACTCCTCCTCCTTCTCCTGCCCCATCAGCACCCCGCCTCCGGCGATCAGGCCCACAGAGGCGGCCAGAAGCACAGCCAGGACGGCAATGCGGACCTTCCGGCCCCGCTTCGCCTTCTTATAGGCGCTGCTGACCCGCAGATTGTAGGAGGGAATGGAGTCGAGGAAGGCGAGGAGCGCATCCGCATCGGGGAACCTGTCCTCCGGATTCGGCTGTATGCAGCCCTGCAGGGCACGCTCCATGCCGGCCGAGAGGGCGGGATTCAGTTCTCTGGCGGGAGGGAATCCGTAGGGGGGCGTCTGTGGGCTCTTGCCGGTAAGCAGGTGGTACATGGTGACACCCAGGGCGTAGATGTCCGTGCGGGCGTCCGTCTGGGCCGTGCCGTACTGCTCCGGTGCCGCATAGCCGTAGGAGACCGCCTTGACCGTGTCCGATGTCTGCTCCCGCTTGTACTGGCGGGCAATGCCGAAGTCGATGAGCTTCAGCGTGCCGTCCGGCTTGAGCATGATGTTGGAGGGCTTCATGTCCCGGTATATGACCGGGGGATTCTGGCCGTGCAGGTACTTCAGCACCCCGGCCAGGTCATGGAACCAGCGCAGACCTGTCTCCTCGTCCACAGGTCCCTGTCTCTCCGCATACTTGTCCAGGCTCTCGCCTCTGACGTACTCCTCAACGATGTACACAAAGTCCGGCTCGTCGAAGATGTCCACGATCAGAGGCAGCATGGGGTGGTCCAGATTCTTGAGCAGTTCCGCCTCCGTCAGAAAGTCGATCCGCTCGTTCTGCCTCTTGCTGACCTCCTTGACCGCCCACCGGGTGCCCGAGCGCTTCTGGACGGCCAGGTAGACAGTGGACATGCCGCCGCTGCCGATTTTGTCCACAATCTCATAGCTGGCCTTGAAGGTGCTGCTGACCCGGTCATTGATTCCGGCCATTCTCCGTCCCTCCCCCTCTTCTTACTGCCGTGCGGAACTGTCCGGTCCCTTCCTCTTCGCCGCTTCCTTCACAAGGGCCAGGACGGTCAGGCTTCCGGCTGCAAAGCCTGCGGCCAGCGCCGCCAGCGTCTTCGCCGCCCCGCGGTTCTTCCTGCGGGGGGCGGGTCTCTCCTCCGCCGCCGGCTCCTCTCCGGCGCCGCCGCGGACAGCCCTCTCCACCTCCTGCCAGGGGAGCTCCTCCGGAACATCCAGCTTCCCCAGGTCCGCCAGGAGTTCCTCCGCACTCTGATAGCGGGCTTCCGGCTCCGCCTCCAGGCACTTTGCAAGGATCCCTCTCAGCTCCCGGGGGATCTGCTCCGCCCGGCTCTCCTGAAACAGGTCCCCGGATGCGGTCAGACGGCTCCCGGCAAGCAGCCAGTACATGCAGCTGCCCAGGGCCCAGATGTCGCTCCTTGCGTCCGGCTCCCCGCGCTCCTGCTCCGGGGCTCCGCACTCAACGTTGTCAAACAGGACGGTGGCATCCGGCACATGCGGCCGCCACCCCGTTCCGGCGTCCCCCATCCGCAGCAGGGTCTCCCCTCTGGGACCCCTGCAGAGGACCAGCGTGGCCGGCTTGATGACCCGCAGGATCACCGGCTTCTCCCGGCTGTGGAGATCCCGCAGCAGCTCCGCAGCCCGCACAAACAGCCACAGGGCCAGGTCCGTGTTCCGCTCCCCGCTCTCGATGAGCTTCTCCACGGTCACGCCGGCGACCCGCTCCTGTATGATAAACAGCCTGCCGTCCTCTTCGCAGATGTCCAGGATCCGGGGCAGCTGGGGGTGCCTGCGCTTCTTCAGCGCCTCCAGGTCCTCCGTGATATCCGCCGCCGGGCCGACCCGCCTGTCCAGCACCCGCACGGTCACCGGGGCGCCGCTGCTGATCTTCTCCCCTGCGCAGACAAAGAAGGGTCCCTGGCTGTCCTCCCTCTTCAGGATGCGGTACTGCCCGTCGGCCGTCACGCCCTCCGGGAAGAGGCGGGTGCCGGGCATGGACCCGGCCGCCTCCAGGAACCGGTCCAGAGGGGACTCCTCCGTTCCGCCGCTCTGCGTCTCCCGGACTTCCTCCGCCGGGCGCTCCGTCCCGGTCTCCGGTCTCTCATTCTCTTCCATTTTGACCCCTCCTTATGTCTTCTTACCGCAGGGTATTCCCTGCACGGTCCTCTTCCCCGCTGCGGGGGAAGAGGGCTGCTGCTTCTTTCTGCGCCTGATCAGCGCCAGCAGGACTGCTCCCGCAGCCGCCCCGGCTGCAGCCAGCATCAGGGGACTGACACGGCGCTTCTTCCTCTCTGGCACCACCGGCGCATCCCGCAGCCCGATCAGCAGAGTCCCGGAGGCCAGCTCCAGCCGCTGAAGGTCCGACAGCAGTTCCCCCGCGGTGTCCCAGCCGCAGTCCAGACTGTCGCTGAGGCATCTGCACAGGATCCGGGCCAGGCCGGGGGAGGCCGCCCGGTTGATCACCGCAAACATCTCCTCCTCGGAGATCATGTCCGCGGACTCCATGGTCCGCCCGGTAAGCACTGCGTAGATGACCGTGCCCAGGGTCCAGGGGCATCTGGTCCCGCCCCGGACGGTAGAGACAGCGGGTCCCTCCGGGGTCTCGGTCTCCCCGGTTACGGTGTTCAGATACTCGCAGGCCGGTCCCAGCTCCTTCACCCGGATGCTCCCGTTCTCTTCCAGCACAAGGCTGGACAGAGTCAGTCCGGTCAGCTCCAGGGGCAGAGGAAGGCTGCTCAGATAATCCTCCATATCCGCCAGCTCCACGAACCACATCAGGGCATCCGACTCCGGCACCGGTCCCTCTTCCTTCAGGTACTCCTCCAGGGTCTTCCCTTCTACCAGCTCCTGGACCATGCACAGGCTCTCGCTGTCTTCAAAGAAGCGGATCCCCCGGGGCAGGAGGGGGTGGTTTATCAGGTTCATGACCTCCAGGCTCACATTCAGGGCCATCTCCCGGGACCCCGTCTGCTTCCGGTACTCCCGCACCAGAACCCGGGCTCCCGTAGCCCGCTCCACCGCCTCGTACTCCTGGAAGAGACCGCAGTCCCGCACCGGTCCCCCGGGCAGCTCCAGCACATCCTGAACGGTCCGGGGACCGTTCTCCCCATGCGGGGGCAGTTCCGGTCCGTACTTCTTCCGGTAGGCCGCAACCTTCCGGTACTCCAGGTGCTCCCGCTTCTCCCGAACCGTCAGGGGCTTCCACCAGCTGCGCTCCGCCCGCTCCAGATCCAGCATCAGGCTCTCCAGGCTCTGGTATGCGTCCTCCGGCAGCACAGGCAGACACCGCTCCAGTATGTAGTTCATCTGCCGGGAGAGATCCGGCCGGTAATGGCGGGCCGGCGTCTCCGGTCTGTCCTCCGGCTTCACGCCGGTGAGCATGGTGTACATGGCGCTGCCCAGTTCCCGGATGTCATGCCGGGGTGTGACCGCCTCGGGAATCAGGGGTCTGCGGTGATCGTAGTACGAGCGGACAAAGGCGGGTCCGGGGATCTCGCAGTTCTGCGCCGGCTGGCCGGCGGGCAGGTCCCCCTGGCCGTATGCGGCTGCGGGGCAGGCGGAGGCCAGCCGCAGCTGTCCGTCCTCCGTGAGCACCAGCCCGGAGAGGGTCAGCCCCCTCAGGGTCAGGGGCTCCTCCTGGCGGTCCAGATACATCAGAAGACCCGCCAGGTCCCGGAACCAGCCCAGGACCTGCTTCTCCTCCGCCGGTCCCTTCTCCTTCAGAATCTCCGCCAGGGTGGTGCCCGTCACATGCTCGCAGACATAGTACAGACCGCTCCCGTCCCTGTGCAGCTCCCCGCCGGCGGGGAGCATGGGGTGGACCAGCTCCCGCACGGAATCCATGCTGACCTGCAGCACGGGGTGCCGGTGCCCGTCGTCACGATACTCCTGGACCAGAAACTGCTTGCCGGTCACCGGGTCCTCCCCCAGAACCTGCCGCAGCAGCCCGTTCTCCCCCAGGACTTCCTTCACCTCATAGGTGCTGCCAAAAGAGTCTTCCAACTCCATCACCCCGTCTCAGCTGTCAGTTTTTCTGTCTCTCCTGCCCCGGGGGCGGGGGAGACGGCTTCCAATGGCGATGCCGGCGGAGGCGGCCAGCACAGCCGCGGCGGCCAGGGGACCTCCCTGGCTCTTCCCTCTCCTGCGGCGTCTGCCGGAGGAACCGGCGGGCCGGTTCAGGGCCGCCGCCAGCTCCCCCGCATCTGCATAGCGGTCCTCCATGCGCCGCGCCATGCAGCGGCTCAGGATCCGCCCCATGTCCCGGGAGAGCTTTGAATTCTTCCGTCTGGCCGGCACCTGCACGGCAGGGGCGGGCTTCGGCACCGACCCTGTCATCATCTGGTACATGACGGCCCCCAGGGAGTAGATGTCCCAGCGGGGGTCCGGGGCCCCGGTTCCGTACCTCTGCTCCGGGGCCATGTAGCCGGGGCTGCCGGACCGGACCGGCCGGCTGTCTCCCGCCGTGCGGGCGCTGCCGAAGTCCAGCAGCACCAGCTGGCCGTCCCTGCGGAGGATGATGTTGGACGGCTTGATATCCAGGTGCATCACCGGCGGCTCCTGCCTGTGGAGGAAGGACAGCACATCCGCCAGTTCAGAAAACCAGGCCCGCCCCGTCTCCTCGTCCACAGGTCCGTTCTTCCCCAGGTACTGGGCCAGACTGGGACCCGGCTCGTACTCCTCCAGAACCACGGTGCAGTCCGGCTCGTCAAAGATGTCCAGCACCTCCGGTATCATGGGGTGGGACAGCTTCTTCAGAAGCTGGGCCTCCGCCAGCAGATCCGTCTCCTCCGAATCCGCCTTCCAGGCCGCCTTCACGGCGAAGAGGGCATGCAGGCGCACATGCTCCGCCAGAAATACGCCGGAGCGGCTGCCGCCCAGCTCGCTGCGGACGGTCCAGGTCTCCCCCAGCACCTGCTCCACGCGGCTCCGGAGGTCCCTCTCCGCCTCTGTCTCTGTACCGCTCATAGGGACTTCCCGCCCTTCTTCCTGTCCTTTTTCTTCCTGTCCTTCGGCTTCCGCTCCGGCTTCGGCTTCGTGTTCCGTCCCGCCACCTGGGGCAGCGCCACCGGCGTGTGGAACAGCCTGCTCAGGGAGAAGCCCCCGGGCCGGATGTCTGCCGTTATTACTGAAATATTGTCCCGGCCCCCGCCGGCCATGGCCTGGCTCACCAGGGAGTCCGCCGCCTCGGCGGGGTCCCCCTTCTCCATCAGGGTCTTCCGGATGGCCCGGTCGTCCACCATGTCGTAGAGACCGTCCGAGCAGATGAGCATCTTGGCGTCCCCCCGCACCGGGGTGAAGACGTCGGGGGTGTCCGCCTCCCCCATCCCCACGCAGCGGGTCAGGGCGTGGTCCGCCCCCCGGGGGATCATGTCCGGGGGAACCCCCCGGTCCAGCAGGTCCTCCTGCAGGGTGTGGTCCCGGGTGATCTGGCGCAGCTGCCCGTTCTGGAGCAGGTAGATTCTGGAGTCCCCCAGGCTGAAGCAGCAGATCCCCTCGTCCCGGATCACAGCCAGGGCCATGGTGGTGCCCGACCGGAGGCTGATCTTCGCCGTCTCCGCCGTGACCTGCCGCACATACTCCGCCAGGATGTCCTCCATCTTCTTCACAGGGGCGCTCGCCAGCAGCTGTGCTGTGCCCCTCATCCCTTCCGCCGCGATATGGGAGGCTGCTGCGCCTGCCTCCTCGCCGCCCATGCCGTCAAACACCGCAAAGACGGAACCGGCTCCGGCCTGCCCGTTCAGCGCCGCCCCTCCGTACTCGCCGGGAAGAACAACGCCGCAGGCGTAGAGACTGTCCTCGTTGCCGGGGCGCACTTTGCCTGTCCCCGTCCGGGCAGC
>CAYYHY010000077.1:0-2869 GCA_964471855.1 uncultured Oscillospiraceae bacterium | reverse complement strand
CGTAGAGACTGTCCTCGTTGCCGGGGCGCACTTTGCCTGTCCCCGTCCGGGCAGCGTAGCGTATCTCCATGCGAGGCACCTCCCTGTTCTGCGTCCGCATCCGAAGGCCACCGGGTCCTGCTGACATTCTGCGCACAGCGCACTTTCATTATAGCCGATTTGTGCCCCAGGGAAAACCCCGTTTTCCTGGAATTCAGCTTTCTGTCTCTGGACAGATGCCGGCAGACACCTCTCTATTATGCACCGGAACCGCAGCGCCGGGGGCAGAATCCGCTCAGCGGCCGGCTGACCGGGATGAACGGCACAGAGACAGAAAAGAACATGCACAGCCTCCCAGCCTGGTGTCCCCGGGGCGCCGGCAGAAGCTGCACATGCTCTGCTCAGATGATCATTTGATTTCCCAGACGAAGGTGGCCGTATCGCTGTCTTCCACATCTTCCGGCTCAAAGTCGATGCTCCCCACAGACACTTCTGCTGCGCATGTTTTCGCCACAAAACCGGTGTCAGACTGGAAGCTGATCTCGCCCCAGCTGTAGTCAATGGCCAGCAGCTCCCCCAGGGTCACGCCGGAGGCCGCACAGAGCACCTCTGCCTTCTCCCTGGCGTTCTGTGCCGCCGAGCGGAGCATCTCCCCCCGGAGCGCCTCCCCGTCCTTCACTGTAAAGTTCACAGACAGCTGCGGATGGGAGCGGCAGCCCGCAGCCGCGTTCATGGCTCTGGACAGCATCTCCCGGTCAAAGCCGAACTCCAGCTTGAGGTCATGGGTCACTGCATAGCCGGAAAACGCCCGGCGCCAGTGCCCATTCCGGTCTTCCACCTGCTCATATTTCGCATCCACGTTAAAGCTCGTCGTCTTGACTGCGCTCTTCTCAAATCCCGCCGCCACAAATGCGCTGGTAATGTCCTCGATACTGGCCGCAGCGTCTTCCATGGCCCTGCTGTAGTTTCTGTCTTTGGATTCGACTGTCATGGTCAGCACGATGGTGTCCGGCTTCGCGCTGACTCTGCCGACGCCTTTCACTGTAATCGTTCTCTGCATGTCCATCCCTCCTGTTTCCCCGCAGTGCGGGTCCGGCCGCTGTCCTGCACGGTCTGCGGGACAGTATCCTGTCAAATCTTACCACAGTGTCCAGCACTCTGCAAGGGAGGATCCTGCCCCGCAGGGCATCTGCAGGGGCGGCCCCTGCTCTGCCTCTCCGCCGCCGCTGCAAAGAAAGAAAATTTTTGAAAAAACTTGACAGCGGGCCAGGCGGCGTTTATAATGGCAGACAGCAGGTGTTGGTTGTGCGAGAACCGGCTCACCTGCAATGGCGCTTGCGTGGGGGTCTCCCCCTGGGTTAGAAACCCGGGGGGAGACTGGTGCCTGCTGCGGCGGCGTCATTTCCTGTGCACAAAAAGTACAGCACCCCCGTCCGAAAAAACAGGCAGGGGTGCCGCAAAAAAGGGGTTGACAGCGCAATCAGCGAGGTCCATAATAGAGGGCAGAAGATGCCGGTTGGGGCAAACCGGCTCACCTACAGTGGCGCTTGCGGTAAGGTCTCTCCCTGGGTTAGAAACCCGGGGAGAGACTAGCGCTTTTTACGGCGCTTCCGCTTACGCGGTCGGTGCTGCTTCGCATGCCTGACCCGGCGGGCATCAGTGTTGCGCACAAAGGTCACAGTTTGCAGAACAAACTGGCCTGTGGCTACTGCAAGCCCAAGGACGGCGATGATAAGCATAGCCGTGTTGAAATCCATCAGGCCGCACCCCCTTCGCCCTCGCGTCATGCGCTGTCATGCGCCACTGGGGGTGTTGGCCTCTGCTCTCTCGCTTCTTGTAACACAGCCTTCGGCCGGGCGCAACCCCTTTCTCCAGTTTAAGTGCAGATTTTCTGAATCCATGCAGCATCGGAGCGCACAGCAGACCGGCGGCCGCAGCATAAGCTGCAGGCAGCTTCACCGCCTCTCCTTCGAAGCTGCTGTTTTTCTGTCCAAAATGCCGCTGTCTGCACTGCGATGCAGGAGTCGCCAGTGCCCTGGCGCTGCGGAGTCACCGCTTCCTTACCTGTGCCAGTTCCCAGATTGTACAGAATCATCAGGGGCAGGGTAATCAGGCTGTGAGAGGCCAGCTGTGTTTGTCTGACAGGAATAAGAACATCCGAACGCCCGCCGGCAGTGTTCTGCAGCACTGCCGGCGGGCGTTTTCAGCATCTGTTCCGCAGAGCAGATGCTCAAATTTGTCTCAGGAAACGCGATGCCGGGCATGAGGAAACGTCCCAAACAGACCAGCTGTTCCTGTGCCGGAACGGTCTTCACGCAGTCCAGGTTTATCATTGCCAGGGGCGGAACATGCGGACTGTCAGTCCCGGTGCTCCGCTCCTTCTGTCCCCATGCGCAGCTGTTTCAGTATACCTCCCGCACATAGTCACTTCTGACCCATCCCCTCAGTTCCTGGTCCGTGATGATCCAGTACCAGTCATACCAGCCTCCGTCAGAGCCGTAGCCCTGACCGGTCGCACCGTACCAGTAAAGCGGCTCATCATCCCGGACAGTTCCCACAAGCTCACTGTCATGCCGGGATTCCGACCGGATGTTCAAGCCATCTCCGCCTGTATTCCTTGTAAGCACCACAGCGTTCGAGTGGTCCGCCTGGATCAGGTCGCTTCTGACCCAGCCGGTGCGTCCCTGCTCCGTGGTGATTTTGTACCACTCATGCACGGCTCCGTCAGATCCTGGTCCCCAGCCGGTCTCGCCTTCGAAGTTCATCCTTGTGGTACCATAGATGGTTTCCAAAAGTTCGCTGCTGTGGGATGGACCCTCCCGGATATTGACGCCCATGCCTGTACTCTCCACGAACACCCCGTAGACAGTCCCTGACTGCCAGTTCGGGA
>CAYYHY010000076.1:9505-11204 GCA_964471855.1 uncultured Oscillospiraceae bacterium | reverse complement strand
TCTTCTGCGGGTGAGGTCACGGCCAAGGCACCGGGAACAGCTGTGATTACTGCAACAACCAGCGACGGGAACTTCAAGGATACCTGCACGGTAACTGTTACGGGTCAGACATCGAGCCCAGGCATCCCGTTCTACGACATCGATATTAACATGTATTACTACAGCGCTGTCGTTTGGGCGTACAATGCCAATCTCGTCACAGGTGTAACGGATAATACTTTTGTCCCTGAGGCTACATGTACGCGTGCAGAAATGGTAACCATTCTCTGGCGTGCATCCGGTTCTCCTGCACCAAAATCGAGCAGTTTGAAATTCCGCGATGTCAAATCCAATGCATGGTATCGTGATGCAGTGCTCTGGGCTGTTGAGCAGGGAATCACCACTGGTACAACAGAAACCACGTTCTCTCCTGATGATGTCCTGACAAGATCTCAGACGGTAACCTTCATATACAGGTATGTTGGCAGTCCGAAGGCATCGGGAAGGACATTCAGCGATGTGTCATCCAGAGACTACTTCTACAGTGCCGTTCAGTGGGCTGTTTCCAGCGGCGTCACTGTTGGTACAGGAGGAGATGTATTCTCCCCCTATATGCTCTGCTCCAGAGGACAGGTTGTCACATTCCTGAACAGGGCTATCGCAAACTGATGCACCGCAACATCGGAACAAATGAACAGTGAGCAAAGCAGCAGGCAGCGACGCCTGCTGCTTTTTTCACAAACAGGCGGCAGGGCTTATGCGGACCGGGGACCCGGTCTGTGACCCCTGAGGATTTCGGGGGTTTCCAGCGGTCGGAAAGGCGGAGGTGCAGGGAACACGCTGCTGCAGATTCGGCAGAACAGAGAAGCTGGAAGACAGAAATCAGCTGCTGCTGCACTGTACCGGGAAGAAACATCTGGATTTCACCCGAAAATGGCGGAATCCGCAATCTGCAGGCGTAAAAAGCGGGACCGGGAAGGGCCAAAACTGACAAATTTTTGTTTACCCCGCTGACAGATGAGAAATAATCAGATGATAAAAGCATTAAGTTGCAGTTAAAAGTGGCGGAAGCACCTTTTCAAATGCGGCTGAGTATTATACACTGCTTAAGTCACGCTCCGCTTACAGGAAGCTCACCTTCAGTTTCAACCAGCCACCGGGGGACCGGATGGCAGGCTGTGCTGAAGAGCCGGACCCGGCTCTCGGGCAGAGGGAGTTTCCATGCAGACGGGGAAGGCATAACAGTACATATCTGGTCTTCGCACCGGACAGGAAGATCAGCCAGCGGCTGCAGGGCAGAGGCGGAGAAGGAGCGCCTCCAGTCCCTCTCCCCTGCTCCCGCCATATCTCAGCACAGAAAGGAAGAACGCCCTATGCGAATGCACCTGAGCGGCAGGCGCCGGCCATCCCGAATCCTTGCGCTGATCCTCGCTCTCGCCATGCTGGTCCCCATGGTTCTGACGGTACCGGCTCTGGCAGTGGAAGCGGAGGAGCAGCCGGGCTTTGAGGATTCTCTGAGTCCGGAGGTTCAGGAGAGCATCCCATCCGACGAGACGGCAGCGGAAGCGCCGGCGGAAGACCCGGCAGACCCGGGCGATGCAGGGGAGCCGCAGCCGGAGACAGACGAACCGGGTACGGGCTCCCAGGAAGCACCGGACGGGGAGTCCCCTGCACCGGAGGATCCGGCACCTGCCGGTCCGGAAGACGAAAATGACGGTGC
>CAYYHY010000076.1:0-9405 GCA_964471855.1 uncultured Oscillospiraceae bacterium | reverse complement strand
CCCCTGCACCGGAGGATCCGGCACCTGCCGGTCCGGAAGACGAAAATGACGGTGCCGCCGCACCGGAAGAACCGGAGGCAGATGGCACCGGGACTTCGGATGACACCCCGGGCATGACGGATCAGGACACGGAAGATCCGGACAGCGCCCCGCCGGAGGCCGGGGAGGAGGACATCGGGGAAGAACCGCTGGAGGAGCTTCCGCCGGAAGAAGAAATGGATCTTGCACCGGAAGAAGAAACTCTGTCCCCTGAGGATGACGCCCTGGGCGAGTTCCGGCTGGTCATCCATCACATCATTCCGGACAAGGACAGCAGCTTCACCGCAGCCCTCACCCCGGAAGGCGGAGGAGACAGTATCTCCCTGACCATGACAGACCAGGGCGCCCTGACCACCGGTACTTTTGCCGGGATCCATGAGGGCAAATACACCCTGAAGGTCACGGGCACCCACTACGTGCCCTACAGTCAGAGCATCGAAATTGCCAGCAACTGCGTCACCATTACCCTGTACAACGATGATGCAGTGAATGAGGGCCGGGAAGCCGGCAAACTGTTCGGCGTCATCGCCCTTGGCGACTTCGACGGCAGCGACGGCAAGATTACAGACGCGGATGCAAAACTGGTCCGGAAAGCCATCGACAGCAAAGACACCGCCTATGACATGGACGGGGACGGCGATGTGGACCTGACGGATCTGGCCTACGTGGTCCGGAACCAGAACGGAAACACTGAGGCGAAGCCCGTGCGCACCATGTCCGTCCTGGCTCTGAAAAAGGCTGCGAAGGCAGAAACCAGTTCCGGCAGCGCACAGGTTGCTGGGTCCGGAGAGGGAGAGACACCGGCTACGGTAGAGGAGGCCCTCCTCTCCAGCGATACAGACAGCTACGTGGAGCTTGCTCCGGAAAATCCGGAACAGCCCATCAGCGATACGAACCCGGTGGAGATCGGGCTGGAACTTGCCGGTGCGGATGAGAGTTCCGGGTTTGAGACGGCAGCCATTACCATAGCACCGCCTGTCAACTCCCAGAACACCATCACCGAGGGTACCGTGGAGATTACAACGGATGACGGCAGCACCTACACCGCTGCGGTGAAGGATGAGCATGACCGTCCCGGTTCCCCCAGGGAATTCATCCGCGGCATCATCCGGAAGATCTCTGCATCCTCCAGTACAGTGAACGATGTAACCGTGGAGAATGACGGCACCATCGTGATCGACATCGGCACGAAGGTGGCTGTCAAGAAGGTCAGCATCCGGGTTACAGGCACCTCCAGCGGCGACCTGGCGGAGATTGCCAGCGTCCAGTTCCTGGAGGACTTTGCGGACCGGATCCCGGAGCCGGACCTGTCCATTCCCACCATCGACGAAGAGAGTATCACCAATACGGAGGACGAGGACAAGGCGCTTACCTTCTCCTGGGATGCGCAGACAAATGTGACCGGATACGAGATCTCCATCTCCGGACCCGGGCTGAGCGTCCAGCGTTCTGTCACGCAGGAGGAGGGAACGAGCTACACCTTCCAGTCCGACTCCTTCAACGGCAGACTGAAAGCCTTTGCGGCGTACGAGCTGCGGGTGCGGTCCGTCAACGGCAGCTGGCGCAGCGAGTGGTGCGAGCCGGTATCCTACATCATCAAATGCACCAAAAAACCGCCCACGCCGGAATACCTGAATGCGGCAGGCGGCGTGCTCAGCATCACCGTCACCTGGCGTGACCTGTACGACACCCAGTCCTGGAACCTGTACTACAGGCAGAAAGGCACGGAAGGCGCCTATACGGAAGTAGAGGGTCTGACATCTCCCTCGTATACCCTCACAGGTCTCACAGCCCGGACGGAGTATGAGTTCTACGTGGTGGGCGTGAATGAGAACGGGCCCAGCGATGCATCCAATACTGTCAGCGCTGTGGTCCTGACCGCCGAGGGTGTGAAGCTGCCCATGTACGGCCTCATCAACCGCTCCGGCACCCTGGAGGGCGGGGACCTTGCCCTCTCCAATACCCACATTGCTTCCATCGAGGGCAATGCGGACAAGAAATACAGCATATACAGACCGGACGGCAGCATAGTGGAGAACGGCGCCGCCACGGCGGAGGACTGGCAGGCCATTGTGGACAACGACCCCACAACCTATGCCGCCATTCCGGACTGGGACAGCGGGGTAAGCTATCATAACTTCCGCGGTCCGAAGATCACCCTGACCGAAAGCCACAAAATCGGTGCCGTGCGCATTGCACCCAGCGAGGCACCCCATGCGGACATCAATGCGGTGCAGATCGGCTACCGGAACGCCGAGGGTCAGATTGTGAAGATGGGCACCCAGCTCAGCCACAAGCAGGACGACCAGGGCCGCAGGTTCTACGAGGCAGTTCTGTATCAGCCCATTGATGCCAGCTACCTGGAGGTCTACACCTCCACCGTCTGGGCCTCCAACGGTCATCCCATGACAATCACGGAGATCGGCCTGTACGAGTACGACAGCCTGTCCGCGGAAGTGGACGGTCTGTTTACAGACTGGAGCCAGATTACCCTGAAGCCGGAAGTCAAAGAAGAGGACATTGAAGCCATTGAGGCAAAAGTGAGCGAGACGGATCCCCAGACGGGTGAGATCCACCCCCGGGCTGCCGTGCTCGGTCAGCTCCTGACCTATGCGAAGTCCCTTCTGAACGACCATGTGGCTAATATCCCGGTGTTCACCGTGGATACCACCGTTGCGGCATCGCAGGATCCGAAGCTGGACTTTGCCCAGGCGCTGTCGGACAACCAGCCTCTCGGCTATGTGGCCGCGGCCGGCGATACCGTCATCGTATACGTGGGCAGCACATCCGACTTTGTAGGCGCCAATGCAAACATGAAGCTGGTCGCCACCCAGTACCACCCGGAGGTCAGTTCCTGGAGCAGAGACGTCACCCAGCTCAAGGTCGGGCGCAATGAGATCGTGATCCCGAAGCTCTCCTCGGACGAGAAGGAGAAGGGCGGCTCCCTGTACATCTGGTACACGGGCAGCGCAGGGGCGAAGGACTACACCATCCGCGTCCTGGGCGCGCAGAAGATCCCCATGCTCAACGTGGACGGTCTGGATGACGCACAGCGGGATGCCGCCATTGCAGCCTACCTCACCGAACTGGACAGCTATACCAGCCAGATCAGTACTCTACACGGCGAGAAGCACACGGGCAGCACAAACGCGGACTATGCATACAACGAGCGGGAGTGCTTCCTCAACTCCACTGAGATCGTCATGGAGAACATGGTGTTCAGCTTCCCGGCCACGCAGGTCCAGAAGGGACTGGAAGGGGAAGACCGGGCGGCCCGCCTGAAGAACGCCATCGCGGCCATGGAGCAGGAGATCGAGCTCTTCTACCAGTTCAAGGGTCTTCACAGGCAGGGCACCGGTACGGACCGCTGGCCGTCCACCCGCCTGAACATCCGGTACCACCAGATGTTCACCGGCGCGTTCATGTACGCGGGGGGCAAGCACATCGGCATCGAGTGGGGCAGCGTCCCCGGTCTGTTCGGGACCAGCCCCGTGGTCACAGACGACAAGGGGCAGAAACTGAGCGGCGGCTACAGCGGCTGGGGCATCGCCCACGAGATCGGCCACTGCATCAACGCCGCATCCTATCAGCGGGTCGAGGTTACCAACAACGTCTTCGCCCAGCTGGCACAGACGGACGAGACCAGCAAATCCTTCCGCACCACCTACGACAAGGTCTACAAGGCGGTGGCGGCAGGCAACACCGGACACACCGGCGACCTGGCCGTTCAGCTGGCCATGTACTGGCAGCTGCACCTGGCCTACGACAATGACTACAGCTACCGCTTCTATGCAGCTCCGGAGGAGCAGCAGAAAAACCTGTTCTATGCCCGGGTGGACTCCTACATGCGGGACAGCGCCCGCGCGGACGCGGTCTCCAAGGCGAACGGCCGCGAGTCTGCGAAGCTGGTTCTGAACGGCACAGCGGACCAGAACTTCATGCGCGCCTGCGTTGCGGCTGCGCAGCTGGACCTTCTGGACTTCTTCCGCGCCTGGGGCTTCCAGCCGGACGGAGATACCGTCGCCTATGCCAGTCACTTTGACAGGGAAGAGCGGGACATCCAGTTTATCGATGACGACTCCCGGCTCTACCGCATCCAGGGCGGCTCCGGCATGAGCGAAGGCACAGCCGTAACGGCGCACATCACCAACGCCACAAGTTCCCGGATCAGCAATGAGAACCAGGTCGTTCTCAGCCTGGCAAACAGCTGCAGCAGTGCGGACGCCATGCTGGGCTATGAGATCTTCCGCAACGGAACCCTTGTGGCCTTTGTGCCCGCAGAGGGAAGTTCCCAGACCTTTACGGACATCGTATCCACAGAGAACAACAAGGCGTTTGTCTACACCGTGATCGGCGTGGACCGTCTGCTGGGTGAAACCGCCCCTGCTGTCCTGCCGGAGGTCAAGGTGTGCCATGACGGCGCCATCGACAAGGCCGCATGGACAGCGGAGACCAACATGCGCAGCGAGGACGACGTGACCGTAGCCGCAGGCGACCAGGGCTACTGCGAGGAGACCTTCATCTCCGCCATTACGAAGGTCTTTGACAGCGACCCCACCACCGCCTACTACGGGACCGTCGAGGTGCCCGAAGATGAGAACGGCGAGCCGAACCACCCGGAGATTATCCTCAATCTGGGCGGCGTGGAGCAGGTCACCGCACTGAAGCTGAACGCGGGCGGCGCTTCCGCCATTACAGACTACGAGATCTCCGTCAGTACGGACGGCGCGGCATGGATCCCCGTCAAGACGGGAACGTTTGAAACCACCGGCGAACAGACGGTCTACTTCAACAAGGTTCTGGAAGACGGGAGCATGGACCCCTACATGTACATCTACCCTGCCTCCTTCCTGAAGCTGACCGCCACCAGCCAGACCACCGTCTCCCTGAACGAACTGGACATCCTGGGACCCACCAACGACAACGTGGACCTGCGGGAGGGCGGCTTCGGACGGCTCTCTGATGACTTCCACTACGCCTCCGGTCCGGAGGATTTCATTCCCAGAGACTCCATCATCTTCTTCGGCGATTACAAGGGCGACCCGTCCTACAGCGTGGTTGTCCTGAAGGACCAGAACGGCGCCATCATCAGCGGCGACCAGATCATTCTGGCGGATGTGGCCAAAGAGGGCTGTCTGGGCCAGACAAGCGACGGCCGCTGGTTCTACTGGCTGGAAAACGAGGATGCCCTGAGCGGCATCGAATCCGTTCAGGCTGAGCTGTACCGTGTCCAGGACGCCCAGAAGCTGACCGGTCAGCGGCTGACCAGCACCAGCCTGCACTTCACCATTCCGGAGAAGATCCCGGAAGTGACCATCACCAGCGCATCGGACCACAGCGGCGACACCGCCGCCCAGGGACCGGAGGCGTTCTCCCCGGTCTCTGCCGCGGATATCCTGAAGTTCGCTGCGGGCGTGCCGGAAACGGCTGCCGCTGCAGGACAGGAGGGCAGGACGGTAAGCTCTGCCGTGCAGTATGCCCGGGCAGATGTGCCCGGAGCGCAGGCAGCTCCGGCTGTCCAGGTGATCAGCAGCAGCGTGCCCGGGGACAAGCTGAGCGCCATCGACCAGGCCCTCACCATGACCTACGATGAGACGCATTCCCAGGCAGTCTTCTCGCTGTACGCCAGCGAGGAACCCATCGCCATGCACACTGCCATAGCTGTCGAGGGTCTGCCGGATGCGGAATTCCAGTGGACCGGCGCGGACGGCGCCACAGATCTGTTCCTGGATGCCGCCATCTCGAACGGTATTCTGGACCTGTACGTGGTTGCCCGGACAGGGCATCTCGGCAGTGACGTGGAGAACAAGGAGAACACAAAGGTCATCTCCGGAACCATCAGCCTCGCGTCTCTGCTGGAAACCGATGCGGAAGTGTCCTTCTCCGCCAGTTCCATGGATTACGTGGGGCAGGACTACCGGGGGTACCGGCACGACGAAATCGACGCGGACCTGAAGTGCGTTTTCAGCGCACCAGTCACTCCGCCGGTGCCGGCTGAGCCGGAAGGCGGCGGGACCCCGGGGGAGACACCGGAACCCCCTGCCCCGGATGCGGGCGACAGCCCCGGACATGTGCCGGACTGCCCGCATGACGATGTCACAAAGACTGCGGACACCGCCACCTGCACCCATCCCGGGTACATTGAGACTTACTGCAATACCTGCCAGCAGGTCATAGGCCGGACGGAGACGCCTGCCAGAGGTCACCAGTATGAGGGAAACATCTGTGTTCTCTGCGGTCATGAGCGCACGCCTTCCTCCTGCACCGAAGACCATCATGTGGGTCCCCTGAAGGACAGCGGCGACGCGAAGGAGCCCACCTGCACGGAGTACGGCCAGACAGCAAACATGGTCTGCTCCGCCTGCGGCGAGATTGTGGAGCCCGCTGTCAGCATCGACCCCATGGGCCACGACTATGACGAAAACGGCGTCTGCACCCGCTGCGGACATGTCCTGAAAGGTTCCTGCGCAGGCGGAAAGCATGAGGGCCCCATCGTCAGCAGCCACGACGGACATGACCCCTCCTGCACCTTCAGCGGACGCACGGACAGCACCGTGTGCCTTGCCTGCGGGGAGACCGTGAGCGAGTCCGAGACCATCCAGGCCCTCGGTCATGACTACGATGAAAACGGGGTCTGCACCCGCTGCGGTCACAGCCGCCCGGCTGACGCGGCCGGCACCTGCAAAGACGGCAGCCATGCCGGGCCCATAGAGAAGGACATCGACGGCGTGACGCCCAGCTGCACCGAGCCCGGCTGGACCGACAGCGAACACTGCGAAGCCTGCGGTCAGATTGTAAAGGACCGCCAGGTGCTGCCTGCTCTCGGCCATGACTACGATGAAAACGGGGTCTGCATGCGCTGCGGCGAAACCAGAGGATCCAGCAGCAGCGGCAGCCACAGTTCAGGCGGCGGAAGTTCTTCTTCCTCCTCCTCTTCGCAGAACGTAACAACCAGCGGGAGCGCAGAAGCCGGCACGACGACCACCGCCAAACCCAAGGCCACGGTCAAGGACGGCACTGCCCGCGCGGACATCGGCAGCGCCATGAGCGGCGAGATTCTGGAACAGGCGGAGAAAAACAGCAGCGGCACCGTTGTTGTCGCCCCCGAGATCTCGAAGGATGCAGACCGTGCGGAGGTCGGACTGCCCGGCAGCCTCCTTTCCGGCCTGGCTGAAAAGACCCAGGCAGACCTGAGAGTGGAGACCCCCGCCGCTGACGTGACAATCCCCCACGGCGCCCTGGCGGAACTGGGCGAAGCGAAGAATGTCACCGTATCCGCTGAGCGGAAGGACGGCGGTGCCGTATCGGTGGAGATCCAGGCAGACGGAAAGACTGTGGACAGCGTTTCCACAGGCATCCTTGTGGAACTCGACATCGCGGAAGGTCAGGTGGCCGCACTTGTGGACGAGGAGGGCAACGAGACCATTCTGCCCAAGTCCATCCTGGAGGACGGGAAGATGCATGTCCTGCTGCCCGGCTCCGCCACTGTGAAGGTCATCGACAACGCAAAAGCCTTTGGGGACGTAGCTGCGGACGCGTGGTTTGCAAGCGCAGTGGAGTTTGCATCCAGCCATGAACTCTTCAACGGTGTCAGCGATACCGCCTTCGACCCCGCAGGCAGCATGACCCGCTCCATGCTGGCAACTGTCCTGTGGCGTCTGGAGCAGGAGAAGGAAGCCGGCACTGCCCCGTCCTTCGCCGACATTCCCGCTGACCAGTGGTATACGGAAGCCGTAGCCTGGGCCAGCCGGGAGGGCATCGTGAACGGCTATGGAAACGGCACGTTCGGACCTGAGGATGACATCACCCGCGAGCAGCTCGCGGCCATGATACACCGCTATGCGGAGAGCATCGGGATGGATACCGCCGGAAGCGCGGACCTGACCCGGTTCCCGGACAGCACGCAGGTATCCGGCTGGGCAGCCCAGGCCATGGGCTGGGCCGTAGAGGCCGGAATCTTCGAGGGCACCGGCAGCGGTCTGAATCCAGGCGGCACAGCCAGCCGTGCAGAAGTGGCGGCTGTGATGGAGCGCGTGGTGCGGCTCATTGTGAAGTAAACCGTTGTTAAAGTCCGGGTCCTGCAGTGCCCGGAGACAGAAACGGCCGGCGGAGTCCTGCACTGGGGCTCCGCCGGTTCTGGCTGTCTGGAAGTGCCGGGAAGCACCAGCGGGAAAAGACGGTGCTGCGGATTCGGCAAAACAGAAGAACTGGCAGGCAGAAATCAGCAGCTGCTGCACTGTGCCGGAAAGAAACAGCCGGTTTTTATCTGAAAACGGCAGAATCTGAAACGTGTGAGCGCCAAAAGACAGGACAGAACAGGCGAAAAACTGGAAAACTGCTGTTTAATCTGCTGGCAGATGAGGAATAATCAAATGACAAGGGCATTAAGTTGCTGTTAAAAGTAGCGTGACCACCTTTTAAAATGCGGCCGATTATTGTAAACTGCTTGGGCCATGTCCCTTAGAAAGGGGACTCCCCTCAGATTCAACCGGTACCGGGAAACCGGATGGCAGACCGGCGGATCTTCCGCTGATAAGCCGGATCCGGCATCCCAAGGAGAGGTTTTCTGTACGACAGGGATGGCAGAACCATGCATATCTGATCTTCCTGCCGGTCCGGAAGACCGGGGAACAGAAGCAGGGCAGCATCGTCTATGGAAGAAGACCTCCCCCTGCTCCTCTTCCTGTTTTGAGGGCTGATACGGGGACCTGCGGGAACCGGCAGATAATCTGCCGCAGGGGGAGCCGGGCTGCGTCTGGACGCTCCCCGGGAGACACTTCAGGGGGAGTGAGAGAGATCAGATTTAAGGAGAACCGGCAGCTTCAGATGCCCGGCCCGGAGAGAGTGCGGACTGCTGGGGCTGCAGGAGAGGGCTTTGATGATTCTGTGGAGGTGCAGACGTGAAACGTAGGGTCCTGTCCGTGCTGCTTTCGCTGGCGATGGTGTTCTCACTGCTGCCGGCGACGGGTGCTGTAACCGCCGAAGAGGCGAAGGCAGCCGGCGAAAAAATATCAACTGATCCGATTGCCTCAAACTATTTTTACAATCAGCTGAACGAGCGCGCAAGACAGATTTATGATTTACTGCTGAAGAAATTCAAGGATGGGAACAGCTATACTGGAACAGAAGATATCGACTTGGTGGCAGAAGGAATAGCGAAAGAGCAGGATGTAACAGACTACATGAATGGCAACAAGAATGTATACAACGATTTTACTGCTGCCAAGGACGCACTGGACCTGGATCACTCAGAACTGTGGTGGATTGATTCGGGCTACCTGAGCTTCCGTGTTACGCAGAAGGACGATTTGTCATATCAGATGCTGATAGGTCCCGGCCGCGGTGACAATTACCTGCTGAACGGCG